>NZ_JAQMSD010000148.1 GCF_028330525.1 Spirulina sp. CS-785/01
GTGTTGTATTAAACAATTAAAAATTAGCAATCAGCAATCAGCAATTCGCAATTAATCATTTTTGGGGCAATCCCTCAAATAAGGAGTCCGTTATGTTAGGTAAAAAGAGAAAAAGAATCATTCTCCATTCTCCATTCTCCATTCTCCATTATTTTTTAATATCATTGTCTGTTTGTCTGCTTCTTTCTCTGCCCGTTTTGGCTTATAATGGCGCACATTTAGAGCAGTTTATTGATACAAAAGCCTGTATTGGGTGTGACTTGGTAAATGCACCATTAGGGGGGCGAGATTTGCGGGGGGGAGATGCGGAAAATGCGGATTTACGCAATGCTGATTTTAAAGGGGCTAAGTTAGAGGGAATTAATTTACTGGGGGCAGATTTACAACGGGCTGATTTTCGTAATTCTAATTTAGGCGGCGCAAATTTAGAAGGGGCGGATTTACGAGAAGCGCAGTTGCCTGGGGTTTATATGTTTCGGGCAGTTTTAGAGAATGCCAATTTAGGAAAAGCCAATTTAGAACGAGCGAATATAGGGGGAGGAGAGTTACAATTTGCGGATTTAACCGAGGCTATTTTAGAAGATGCGAGTTTAAAAAATGCGGATTTAACCTCGGCAAATTTGCCATTAGCAAATTTAGTTGAAGCGAATTTAGAAGGGGCGGATTTAACGAGGGCGAATTTAGTTGAAGCAGATTTATCTAATACAACTTTAAAAAATGCAACGTTAGTGGGGACTAATTTCGGGGCGGCAACGTTATTTCGCACTAATTTAAAAGGGACACAAATTAGTAGTAATACGGTATTTGATCCAAAATGGACGTTAATTTGGGAGTTAGTGAATACTAGAGTATTGGGACGGGATTTAGAGGGATTTGATCTCAGTGGCGCAAATTTAGAAGGGGTTAATTTAGAAGGAAGTAATTTAGCGGCAGTGGATTTAAGTCAAGCCTATTTATTTATTGTAAATTTGAATGGTGCAGACTTACCCCAAAGTAATTTTGAAGAAGCGGCTTTACGATATGTGGATTTCAGAAATACAGATTTAACTGAGACTAATTTTTTAGGGGCAGATATTGAACATTCGGAGTTTAAAGGGGCGGATTTAACTAAAGCTAATTTAAGGAATGCTAGGTTAAGTGATGTGGATTTAAGGGGGGCGAAATTAGATTTTGTTAATTTTCAGGATGTTTTACTCAATCCGGGGACATTATTGGGGGAGAAATGGCAAGTTGTTGCCGATATTATCAGTCGAGGGGCGGAGGGAAGGAGTTTACAAGATGTTGATTTATCTAATAGTTATTTAGTGGGGGTGAATTTTCGCAATGCGATATTAAGAAATGCAGATTTAAGAGGGGCGAATTTGGAGGGGGCTGATTTTACGGGGGCGAGGTTAATTGATGGGAATTTAGAGGGGGCGAATTTAGAAAATACGATTTTAGAAAAGGTCTTCTATTGTCGTACTATTTTACAGGATGGGACTGAGAGTGCTTGTGAAATTGATTTGGGTGATGGGTGATGGGGGTTGTAAATTATTCATTATGAATTAAAAGGGGGATGATGAGAGGTTATTTACAGCAGATTGGCTTTTTATTGTTGAATTCTACACTATGGTTTTTGCCAATGGTGGGGAGTCCGGTGGTGGCCCAAGAGGACTTAGTGGATTTTGATTACTGGGCGAGTTTGTGTAATACCCTTGGAGAGACGGAACAGTTGGAGGAGGCCATGAAAGCCTGTGATAAGGCGGTGGGGCTATTTCCGGGGGATGCGGAGGCGTGGAACGATCGCGGGGATATTTTATTTAAGTTAGAACGGTTTGCAGAGGCGTTAGTCTCCTATGAACAGGCATTACGACAAGACCCCACCAATTCCTTTATTCAGGCCAAACGGTGTTCGACGTTAGTAGAATTGGGACAAACGGAGAATGCTGTCACCTCCTGTGAGGAGAGTATCGAGATTGATGGAGACTGGGGAGAAGATACCCCTGCGATCGCATGGTACAATCGCGGAGAAGCCCTAGAACAAATGGGCAACATTTCCGAAGCCCTAGACTCCTACGACTGGGCCACCCGCATCAACCCCAGTTATTCCCCCGGATGGGCGGGCCGGTGTTCCGCTTTATGGGCATTAAGTCGCTACGAGGAGGCGTTAGTCGCCTGTGATAAAGCCATTCAAGCAGGCAATTGGGGGTTAGAAAGTCCCGCCTTAGCTTGGTTAAATCGAGGCCGGGTGTTAGTCAGTTTAGCCCAATTTAACGAAGCCCTAGACTCCTATAACCAGTCTCTAGCCATTAATCCCGAAAATGCCGTTGCTTGGTCAGAACAAGGAGATTTGTTAGGCTTATTGGGCCGCAATACCGAGTCCTTAAATTCCCAAGAATGGGCCTTAACCCTACGTCCCAATTATGCCCTAGCCTTAGCCCATCAATGCGCCGCCTTAAACCGTATTGGCCAATACGAAGAAGCCGCAAAAGCCTGTAATAAAGCCATTCAAGAGGGCGATGGCCGTTGGGGATCATTTGGGGCGGCCTATGCTTGGAATCAACGGGGCAATGCCTTTATTGGGCAATTGCGCTATGAGGAGGGGTTAGCGTCTATTAATCGGGCGATTTCCCTTAAACCCGACTATGCAGAAGCCTGGATTAATCAATCCGTGGCATTATGGCTATTAGAACGCAATGCCGAGGCATTGGCCGCCACTCGCAATGCCCTTGATCTCAATCCCCAGTCCTCTCGCGCTTGGTTTAACCAAGGCCGCATTTTAGTCACCCTACAATCCTATGAGGAGGCCGCCGAAGCCTACCGTCAGGCATTAGCGGGGGATGCCTATGTGGGGGGAGTACCGAAAATTGAAGATATTTGGGTGAATTTGAGTGCAACCTTGTGGCGGTTGGGCCGCTATGGGGAGGCCATTGGGGCCGCAGAGGAAGCCATTGATCTTGATCCAGAGTTAGCCTTAGCATGGTATAACAAGGGACTCAGTTTAATGTCTTCTGGCCAATCCAGTGCCGCTATTTCTGCCTATGAAACGGCTTTAGAGTTAAATCCCAATGATGCCAATACTTGGCTAGGGTTAGGCATCGCGTTACGGAGAATTGAAGACTATGCTCAAGCCATTGCTGCTTTACAGAAAGCCTTAGAATTCAATCCCGATTTAGAAATAGCGCAAACGAATTTAGAAGCGGTAATGGCAGCTATGCAAGGGCAGCAAATGGAGGAGTAAAATTCAAGAAAAATACTCTTACAGAATGGGGATTCAGGTAAGCTGTTGTGCATTTAAATGGGTATAGCAGTCCTAAATAAGTTGTGTCAAAAACTTGGGATCAAAAGGGGACAGGGATCGGAATTTTTAAGTTTTTTCTGACTTTTTGATTGATTACAAATCCTTTGAATTAACTCATTTTGGCTAATAATTGCCGAATAGCGGGGACATCTTGGGCGTGGGGGGCTTTTTCGAGGTAAGATTCTAGATCGGGGATCGCCCGTGTCCATTCGTCGAGTTGGTAGAGGAGAAGGCCGCGATCGCGCAATTCCATGGCATTATCTGGAAATAACATTAAAATCCGATCAATCGCCCCAATGGCCTTTTTAAAATCTTGTTTATTTAAATAAATTGCCTTTAAATTACTCAACATCCGCGCCAAAAAACGGGATTTACTCACAGCTTCTAAAAAGCGTGGATCGAGTTGGGCCGAAGGATGATAAATTTTTTGTAAAAGTTCCTCACAATCCTGTTCAAACAGCGTTTCTCCCTGATTAAACGCATCCACAAAAATCCCCACTCCTTCAAACTCTGGACGAATGAGAAAATGACCAGGCATTCCAATTCCCACCATAGGAAAATCAAGACGTTTCGCCACTTCTAGGTAAACTAGGGATAATGTAATCGGAATTCCTGTGCGACGCTCTAGCACATCATTTAAAAAGCTATTACGAGGGTTATAATAGTCTTTCTGGTTGCCATAAAATCCTAACTCCTCGTAGAGATATTGATTAATGGTTTGTACAATTTTCAAAGGATACCGCGACTCCGGAAGTTGTTCAGCCACTTCTGCGGCCATGGTATCTAGGATATTAAGATAATAGTCGATTTCGAGGGTAGGATACTCCTCTTGGGCAAGATACAGGGCAGCCTTGCCTAAGTCAAGTTGATCTTGGGGTTGTTGAATTTCCTGATAAAAGCGTTGTCTTGCAAGGGGAAAGTCGATCATAAGTTGGGTAATGGGTAATGGGTAATGGGTGATTGGTTGTTTGTTGTTTGTTCAACCTGTTAACGAAACGATCACCTGTCACCGTCAACTATTAACTATCAATGATCCATTATCCCACGACGCAGTTGAGTGGCAACCGTCTCCGAGATTGCCCCTTCTTGCGTGAGGGACCGGGTAGCCTCTAAACTAGCAATATGGGCAACACGCTGCGCGATCGCAGTTTGCCATTGTTGACTGTTTTCCGGGTGTTGTTCCCGCATCGCCTCTAGATTCCGTAACGCTTCCTCGGTATAATTGGCATAGGATTGGGAACAACTCTCTGCAATTGCACTAGAAATCCCGTAATTCTCCACCAGATGTTCCACCTCCTTGGCCACCACCTCCCCCACTGCGGCCACCGTTAACGCATATTCGTAGCGACTTTGTAAGAGATAGAGTTGTTGTTGCTTGAAATTAAACCCCGGAATCAAGCGTAACATACGCCACACCCGAAACTCCCAAGGCCGACATTGTTCAACTTTGGGGGGGATAAACCCATCTAACACCTCATCTCGCTTAATGGTAATGGTTAAATTTAATTGTTCTAGGGTTAATTCAGCCAACAATCCCTTATCGTAGAGACGACGATAATGTTTATTTTCAATGGCAATGGCCTGTAACCATAATACCTGACGCATTTGGCCTTCACTTGCCTGCAATTCCCCTTTAAGCTGGTTTAATGCTTCCTGAGACTCCTTAAACTGTTGTTCTAATGCCCTTTGGGGGTATTGTATTGCTTGGGGGGTAAACATGGGATTTTCTGCTAATGCGGCCACCTCCTCCAATGCTTGTCGAGATGCAGACACCTTCCCCTCGGCCAACTCCAACCGTTCTAAAATCGAAGGTCGGTCTAATTTTAACCGACGAATCACCCATTTAATCGTTGTTCCAGGAATTAACAAGGTAAACAACGTCACCCCAAAGGTAAGAAACACCAATAAATTGCGATCTTCCATTGCAGGGTTTATCCCCAACACCAACGCAAGGGAAACGGCCCCCCGTAGTCCTCCCCACATACTGATGATTTGTTCTCGAAAGGAGATAGACTGACTAGGGGAGAAATAATTAACAAGATTGAGTATCCCCAACACAACCAAGACTCGTGTTAGCGTGATTAAGAGAATTATCAGTCCCAATACCTCTAACAAGGGTGTACTCTGACTGAGAGAGGGGATAAACTGAATGGTCGTTAAACCAATCAGTAGGAAAATTAAACTATTGGCCAGAAACGAGGTATATTGCCAAAACTCGTGGAGAAATTCCCTTGTATCTGGGTTTAACCCCCGTGACACCGACACCGAGGAGACTATCCCGGCCATTAATACTGCAATAACTCCAGAAACCCCTAATCCCCCTTCGGCCACCATAAAGGCACTATAGGCCAAAATCGCGGAAACTGTCCCTTGAATAAGAGGGCGATCGCCCGCCCATTTTATAAAATAATTCATAACATAGCCTAAAATTACCCCCACTATCCCCCCACCGAGAAACGACTGGAGAAACAACCAGAGGCCATGAGTAAAGACACCTATTCCCACTGCATCGGTGGGGAGGGTGTGACGGATGGTTTCAAAAAGGACAATAGCGGCTGCATCATTTAATAAACTCTCCCCTTCCACTAAAATTAAGAGACGCTGAGAGACTCCCAACTCTTTAAACAAGGCAATAACCGCCACGGGATCGGTTGCAGAAATGAGCGTCCCGAATAATAATGCTTGTAGAAGGGGGAGAGAGTCACTTAACAGGACTTTCCCCACTCCCCACAGTCCCCCACCTATAATAAATGCAGATAAGAGTAATCCCACGGTTGCAAGGGTAAAGACGGGGGTAAAATTGCGTCGGAGTAAGCGACTATTCAGGTTTAATGCAGACTCAAAGACGAGGGGAGGGAGAAATAAATAGAGAATGAGGTCATGGGAGAGGGTAAGCTGTTTGAGGGGGTTAAGCAGGGGAATAAATTCAGCCAACCCACCTAATATTAAGCCAATAATAGCCAGTCCGACGGAATAAGGAAATTGTAACCGTTTAAAGGCGATCGCACTTAAACAGGCCACCAGTAATAATAGTAATAGAGTGGTTTGTAAGGTAAGGAGAAGGTCTCCAGACATGGTATTAGGTGATGGGGGGTAGATTAAGTGGCTTTATTTATCTAGCACTGTACCATGAACTGTATGGCGCAACCTTTCCCTCTAGCCTTTATAATATATTGATCATTATTTAAAACAAGGAGATTTAATTTTTAAACAGCAAAGAGACACAAGTTTAGAAACAAATTAAGACCTAATTAGTAAGATCAAAAAAGCTCGTCAAATAACTGTATAAACCTAAAATTGCCAGTTAATATTAAGGCATTTGGAAGGGATTGATAATCTGTAACCCATCAATAATTAAAATATTAGTATCAACGGCGTTCATGTAGCATATCTCGTGTTACTGGTGGTGCATTAGAAGGAATGGGATTTTGTTGCATTCGTTCCACCAGTTGCTTGAGAAAAGTTTCCCTATCTGTCAGATCAGATATCTTAGGAGGAACAAGCTGAGGGGATTGTACCACAAGCTCAACTTCAACCCCTTCAGGCAAATCATAAGGGGTTTTCAGGATAAATGTACCATTATGGTAAATGGCTTTTAAAGTATCAGTCATAAAAAAACTCTATAAAAAAACTCTATAAAAAAACTCCATTGTGAGAGTAAGTTGTCACTGAATTACTGATTACTGTTGACGGTTTTCTTATCAGCATATTCTCGCCACCGCGCGATCGCACCTGCTTTAAAATCCACTACAATAGCATTCTCAGCGTAAGTGTGTTTCCCCGTCTCCTTCTCCACACTCGACCAAACCCACTCCACAACAGCCTGATTCCCCTCCACTATAATACGCTTAATTTGAATAGTAACCGACTCACACGCCCCCAAATAGGCTTCAGTCACCCGTTCTATCTCCTCCTTCCCCCCAAACCGATATCCCGGAATAACTAACTCTCCCGTCGCAGTAAACAGCGACGCAAACGCTTTTGCGTTCTTCGTGTGACACGCATCTGCCGCTATTTTAATTAAAGTACGCAATTCAGTTGCAGGAAGCATAGCAGTGAACAGTAATCAGTGAACAGTAATCAGTAATCAGTAATCAGTGAACAGTATCTCGGTCAGGTTATAGAAGGTGCGAGGTTAGCTGAATTGTAGCGAAAAATCAGCACTCTGAAAGCAAGTTCATTCTCCCCTATCTCCCCTATCTCCCCTATCTCCCCTATCTCCCCTATCTCCCCTATCTCCTCCATCTCCCTGTCCTCTGTGCCTGGAGTGGTTCATAAAACTAAGTTAAACTAAAAAAACACCCCCATCCCTTGAAAAGAAAGGATGACGCAACCCTTACTCCAAGATAGCGAACGCTTAGAAACCCGACTCCAAGAACTCCCCCCCGAACCTGGAGTTTACTTAATGCGGGATGGCCAGGATAATATCCTCTACATCGGCAAATCGAAAAAACTGCGATCGCGGGTTCGCTCCTACTTCCGCAACTCCCAACCATTAAGTGATAGAATCGCCATGATGGTGCGGCAAGTCTGCGACATAGAATTTATCGTCACCGACAACGAAGCAGAAGCCCTCGCACTCGAAGCAAACCTCGTCAAACAACACCAACCCTACTACAACGTCCTCCTCAAAGACGATAAAAAATACCCCTATGTCTGCATCACCTGGTCAGAAGACTATCCCCGCATCTTCATCACCCGCAAACGACGGAAAAAACAAGCCAAAGACCGCTATTATGGCCCCTACGTGGATGTCCGACTCCTCCGCAGTACCCTCCACCTCGTTAAACGTATTTTCCCCCTCCGTCAACGGCCCAAACCCCTCTTTAAAGACCGTCCCTGCTTAAACTATGATATCGGTCGCTGTCCAGGAGTCTGTCAGAGTCTCATCACCCCCGAAGACTATCGCAAAACTGTCCAAAAAGTCGCTATGGTCTTTCAGGGACGCACCAAGGAACTGATCGACAATCTTACCGCACAAATGGAACAGGCCGCCGAAGCGTTACACTTTGAACAAGCGGCACGACTGCGAGATCAAATCCAAGGACTGCAAACCCTCCACAGTGACCAAAAAGTCGCGCTTCCTGATGATACTGTATCACGGGATGCGATCGCCTTAGCCGCAGACCCCCAATATTGTTGTATCCAACTCTTTCAAGTCCGCGCAGGTCAGTTAGTGGGACGGTTAGGCTTTTTCGCAGAAACCCAGTCAGGGAGTTATGGGGCAATTTTACAACGAGTTCTCGAAGAACATTACAATAATGTCGATCCCATTGAAATCCCCAGTGAAATTTTAGTCCAATATGACCTCCCCCAAACCGACCTCCTCAGCGACTGGTTGAGTCAACGGAGAGGCCGCAAAGTGCAACTGTTGACCCCCCAACGACAGACCAAAGCAGACCTGGTAGAAATGGTGGAACGGAACGCACAGTACGAGTTAGAACGGACTCAGCGTAAGCGCGATCGTACCACACAAGCCTTACAAGACCTCACCAACCTTCTCGACCTCCCCGACCTCCCCCACCGCATCGAAGGATACGACATCTCCCACATCCAAGGGTCCAATGCAGTGGCCTCCCAAGTGGTATTTATTGATGGAGTCCCCGCAAAACAGCATTATCGTCACTATAAAATCAAAAACCCCGATGTTCGTATCGGTCGTTCCGATGACTTCGCCAGTTTAGCAGAAGTTTTAGGTCGTCGCTTTCGCAAATATCTCGAAAACCCGACTCATCCCCGACAGGATGACCCCGACTTCCCCGACTTAGTAATGATAGACGGAGGGAAAGGCCAACTCTCTGCGGTGGTGACAGCATTACAAACCCATAGTGAGTCTCCCTTGTTAGAAGACCTGAATATTGTCAGTTTGGCGAAAAAACGGGAAGAAATCTTTTTACCCGGTGAGTCTGTCCCCTTAGAGACCGACCCCGACCAACCTAGCGTACAATTATTACGGAGAGTCCGCGATGAAGCGCACCGTTTTGCGGTCAGTTTCCACCGTCAACAGCGTTTAAAACAAGGTCGCAGGTCAAGACTAGAGGAAATTCCGGGGTTAGGGTTTACGCGACAAAAGGAACTGTTAGCGCATTTTCGCTCCATCGATTATATCCGCGAAGCGAGTCCGCAGCAATTACAAGCTGTTCCAGGAATTGGCCCGCGACTGGCCCAAGAAATTTATGATTATTTCCATCCTAATGCAGTTTTAGCAGCGCGTGCGGCTGAGGAAACGGGGTCTTATCGGGTTTGAATGTTGTTGGTTTAGAACTGCCGAGAAACCGGGTTTCTTATGGGAGTTGGGTGCGGAATATCGGGGTTGGGGATAGAAACCCGGTTTCTTTCTCCGAACAACAAGCTAGCATGAGTCAAAAGCAGAGGTGATTGTGGAATGGAAAGAGTAGAACAGTATCGGCAATGGGTTCAACAGTGGTTACTCGACTTTATGTTGACCGTTCCAAAGCGACAGGCCGTATGATTACCATTGACCCAAGTAATGCTCAATGGGAGGATCATTTAGAACAACAGCTTCAGCAGCGCAATTCAGAGGCAACCGACTAGGGTTAACTTCATATTCTTAGAAACCGGGTTTCTGATGAAATTTGGATGCAGAATATCGGGGTTTGGGAGAAACCTAGTTTCTTAAAACAATCTCTCGTGTGATGGGCGTTTACAGAGTGTATAGTGTGCTTTATTGTTCTGGAGGAATCAAAGGTTCTAAAATAGTAATGAGTTGAGGAAGACTATTTTGGGTCACGTCCCAAATAATTTCTAAACTGATGCGATTATATTCATGTACGATGCGGTTTCGCATTCCAATAATATTACGCCAAGGAATACTGGGTAATTCGGCTTGAGACTCCTCTGAAATTCTACCAGCCGCTTCACCAATAATTTCAATTTGACGAGTGACTGCGGCTTGACGCATCAAGTCGGTTTGAAACCCTTCCCACTTGACTTCTGCGACAAACTCTTGAGCGAGTTTGGCCCCATTGAGCATATCTAGGAGATAGTGGAGTTCACGAGGCTGCATAGATCACTTGTGCTGATTCTAAGATGGCTTGACGACGTAGATAATTTTGGCTTTGTTCAATGCTTCGACGTTCCACTAAATCTACGTTTCTTTGAAAAATGGCTTGTAATTCTTCTTCCATATCTAGTAAGTCTCCAATGGTGTTTTTCACATCATCAGAGAACGCAACCAGTACATCAATATCGCTGCGGTCTGGATGAAAATCCTGTCTCAACACAGAGCCAAATAACGCCAACTCTTGGATGTTCCACTGTTGACAAAATTGGGCTATTTTTTCATAACTGATAGGGATTTGAAGTGTCATAAAGGGCGAGGGGGAGCAAGTTTTCTCTCACTATTGAGCATATCTAGGAGAGAGTGAAGTTCACGAGGCTGTATAGATCACTTGTGCTGATTCTAAGATGGCTTGTAGATCATTGCGGAAGTGTCGAGAAACCGGGTTTCTTATCAAGGGTGAGTACGGAATATGGGGTTTGGGAGAGAAACCCGGTTTCTTGGCTCAAATGCACATTTTCTCTTTTTTGTCAAGACTCTTTTACATTTTTTTCCGTTCCGCTTCTTGGACTCGTTCAATTAAAGAGCGCACTTCCTCCGTTCCCTCCGAGGGGTGAAATTTAAGGGGGAATTTGCCATTGGCTACCATCCGTAATCCCAAGGGGGTAATGCTCAATAAGCCGCGAATGTCTTGGAAATAATTGCCGACTACATATAAACCAAATTTCCGTTCATCAATCCATCCCCCTTCTTTCACCAGTTCGATGAGGACTTTGCGGTGACGAATGGGGCGATTGGTGGTTTTATCGTGGCGATCGAGCAGTTCTCCTTTTATTTTACCGATCTGATCCATGGGGGCAACGTCCATGGGACAGACATAGTTACATTGATAACACCGGGTACATCCCCACGCCCCATCAAGACTGTTATATTCTTCTAACCGTTGCTCGGTTTGGGTGTCGCGGGAGTCGGTGGCCATGCGGTAGGCTTTGGCTAAGGCATGGGGCCCGACAAAATCGGGGTTGACTTCTCTGGCGTTACATTCGGAGTAGCAGGCCCCACACATGATACAGTTTCCGGTTTGCTCAAGGCGCGATCGCTCCTCTGGAGTTTGCAGAAATTCCCGTTCCGGGATTGCTCTCCCCTGGGTACTCACATAGGGATCAATCTCTTCTAAGTGATCCCAAAAACTGCGCATATCCACCACCAAATCCTTAATTACCGGGAAATTGCCGAGGGGAGCAATGGTGATTTCGGGAGTCTGGCCATTTTCTTGAGGGGAAAAACGCTCAATTTCTTGGCGGACATTTTCTTTACAGGCTAAGGCTGAACGTCCGTTGATCCCCATGGCACAACTGCCGCAGATGGTGTTCCGGCAATTTTTCCGATAGGCTAACGTGCCGTCGAGTTCCCATTTAATCCGGTTCAAACATTCTAGAATCGTGTTTCCGGGGGTAACATCTAGCGTATAATCCTGAATCTTGGCGGGACGATTGGACGCTTGGCGGAAAATTTTAAAGGTGACTTGCATATAAAAAAAAGATAAATTTTTTGCCGAGGGGAGAGGGGTGATAGGCCAATCCAGAGGCGTAAGGCAAAATAGGGGCTTGGCAGAAGTCCAGATGGAGGAAACTCCCTTCACCGACGCTCCAGCCATCCCGAATCTCTCCTCTGTTCTAGTTTAAAACATCTTTTCCGACCGGGGAAGATTCAGTAAAATTGCCGACGCGATCGCGCCTTTCCCACTATTAGCTAAAATTCTCTGAGCGAGATCAGGTAGTGATTTAGGGAAAATCAATGCTTTTTTCCCCCAGGCCAGCATCTTTCCCCGTTCCTCCCATTAGCGAGAACCCAGAAGTGGGATTTTTTTTTCAGCGACTTCCTCTCTGCCTTGGTTCTGAGAATCCTGCCATTTTTTAAGGTAGGTAAAGTGATCCCCCTCTCATCACCCCTTTTTATAAAATTAGTAAGAAAAAAACTTTTCAATTGACTCCCTTTAACGATATATTTCAGATAGGATGATAAAACAGTAGAGACTCCCTTGGGAGAATCTAGGATTTTATCTCAGAGTTCGGAACAATTTTCGTAAGACAAATTTTGTAAGGCTATGTCGGAAACTCCTCTAACTGGAAAAGCATTGCTTCAAAAAGTCAAAGAGCTTGCTAACTTGCCTCGTCGAGAAACCGCCAAAAAATGTGGTTATTACAGCACGACGAAAAGCGGTCAAGTGCGGGTCAATTTGACGGATTTCTATGATGCAGTTTTGGCTGCTCGTGGGGTCGCCCTCGACCCAGATGGTGCGAAAGATGGACGTGGCCGCGAACCGACCTATCGGGTGAGCGTCCATAAAAATGGCCAAATTGTCATCGGTTCAACCTACACCCAAGAGATGGGATTGAAGCCTGGAGATGAATTTGAAATTAAACTGGGTTATAAGCATATTCACCTCAAACAGCTGGATGGGAGTGGGGAAGTCGTCAGCGAGGAAGCGGATGTCGCCTAGTCCGTAAGCTCCAAGAAAATGCTTTTCTTGCGGTGTCTTATTGGGGGGGATATCCAGTCGTCTCACGGGAGATAAACAGAGGTTAAACCCCCAAAGACACCCGGATTAGTCATCTTGAGCGACAACGCATTCCCAGCATTAAGAATGGTCTTCTCTAGCATGATTTTTGAGTTACTCGAAGGGGTGACAACGGCACAATCGTGGCTGAAAGTTGTGACCTTTTTTTGCGCTTGGGGGCTGATTTGGTTGCCGATTGCGGTGGGAGTGTCATTAGCCATCCGTTGGCATCCAGGTCAACCCTTAACCTCTGAAAAAAAATTCCCCTTACTGGCCTCTCTTTATCTGATTGTACCGCTAATTGTGTGGGGAACAATGGGAGTGGAGGGGACTTCTTTGGCCGATTATGGACTGAGTTGGAATTTTTCCTTGCTGCTCTCCCTGGTGGGGGGATTGGGGATGGCAATATTTGGCTTACTCCTCGTTTTTGGCCTGGAATCGGGGATCGGTTGGGTGGAATGGCAATGGGAAAATGTCGGGAAATTGCGATCGCAAGTGCTGCCAATTTTAACACTCGGACTGCTTATTGGCCTCATTGAAGAACTAATTTTTCGAGGGATTTTATACAACATTTTTCAGAGTGATTTAGGACTCACCCTGGCCGCCATCCTTTCCAGTCTCATCTTTGCCCTCACCCACCTCCTCTGGGACCAACAAGACACCCTCCCCCAATTCCCCGGCCTCTGGTTGATGGGCATGATCTTAGTCCTTGCACGTCTCGTGGACAATGGCCAACTAGGACTCGCGTGGGGACTCCATGCAGGTTGGGTGTGGGGGTTAACCTGCTTAGATACCGCAGAATTGATCACCTATACCCCCCAAGCATCCCCTTGGTTTATCGGGTTTAACCAAAACCCCCTCGCAGGAATCGCAGGGATCAGTTGTCTATTACTGACAGGTGTGTTATTAGTCACCTTGGGGGGGTTGTAGCGGGTTGATAGTTGAGAGTTGATGGTTAGGGAATTAAACCACAAAGACACAAAGGACACAAAGGGAAGATGGGGAAGATGGGGAAGATGGGGAAGATGGGGGAGATGGGGGAGAACAAAGAACTAACTATTCCCTGTTTCCTGTTACCTGTTCCCTATTCCACAAACAACAAATAACAAAGAACACAGAACCAACAACAAAGAACAAAAAATAATTGTTATGACCGATCTACTCTCCCACCTTAACCCCTCTCAGCGACAAGCAGTCCAGCATTTTTGCGGGCCCCTGCTAGTGGTTGCGGGGGCCGGTTCAGGAAAAACCCGGGCCCTCACCTATCGGATTTTTCATCTGATTAACGAATATAAAATTAATCCTGAGCAAATTTTAGCCGTTACCTTTACTAATAAAGCGGCACGGGAGATGAAAGAACGTATTGAGCGACTTTTTGCCGAAAAACGCGCTCTACAGCAATATAATAAACCTCTCGATGCTCTCCCCCCGGAAGAACAAACCGACCTCCGTTCTCAAATTTATAGAAAAATTACCAAACCCCTCTGGATTGGCACGTTTCACAGCCTATTTGCGCGAATTCTCCGCTACGATGTCAATAAATATCAAGATGAAAAAGGACGGACTTGGGAGCGCAATTTTACTATTTTTGATGAATCTGATGCGCAAAGCGTCGTTAAAAATATTGTCACCAAACAATTTGACCTAGACGACAAAAAATTTAATCCCCGTCGTGTGCGTTATGCCATCAGTAACGCCAAAAATTTAGGCTTAACTCCCAACGACTATTTACAAGAGAATCCCAACTATAAAGGCCGTGTTATTGCTGAGGTTTATGATGCGTACCAAAACCAACTTGCGGCTAATAATGCCTTGGATTTTGATGACCTCATTTTAGTCCCCGTTCGTCTCTTTCAGCAAAGAGAAGATATCCTCGATTATTGGCACAGACAATTTTATCATATCTTGGTGGATGAATACCAAGATACCAACCGCATTCAATACGACTTAATTCGCCTGCTGACCACCAATGGAGAACCGGATAAAAAGGCTTGGAGTTGGGATAATCGCTCGGTTTTTGTGGTGGGGGATGCCGACCAGTCAATTTATTCCTTTAGAATGGCGGATTTTCGCATTCTGCTAGGGTTTCAGGAAGATTTTGGGGATGGTTTGCCCGATGAAGATACGCGCACAATGGTTAAATTGGAGGAAAATTATCGCTCGCGCAAGAATATTTTACAAGCGGCTAATTTTATTATTGAAAATAATACCCAGCGCATTGATAAAATTCTTCGGCCTACGCGAGAGGAAGGGGAAGATATTTATATTCATAAAGCGGATAGTGACCAAGCGGAAGCTAAGTTTGTGGTTGACCGCATTGAGTATTTAATGGAAGAAAATCCGGAACTCGATGCGGGACAATTTGCGATTTTATACCGTACTAATGCTCAATCTCGCGTCTTTGAGGATGTCTTGCGACAACGGAATCTCCTCTATTTAATTGTGGGGGGACTCAAGTTTTATGACCGTAAGGAAATTAAAGACGCTTTAGCATATTTACGAGTATTAGTCAACCCTGCGGATACGGTTAGTTTGTTAAGAATTATCAACACTCCGCGACGGGGAATTGGGGCAACGACAGTTGATAATTTAATCAATGCTGCTCAAGAGTTGGGTGTTCCTTTGTGGGAAATTCTCAGTGATGAAACCTCGGTGACGACGCTTGCGGGACGCTCTGCGAAAGCGGTGAACCGTTTTGCAGGGATGATTCAGGAGTATCAGGAGAAGGTTCAAGAGATTGACGGGGCGGCGATTTTGCGGGATATTATGGAGGATTCTGGTTATTTGCCTGATTTGAAGGAGAAGGGGACGGAGGAAGCGGATAACCGGATTGAGAATATTTTTGAGTTGTATAACGCGGTGGTGGAGTATCAGGAGGATAATGAGGATGTCCGCTTACAAGCGTTTTTAGAAAATGCGTCTTTGGCCTCGGATATGGATAATTTACAGGAGGATCAGGGGGCTATTTCGTTGATGACGTTACATTCTGCGAAGGGGTTAGAGTTTCCTGTGGTGTTTATGGTGGGGATGGAACAGGGGTTATTTCCCAATTCTCGTAGTTTAAATGATCCGGCCTCGTTGGAGGAGGAACGACGGTTATGTTATGTGGGGATTACCCGGGCCCAGGAACAGTTATTTTTAACTCATGCGAGGGAACGGTATTTCTGGGGATCACGGGAGACTTGTATTCCTTCGCAGTTTTTGCAGGAGTTACCGGAGGAGTTAATTGCGCGAAATGTGAAGCAGATGCGGGTTCGCAAGTCTCGGCCTCAGTCTAAGGTAGTTGAGGGGGATATTGATTGGCAAGTTGGCGATCGCGTGTTTCACAATACTTTTGGAGAGGGAGAAGTTACGCATATTTTCGGGAAGGGTAAAAAGGTGAGTGTTGCGGTGAAGTTTGCGGAGTTAGGACAAAAGATTCTTGATCCGAAAGTGGCCCCGATGGAGAAGGTGGGATGATGGGGAATTGGGGATTGGGAATAGGGAATAGGGAACAGGGAATAGGAATTAGAGTATTTTTTGTTCACTTGATGAAACCACTTGACGAAACCCAGTGTAAAAGTGTTTTACCTTAATTGGGGATTTGTGAGAAGAATTGTTAGGCTGAGAAGGGGTCTATAGGTGCGCGTCTATTTCCCATTATCAATATACACCCTTGTCAAGTCAAAGTCAAGCCTTTTTTGAGTTTAAATTTGCCTGAAAATACGTTTTTTTTGGTATTCTAAGGACTGAATAGTTACGGTCACTCAACCCGTTTTTAAAGGGTTTTAGCTATTAGACAACTTGGCACATTAACCGTTAATTCTAGCTCATTGTAGGTTGGGTGAAGCGTAGCGTAACCCAACATCCCCAAGTTAAAAACGTTGGGTTTCACTCCGTTACACCCAACCTTATATCTTGACAGGTTTAACCCTAAAAAACTTACTACAAACATTGTATTTATTGTTAATTGCTAACAGCCTCTTTATATACTTTTTCATTTGTTTTCACCGACTTAAAAAAGTCCACCACAGGACGGGGATAGTCCACCCCTAACTGGACTCCATATTGCTTCTGTTCCCCTTGGGATAGCTTCCAGGGTTCATGAATTAAATGAGGGGGTAACGGTTCTAATTCCGGCAACCAATGTTTGATATACTTCCCTTGGGGGTCATAGTCCTTAGACTGTTTGGGGATATTGAAATAACGAAACCCTCGCGCATCATTCCCTACCCCGGCCACATAATTCCAATTCCCATAATTACTACACACATCATAATCAATTAATAACGACTCAAACCATTCCGCCCCCATTAACCAATGAATCCCTAAATTTTTAGTTAAAAAACTAGCAACATTTTGGCGGCCTCGGTTGGACATGAACCCAGTGGCGGCAATTTCGCGCATATTGGCATCTACAAGAGGATATCCGGTTTTACCCTCCCGCCATAAATCAAAGCGTTTCCAGTCCTCTTTCCACGGGAGTTCAATGCCTTGGAGTCCAGAGGAGTAAAACAGTGCGTTGCCGTGTTTCACGCAAATATAGCGGAAATAGTCTCGCCAGAGTAACTCAAAAATTAACCAATAGGTGGATTGATTTTGGACTCGTTCTTGTTCGTATTGTTGCACTTGGGTATAAATAAACCGGGGAGAGAGACAACCCAACGCTAACCACGGGGAAAATTTCGAGGAATAGTCTGGCCCTAACATCCCGTTGCGGGTTTTTTTATACTGTTGTAAACGGTCTTGGGTCCAAAAATAATCCTCCACACGCTGCATCCCGGCCCGTTCTCCCCCTTGAAAGGGTAAAACCCCTCGGTCATCAGGGTTAACGGGTTCAACGTCTAAGTCGGCAAGGGTGGGAATTGTGCCTAAGTCCACTTCCGGAAGGGGGGGGAGGGTGTCTGGGGTGGGGAAGGGGGAACGGATGGTGAAATTTTGTTCAAGTTTTTTGCGAAATTGGGTAAAGACTTCTGGGGTGTCTTCGGGGGGGAAGGGGAGGTCATCTCGATGAGAAAGGGTTGACCCCCAAAAGCGGGTTAAGGAGAGATGGAGGGGGTGGAGTTGGTTCTCGATCTGTTGTTCAACGTAGGTTTCTTCTGCGGTGACTTCTTGATAACAGTACACTGCATCAATGGCTAGGTCTTGACAGAGTTGGGGGATAATGTCTTCGGGTTTTCCGTGACGAATGAGGAGGTTAGACCCGATGGACTGGAGGGAGTAGCGGAGGTTGGCGATACTTTCAAGGAGAAATTGACTGCGAAATGATCCGGTTTTGGGAAACCCGTAGGAGGTGCGCGAAAATTGCCGGGGGTCGAAACAGTAGAGGGGGATAATTTGTGCGTTTTGTTGCTGGGCCTGGTGTAGGGGTTCGTGGTCGTGGAGTCTGAGGTGGTGGCGATACCAGAGGAGGATACGTTGCACAGACATAATTCGCTACTGTAGGAATGACATCGACTTCCCTGAAGGGTCTAAGACTCCGAGGCTGGGGAATGGCCTAATTTTAACCAAACTTTGGCTTCTGGGTCAGGTTGCCTGTTTTCGAGGAGTTGGACTCCGGTTTCGGTGGAAAAATGCCAGATACATGGGACTCCTCCTAGGGTGAGGGTGACGGTGGTTTGGTGTGCATCTCTGGAGAGGACTCGCGCTTCTCGTTCTTCTCCGAGTTTCCAACAAATTCTAGCGATCGCAATTTGATTCATCAGTCTAGGCTCACTTTTTTTTACTTAATCGTGAGCGATCGCACTTTTTCCGGAACAATCTTGACAATTACTGAAGAATCCATTAAAGCCCCTTGCGGACTTCGCCAATTCGTAATATTATGTAATACAATTGACAGTTTACAAATTAAGCAGGAGGTGATGGCGTGTGTTCAGACTCTTCAATCGACCCGAATACAACAACCCAGCCCGCAAATCTCAAGCTCATCGCATTATTGAACTGTCCGACAACGTTAAAGTCCAAACTGAAATAAAAACTGAAAACGTGCCAGCCCTCCGTGCTGGTTTTGCCGGATATCCTCGTAACCCTCGCTGGAATGCCACCAAGTTTTATGCTTGGAAAACCGGGTGTCAATGGCGTAATGCCTTAGATACCGGAGAAATGACCATTTGCAGCGATAATGCGGTACTAACTACCGTAACTCCTCCGAGTGAGGTCAAAAACCATGACAAGGTAGCTGAGGAGAATGTGATCAGTCCCACATTCTCCTCAGACAATGACGAGTTTCAGCAACGCAACGATCAAACGTGGTTCTCTCAACTCAGCAAAGTCCCCTGGACCAAGATTTCCTGGAAGCAGATCGTCTCCCTAACCTTAAAACCTGTCAGTTTTGTCAAGTCTTGAAAGTTAGGGCAAATATCACAAAAACGGCAAAGTGGGAGATCTCCCACTTTGTCTTTTATTTTGGGGAATTGGTGATTGGTAACGGGTAATGGGTAATTGTAGCAGATACAGAAGGCTAAAGCCTTGAAGTGTCATTCATCCTTCGATTTAAAATCGAAGGCTTTCTGACTGATTTTTCTGTAAATTGTTTACTGATTACTGATTACTGATTACTGTAGAATAATGGAGGGGAGAAAATGACAATTACAATCTTAGTAGTAGAAGATGACCCAGAAATCGGGCAACTCCTCCAAACCACCCTCAACCGAGAAGGCTTTAACTGTCACCTCGCCCAAGACGGGTTACAAGCCCTCAATGCCTTTTGGGACTATCAACCCGACCTCATCATTCTAGACCTCATGTTACCCAAACTAGACGGCCTAGAAGTGTGTACTCGCATTCGCCAACAAACCACCCCCAAAGACCCCTACATCCTCATGTTAACCGCCAAAGGAGAAGAAATTGACCGAGTGATCGGACTCTCCACTGGGGCCGATGACTACCTAGTAAAACCCTTCAGCCCTAGAGAACTGGTTGCTAGAGTCCGCGCCCTCCTCCGTCGCAGCTTACGCGGCGAACCCCAACGCACCTATACCACCCAACATTTTACCCTAGACCTAGACCGCCACATCGCCCTACAAACCAAAGACACCGGAGAACGCGAACCCCTAGACCTCACCCCCATCGAGTTTAAACTATTATCCACCTTTATGAGTTATCCGGGTCGCGTCTGGAACCGCCCCCAACTCATTGATAAACTCTGGGGAGATGACTTTTTCGGAGATGAACGAGTCGTCGATACCCACGTAGGCCGCTTACGCAAAAAAATAGAACCCGACCCCTCCCACCCCACCTTCATTAAAACCGAGACAGGCGTTGGCTATAAATTTGAAGACTAAAAAAATCCCAATTCCTGCCAAATTATCTAAAAAAAAGCAAAATGTTAAATAATCTTCTTTTCCCCTTTTATTAAGGGGGGCTGGGGGAGATTTTATAGAACTTAGACTCAAAAAAACCGCCTCTCCCCGTCCTCTGTGTCTCTGTGGTGCAACCCCAACAACTTGACGCAAAAATCAAAATACAATACACTTATTCTAAAGTACATTTGTATAAAACCATGCGTCGCTGCTTCAGCCAAAGCCAAAAACTGCACCTACTGAGGCTTGCGGGGTATCGCTGCCAAAACTGCGGCATCCCCCTCACCCCAAACAACACCGCCGCCGACCACCGTATCCCCTACAGCAAACAAGGGGCAACGCAAGTATGGAATGGACAAGCCTTATGTATGCAATGTAATGCAAAAAAAGGAGATCAAATAGTAATCAGTAATCAGTAATCAGTAGGGAGAGAATAAACAACCCATTACCCATTCCCAAAACCCAAAAATGTCCTACTTCACCACCCACCACGACCTCATCCTATCCCGCATTGTCAGCCCAGAAACAGGACTCTACGCCCATCAACGGGACGCATTACTCGCCCTGTATCAAAAAGCCCTACGAGGCGAAATGACCCAAACGCCTAGACAGGCCGCCCTCATCCTCGCTGGAGTGGGGACAGGGAAAACCCTCATACAAACCCTAACCCCCTTCATCCTGGCACCTTGGATGTCGGGACAACAAGTTTTATTCTTGTCTGATAATTGTACCTTGCGCGATCGCACCCTCCGCGAATTCCCCACCACCCCCCAAGGCCACCCCCAATACAACGACTGGCTACTCTACCAACTCAACCTCCTCCCCATCGGACTCCCTCCCCCCACCATAGTCGCCCTCGATGCCAGCAACTTCAACAGCTACGCCTACACCATGCACAGTGCAGACATCCTCATCGGCAATCGGCAATTTGTCCTCAACCTCGTCAACCGAGGCGACCTCAACCCCCAAACCCTCGGCCTCCTCATCATCGACGAAGCCCACTACTCCGCCGCCGCCTCCTACCGCACCATCACCCAATACTTCCCCAACGCCCTCCTCACCTACTTCACCGGATCAAAATTTCGCTCCGACAGTCAACCCCTCCCCCACATCCAATACCAACAAATCCCCGACCAAGACCCCCAAGGCAACCCCCTCCTCCGCTACACCCCCCTCGCCGACCACGAATTCTCCCTGCAACAAGCCTGGCAACTCCACCCCACCCCCATCAAAAAACTCACCCTCCAAGAAGCCACCAGCCAAGCCTTCCTCATCGAAGAAGACGGTCAAGAAATCGCCTACACCCCCGCAGAATTCTTCCAAAAAGCCGAACTCGACCGCCTCTGGTTTCGCAAAATCCTCTTTGCCGACACCTTCTCCCTCCCCGTCCTCCAAAAAGCCGTAGAAATACTCCTGAAAAAACGGGACACCACCCAACAACCCCACAGTATGCTAGTCCGCGCCCTCAACATTGCCCACACCCACCGAGTCGCCAAACTCCTAGAAGACAACTTCCCCCTCCTGAAAAACCGCATCGGCATCATCCACTCCGACCACGACAGTTACGACCTCGCCGGACGACCCAGCGACATCCTACAACGCTTCTACAACGGCGACCTCTGGGTCTTAGTCCATTGTGGCATGGTCGGCGTTGGCTTTGACCACCGTTACGCCTCCGTCAGTTGTTGTCTTTGCATCCTCAAAAGCCTCTCCCCCGCCGAACAAGAATGGGGCCGCATCATTCGCCGCGTCCCCGGAGAGTCCCCCGGCCACTTCCCCAACCTCCACCATCCCAACTGGGGAGTCGTCGTCACCCACGAAAGTCTGCAAATACGTCCCCTCTTTGAACAATTTTTACAAGGCGTGGACAGCGACACCTTACAAGACCTCCCTCCCTCCCGTCCAACCCCCGTCTTGGCACAAGAATACGAAGCCGGAGAAACCGTCTTAACCCTCACCGACACCACCGCCTTAAAAGCGGGGGATACCTTACAACTCTCGGCCTCTGTAGAATCTGTTAAAACAGAAGTAGCGCAACAAGTCAATTTTGCAAAAGAAAAGAGTCCAGAAACCGACGTAGAAAGTGTAAAGCCTCCCCTCCTCTTAAAAGAACCCGAACCCTCCTATAACCAAGAAAAAATCGTCAATCAAATCACCCAACACCTAGAAACCCTACGCCAACAGCAAACCTATCATATCCAAATCGAAGCCATCCTAGACGAAAAACGAATCCAAATCACCCCCACTTGGACAGACATACCCAGAGGTGCAAAAGTGAAACGAGAACGAACCCCCCAACCCCTCCCCGATGCCCAATTTCTCAGCCACGTCAACCTAGACTGGCAAGTAATGGTGGGCAATGAATTACTTTCCTATCAAGAGTACAAAAAGCGAGAAATTCTACAACAAAAAGGACTCTCCTTAGACGAAGACGGAGATATTCTCGCCAACGGAGTCAAACTCCGAGACACCCTTCCCCCTGCCGCCTACGAAGTCTTTTTAAAAGGACTAGAAACCGAAATCAACCAAACCGAAATCACCCCACCTCCAGATAATATTGTCGCCCGTCCCGACAAAGCAAAACTCGAAACCCAGTCCCGCTACGGCGCACAAGTCCGCAGTTTAATCTACGAACTCTTCCGCCAACGCCATTTAATCCCCGACGGAGTAAATGGCACATCATTATTATCCTCTCCCATAAGTTTATTAGAGAAAGAACGGCAACGAATTAAAGCCAAGGGAGAAGAAGTAAAATTTAAAAACAATCAACAGTTCCTCCATTCAGCAGTTTTCGCCCATATCAAAGAGAAAACAGGCCGCAGTTGGTCGGAACACACCGAGGAACAGTATCGAGAAGCCTATCGGTTAGCGAGAGTATATGTAATGCAGTTACAGGAGGCGTTAAAGTGGGGGAGTTGAGTCCCACGCCCAAGAAAAACATTTTTATTTTATGATCAAAAATATTGTATTGTTTAAAAAATGATGCGATTTGACTGGGATGACTCCAAAAGCCAGCTTCTTCAACATCAAAGAGGCTACTCTTTATCAGAGGTAGCTTTCGTTTTTACAGGACATTATGTGGAGCGAATGAAAAATGATGAGCCTGAACAATTCATTGCGATTGGTTATCTTGAGAATACATTGTTTTCGATAATTTATGAAATTCGCTATGATGAAGAAGGAGAATATATTTGGCTCATCACTTATTGGAAAAGTACCAAACGGGAGCGACAAATTTATGAGCAACATTTCTATTGAAGAATTAGAAGCAAAAATTGCAGCCGGAGAAGAGATAGTTGATCAATATTTTGATCCTGCAACCACGCGAGTTGGACAACCTCACTCCGCAATCTCTCGTCGGAGAGCAGAAATGGTGACAACTGAATTAGAACTTCCAGCAATAATGTTAACTGAGTTAGATGGGATAGCCAATGCACTAAATATCAGTCGAGAAGCGGTGATTAAAATGATTTTGAGGCGTTCTTTAGATGAACATTATTTAGCGAAACAAAAACTTTAGGTCATTTTTAATAATAATGTGTAAACGTTACATCTTATAGGAGGCGTTAAATTGGGGGAGTTAGGTGGTAGGTTAGGCAAGACACAGTGTAACCAATACAGCAATTGGCGTTCATAAAGATTCAGGAAAAGAAGAGCTAGATGATAGATTGGGAGATATGAAGGAAAGTATGGTCAACACTATCGCTACTGTTATAGATGCTAACAAAAAACGTAAACCTATACACCACCTTTCTTTAATAACAAGATTATTATCTAATGATTCATCAAAAACTGTACCTTCTGGATATATCATAATTGCTAAGAATCTCAATATAGAGCCGCATATTATAGCAATTGAAATGCTATTAAGTCCTGTGATTCCACTCGATACAGCACAAACTGCTCCAAACCATATAGAAGCCAATGTAATATAAATTTTACTCACATTAACTCGCTCAGGATATCGATTGAAGCTAATTACAAGTCTTGGAGATATCAAACTAACTACCCACAATAATACTAAGAAGAGAAATAAAGTCCATTCTTCAAATAAAGAACCTGTTCCATAAAAATAGTCTGGATAATCCCTCAAAAAATCAAACAGTAATGCGTAACAAAACAGCCAGAATATTAATTTTATAATTAAGAAAACTATACTTTTAAGTATCTCTAAAAAACTTCTTTTGCTATTTTGTTTTGATTGTGTTCGTATCCCTCTTGTTTGACTTTTTTTTACAGGTTTTCCTGCTTTTAAAATTTTGATTGCTTGCGAAGTTAATTCTTTGGTCTTTTGCAACTGTGATTTGAGTGTCTTTATATCTATCTTAATCTTGTCATTAGTTTCTGATTCTTTATTTTCTTGATCTGAAACTTCTGATTCTGGAAACTCTAGTTGATAATTATAATTGACAACTATAATATTTATAATATTTATTTCTTTCTTTTGAGCAACTGTGACTTCTTTGAAAAAAGAACGAAGAGCCTTATCATAAGCTTTGGAAACCCAATCCCCAAACGCTCTTGCTGCCTTACTTTGTTGATTGAAAAACTCTATTAATTGATCCTTAACACTTTCTGTATAAGCAGGAAAACTTTCACCCACTTTGTCTATTTTTTGCATTACTGTATCCGTACAAATGGGAGTATCTGCCGAAATCAAAATAATATCTTTCTCATAAGCATAAATTTTGTCTTTCCCCGTATTAACTTTATATCCATTTCCTCTACGCCTTTCATCAACATAGACGATTTTACCACACCGTTTAAATTTATGAATGAAGCCAACAGTTTCATCTACTTTGTATCTAGGTTGCTCTTTAGCCATATTTTTTACCTCACACAAGATTTATTTACCTAGTTTTACGGTTTGATATTTGATATCTCTTTGTTTTTAATTTTATTCTGAATTTATTTATTGACTCAGAGTAATCATACTGAATTATTGACTCAAACCATCACTTTTTCCTTAGAGTGTAGCAGAGAAATATGTAATCGGCAAGGTAACTTCTTTAACAAAATATATAATTTTTGAAGTTGTAGGGTGCATTAAACGGATGTTCAGTTGTTCAGTTGTTCAGTTGAACGCACCACACCCTTTGGCCTTGGGTGGATATCATGTTGGATGAGTGGTTCGACATTTTCCACCCAACACACATTATACTGGATTTAAGTAAACCCACACCCCATTCTAATCCATGTATCAAGTTACTTTAGAATACGCCAAACAACACTTAGAAGAAATTTTAGAACGCGCTAAAACGGAACCCGGTGGAGTTGTCATTGTGCAGAATGACCAGAATTTTGTCTTGATGAGTCAAGACGAACTAGAGTGTTGGACAGAAACCCAAGAATTACTCCAAGACCCTCATTTATTATCAGACATAGAACAAGCACACAAGGACTATGAAGCAGGAGATATTTTCACAATGGAACAAGCGTTGAGATAAAATTTAAGATGGTTTCCGTGAATAGACAGAATAATGAAAAAATTTGGACAAGATCACATTGTATTCTTAGGAGATACCTTAAAAATACTGGAACAAGAAATAGAAAACCAAAGCATTCATTTAATTTTTGCTGATCCTCCCTATAATATCGGCAAAAAATATGTCAATACAACTGATAAATGGTCAGATAAAGATATCTTTTTAAATTAGTGCTATCAATGGCTTGAGTTATGTCTCAAAAAACTACGCCCCAATGGGACAATATATTTAATGTGTAGTACCCAATTTATACCATACTTGGATATTTACTTACAAGATAAAATTCAAATATTATCGAGAATTATTTGGCATTATGATAGCTCAGGAGTGCAGGCTAAAAACTATTTTGGCTCTTTATATGAACCAATTTTATATGCCGTAAACAACCCAAATTGCTACACCTTCAACGCTGAAGCAATTAAAGTAGAAGCTAAAACTGGAGCAAAACGGAAATTAATTGATTATCGTCAACCAACCCCCACCGTTTATAACTCCAAAAAAGTCCCTGGTAATGTGTGGTATTTTCCCAGAGTGCGCTACCGTATGGCAAAATACGAAGACCACCCCACTCAAAAACCAGAAGCTTTGTTAGAACGAATTATTTTAGCCAGTAGTAATGTAGGAGATACAATTCTCGATCCCTTTGCAGGGACATTTACAACATCCGCAGTGGCTCAGAAACTGAGTAGAAAATCTATTGGTATTGAAATTGAAGAAGACTATATCAAAATTGGACTCAGACGTTTAGGGATTATGACCCATTATCAGGGTGAGTTATTACAACCTCCGCAAAAAAGTTATAAAAAGCCAGAACATAAAACAGGTCAACTGAAACTTTTTTAAAAATGTCTAACGATCACCCTTTTACCCAAGTTATTCTGGAAATTCTACACGAACAATTTGGAGAAGTAGCCAATGATATTTTTAACCAGAGTCCCTTAATTCAATATCTCAACATCAAAACAAAATCTGCTAATCGAGGTTCAAAATCAAGACCTGCTCTGGGAAATCATTATGCAATTTATGTCTTAAGTGATCAATTTACCTGACTTGCGACAAAAATTAGCATCTCTTGTTTCAAATTATAAAATACAAAATGTAATTAATGAAATTATTATTCAGAGTAAGTTAGAGTTTAATATTAATGAGTAGAACCGTGTTTTTTTTCATAACGGTTTACTCTTTTAAAATAGAACCGTCAAAAGCCACAAAATTCTTATAAACCTCCGGCACATCATTTAAAGGGATGCCTTGGTATTCCACCCAAGCATGGGCGGTGAATTGCTCTTGTTGACGGACTCCGATGCGGAAGTCGGCTTCGATGCCTTGGCGGTGTAATAAAGCCCAGAGAACAAGCGATCGCGCTAAACAATTCACCTCCCCCGGCCAATATCCTACCGCCACCTGCACCATCTCCCTCGTCCGTTGCACAGCCCCCCCCTCCGAAGAAAACCTAACCCCCCACAACCGTCTATACACCCCCAATAATCGCCCCTGAGTCCCCTTCAACCCCCGGCGAGGCAACAACACCCACACCACCCCAAACCCTAGCCAAGCAAGGCACAAAACCCCCCAATCTTGCCCAGAAAAAGACAGCGCAGTTTTCAACTTACTCCACAACAACTAACCCATGCTCCCGTAACATCTCTATAAACGATAATAAATCCTCCTTCAACGGTTCAGCCTCCACCTCATACTCCATCAACAACTGCTCATAGGCCCCCTGAATCGACTCCGACGCTTGCAACACCGTGAGCATCCGCGTCCCCACATCATCCAAGCCAAAATACGACTCACTAGCCAAATTCAATAAAACCGACTCCCCCGCTAACTCCTGAAGCAAAACCTCCTCCGCGAGAGAAACCTTATCTGTTAACTCAAATGGTTGCATACCCTTAAAACCCGTGATCAAGGCGCAAGACCTCAAAAACCCTGCGCCCTGTTTTCCCTGTTATCCCCGAAACCGTTTAACTCACCACTAATTGTCCCTCCGTGGTTAAACCAATCGACCCCTCTAACTTGGCATTATCCAACTGAGTGCCAATTAAATTCGCCCCCACTAAATAAGCTCCCACCAGTAACGCACTGGCCAAATTCGTATTGAGTAAATTGGCATTAGACAAATTTGCATCCGTCAAATTCGCCCCAATTAAATTGGCATCACTGAGATCAGAGCGCACCAACTTGGCCTCACTCATATCCGTACTTAACAACTTAGCCGAAACCAAATTGGCGGTACTCAGGTTCGCCCCCCCCAGATCAGCACTACTGAGGTTTGCACTATTTAACTTTGCACCAATTAAATTCGCCCCAACCAACTTAACCGCCCGCAAATTGGCCTCACTCAAACTAGAGTGAACCAACGTGGCAAAGGTTAAATCCGTTCCGCTTAAATTTGTGCCATTCAACGTCGCATCAAAGAGATTAATCCCTTTCGCATCCGCCCCTCTAACATTTGCTCTCGTTAAGTCGGTATTGACTAAATTGGCAAAACTGAGATCAGCCCCACTGAGGTTGGCCCCACTGAGGTTAGCCCCACTGAGGTTTGTACAATAGAGGTTAGCCCCACTCAGGTCCGCCCCACTCAGGTCAAAATTGCTTAAATTGGCGTGACTCAGGTCGCCGCCTTGGCATTTTTTGGTTTCTAGTAATCTTTCGATATCTCCGGTGTTATCAACCATATTGCTTGGAATAGATGGGGTGCTAGATCAAACTGAATTTTATCTCAAAATGTGAGGAGAACTTGTGCGAATCGTTAGCCCGTTCGGGCTTACCATCGGTTTCGGGAGAACCCAACCGAAGCCAACGGCAGCGATTATCTAGGGTATTCAGTGGAATCTTAACAGAAACCGGGAAAACCCTAGTTAATTTTTAATTGGCTGCTCGCCAATGAACATAGGGACGGTTGGCGGAGATATCCGCGTAACGAATGTTCCGGTAGCCTTGCCCTTGGGTTAAATCGACTGTAAATTGCAGGTTTCCTTCTCTGAAGCGAAAAGCATACATGGTCAACGCTTCGGACTGGGCAATCCCTGTACAACTGCTGTATTCTTCCTGTAATGGGGCTTGATACATCACCAGACGGTCTTGAGATTGGACAATTTTTACAGGGAGTTTCGCAATGGGGCTAAAATCGGCGATAACGGTATGATCTGCCCCCCCTTCAAACCCTAGCATCAATTCCCATAAGCCAATGGCCTCTGGACAGTTCCCTCCTTCGGCCTCCACGGTAAAGGAGACATTGGGAACGTCTAACGTGGTGGAGGGGGAAACGGGAGAGGCAACAGGTTCAGAGGGGGGTTGAGAGGTACAACTGACTAATAAGACTCCTAAGAAGGGGATCAGACGGGTTAAATATTTCATAAAATCTATTGTGATACTGTCAGTCGCTCAAGGACGTTCACTTAGGGCGTACTACGAACAAATTAACAATATCTGAATACTTACTAATTATCTATTATCCATTATCTATTATCCACTCAGCCAGATGGCGAGATGATAGAGGAAAGGGGCCAGGAGAATGGCAGGTAAAAAGGAGGCAACTCGAATTTTGGCCACATCAAGTAAATTCAGCCCTAACCCAATAATCATTAATCCCCCAACTCCAGTAATTAATGCAAGACGGGGATCAGTTTCGGGGTTGGGGATGAGGGTGGCAAAGACTCCGGCGGTGAGGGAGAGTCCGCCTTGATAGAGTAAGATGGATAAGGTGGAGAAGCCTACGCCGATGCCATAACTACTGGTTAGCGCGATCGCAGCAAAACCATCCATGGACGCTTTCAACACTAATAACGTATTATCCCCCGTCAAACCATTATTAAGACTGCCCAGAAAGGCCAGGGGCCCAATACAGAATAATAAACTACTGGCCATAAACCCTTCTGTAAACTGTCCTTTACCGCGAAAACGGTGTTTTAGCCCATCTCCCAGTTGCGTTAATCGGTCTTCAAGTTGGGCCCATTCGCCGATTATACCGCCTAATGTAATTGCCCCTAATCCTAAAATCGCCCCATCCACGGCCCCACCCTGAGACTCTGACAAACTCCCGGCCATAGAAACCCCTAACCACAAGGTTAATAACCCTACTCCTTGAGTAATAATGCGTCGCATTTTCTCCGGCAGTCGATGCTGTAATAATACCCCCACCATTGTCCCGAAAAGGACTGTTGCAATATTAATCCAAGTCCCACTGGTTTTCAGAAAAAATGACATTTTAGTTTAATTAATATTTGGAGGAATAGGGAATACAAATAACAAAAAACCTAATTATTAATCAAAATAAAATGTTGAATAACATTTAAAGCGGGGGAAATGACCTCATGGCCCATATCTAACTCATGATAGTCCACCTTGACCCCAGACTCTAATAACTGTTCCTTGGTTTTATAGGCTTCTTGGAGGGGGACAACCATATCTTGACGGCCATGGACTAATAACACGGGGGGAAAAGGGGTAGATTGGGGTTGGGGAGGGTGGTGGAGATAGCCGCTTAAACTACAGACTCCGGCTAAGGGTAATTGTAACCCGGCATCGAGAGCCATTGCCCCCCCTTGGGAAATGCCAATTAACACCGTTTGCGGGAGAGGAATGTCTGTAGTGGCTTCTAGCGATCGCAACCAATGCAACAACAAAAAACGACTTTTCTCTAATCCCGTATAATCCCCACTCTCTAGAGCATACCACGCTCGCCCCCCTGGAACGTGAGGATGGGCGAACGGGGCGTTCGGAAAGACGAACTGATAGTCCGGCAAATTGAACATGGGGGCCAAGGCCACAAAGTCATGGAGGTTTGCCCCCCACCCGTGAAGGGCCACTAAGAGTTTTTTGGCAGGTTTCCCACTGGATGGGGGAATCGAGATTGCATCAAGAGACATAGGCCAACTCTCCCCAACGTTACATAAGCAAAAAACCGCAAATGAATTGCGATTCCTGTCTTTCTATCATCTTGACACAATCCTTCGGAAAGATTGGCAGTTAGGGAAATGTTCTAGCAGATTACAGAAAAATCAGTCATTCATCCATCCGTTTCAAACGGATGGATGAATGACTCTTAACCTTGATGGTTATTGTTATTGTATTGAACCCGAGTCCCCGCCCAGTGGAGTTTTTCCCGTAAGGTGTGATAAAACGAATGTTTCTCTCGCAGGATGATAAAGGTGGCTTGGCATTCCGCTTTACGGACGCAAATGCGTTGCCCTGGCCAGATTTGTGTGGCTAATACCCCATCCATCCAGAGACGAGTGTTTAATTGAGGGTCACATAACGGCCAAATATTCACCACGGACCCCGGTGGTAACAAAATGGGGCGAATGGATAAACTCAAGGGACAAATGGGGGTAACGGCCATCGCTTCCATTCCTGCATGGATAATTGGTCCGTTGGCGGAGGCATTATAACAGGTTGATCCGGTGGGGGTGGAGACAATTAAACCGTCGCCGTGATACTGATCCACCACTTCCCCGTCCACTTCCATTTCCAGAATCGAACTGGGCATCCGGTCGATACTGGCCGGTTTAATACACATTTCGTTTAAGGCTAAATAGCGATCGCTGGCCCGTTCAATATTGCCATGATTCCCTTCTAACAAATAGGCTTGAACCATCATCCGCCGTTGGACTGCATAATGATCGCTGGTTAAACGATCCCACACCTCCTCTAAATTGCCAAAAGTATCCATGGGTTCAGTTAAAAACCCTAAATGGCCGCCCACATTCACCGCCAAAATAGGAATCCCTTCTGGGGCCAAATGTCGGGCCGCGGCCAAGGCCGTCCCATCTCCCCCCAACACAATGGCTAAATCAATTTTTTGGGAGAGGGAAGCCAAAAACACCGGATAGGGGTTATCACTCACCCCACTGGGGCCCATCAACACATTAACGCCCATTTTCTCAAAATAACGAGCGCATTTTTCGGCGGCGGCTTCACTTTGGGAATCTTTCGCTTTATGAATGATAATGACTTGTTTAAGCTGCATTGGGTCTAAACAGTAAACAGTAACCAGTAATCAGTAATCAGTATCCGAAGGCAGAGGGCAGAGGGCAGATGTTGAAGCCAGGAGGAAGTTTGCCGGAAAAAGTGGTCAGAAACTAATCACTGTAAGGCTTTTAGCCAATTTTCAGCGATTTTTAGTTTCACCGAGAGTCATCAATCTTCGGGTTGATAGCAGATTACTCCTCAATCGTCTTTTGCATCCTCTCTGGGTTAACTGGGCGTTTCTGGGTCGATTTGTACCGTTTGGATACTTTGTTCAAATTCCGGTAAACGGTCGGTAAATTGGTCCGCAGAGGTAGCATAGGTGACGATCCAGAATCGTTCTCCTTGTTGGATCATATAGAAAAGTTGTTTCATGGTTGTATTATTGGCTTCAACTTCGCCAAGAATTTTTCCCGCTTGATAGTCTCCCACGGGGACCACTTCTTGTTGTTCGATAGTGTACAGTTGCGACAAGGTTTGACCTACCGCCTCTAAATAATTTTCGAGGGTAATGTCCTCTGGGACCGCTTCCGAGGCCGCATTAACATGGGTGAATTGTTCGGGGGTGTCTCCCTTAAAGTCAAAGGCCACGAGGGCTAAGGCGTTGGGATTATTTTTTAAGGCTTGCAAGCGATCGACATATTCTGGGGCCGCTTCTTTTAATTTTGTTTCAATGGACTCCAAATCAGTGCGAGGATTGCCACCTGCATAATGATTGGGTAAGTTAATCGAGATGCCTTCCCCCTGAATCGCTTGCCAGTCGGCCTCTGTAGCGGTTTCACCGGGATTTTCCTGGTCTGCAACTGGGGTTTGGGGTTCAGGGTCTGGACTGGGGCTAGCGGTGCTGGTATTCTCTGGACTGGTGGAGGTGTCGTTAGGCTGTTCACTACAAGCCACTAAACTCCCCACCAGTAGAAGACTAATGACCAATCCCCGTAACAGGTGTGCCATGGATTTTGTGTTCCTTATGATGTGATCCTCATCTTTCAGCTTAACTTGGATACCCGCTTCTGTTGGAGCAATGTGACATTCTCTCACACCAAAAACTAAGGCTCAAGGGGACTAAAGGTGACGATACTTTGCTCAAAGTCTTCCCGTCGCTGCTCAAATTCATTGCTGGGGGTGGAGTAGGTGACCAGCCAAAATTCGTCTTGGTTGGGAATGGCGTACACTAATTGACTGATTTGGGTTTCTCCGGCTTGGATGTTGACGACGAGTTGGCCGGTGGTTTGATCGTGAATGGCGATCGCATTTTGTTCCTCGATCTCATACCCCAACTCCTGTAAATGACTCACCACCCCATCCATCAGTTGATCAAACTCCACATCTTCAGGTAACGGTTGTTGAGTTACATTCACATTCGTTACAAACCCCGATTGGGAGTTTTCTGTATCAAAGGCGATCAATTGCACCGATTTTTGACTGGCCCGTAATGCTTCACTTAAATTTTGATATTTTTCCCCTGCTCCTTCGAGGTTTTGGGCAATATCTTCAATATCGTCACGGGGATCACCCCCCTCAAACCCTTTGGGTAGATCAAGGGTAATGCCTTTGCCTTCTAGGGAGGCAAAATTCGGATTCGGTTCAACCTCTAAAGTGGACTGAACTTCATTTTCTGTGGCGGTGGTTGAGCTTGCTGTCGCTTGATTTTGGGGTTTAGTTTCAGCGTTACATCCCCACACACTGATAAGGCAAAAACTCAATAACAACAGTCCTTGGAAGGTTCGGATCATAGAAACTAAGAGAGTATTCTAAAGCAGTAAAGAGCAATAAGTTAATGGGTTTGGGTTGATCCCCGAATAATACTAGCATTTCTATCTTCACTTATGCTTGCTGGATCAGGAGGGTCGGGAGCGTCGGGAGGTGGGGGAGATGGGGGAGATCAAGGATTAATGAATTATCAATTATCCATTATCAATTATCCATTATCCACAACAAATTCCGCTAACCCCAAAAACTTAATCCCGTTGGGGGTAATCTCAAAGCGGTAGGGGAGGACTTCTACGCCTTCGTGATAGGCTTGGCGGAGGAGTTGGCCATAGGTGGCATCGGCGCGATCGCCTGGGGCAAAGGTGGGACAATCCCCTCGATTGATAAAATATAAAATCACCGCCTTTGCGTCCGGTTGTACGGCCATTAAGTCCTTGAGATGCTTTTGGCCTCTCGTAGTGACCGTATCAGGAAATAATGCCATTCTTCCCTCAACTAAAGTGGCACTTTTCACTTCCACATAAATCGGAGGATGCTCTGGGTTGTCTGACGTGAGCAAAAAATCAACCCGACTTTTCTGGTCTTGACCATATTTCACCTCACGCTGCACTCTATCATAACGATGAGCGAGTTCGGGGAGTTGGTGGGTTTCGAGTAAATGACGAATCACCCGGTTGGGGAGTCCGGTATTAACCCCCACCCAAGTAGGTTGGGTGTCGTTGACTTGGATCATTTCCCAAGTATATTTTAATTTACGTTTCGGGTTGTCGTGAGAGGACACCTGCACCGGGTTTCCAGGTAAATACAGTCCCGTCATGGGCCCTGTGTTGGGACAATGGGCGGTGATGGTTTCTCCAGAGTCTAGCTGAATATCTGCAAAGAAGCGTTTATAGCGTTTCTGGAGAATTCCCGCTTGTAAGGGAGGGTATTGGTAAATTAAAGAATTGGACATTGTGTTAAGTAATTTATCGGGGGATAGGGGGAGACAATCTGGTTTAATAGGGATGGGACAAATATTAGGTTTAGGTTGGCCTTTTCAACGTGGAAAAACTGATTAAGGGTCTGCGACATTTTCAGACCGATTATTTTAGCAAACATCAAGAACTTTTTGAGCAACTCGCTCACGGACAGCATCCTAGGGCTTTGTTTATTACTTGTTCGGATTCTCGGGTTGATCCCAATTTAATCACCAATGCCCAAGTGGGAGAGTTGTTTGTCATTCGCAATGCGGGTAATATGATCCCTCCCTATGGGGCGACAAATGGAGGTGAAGGGGGGGCAATGGAGTATGCGATCGCTGCTTTAGGGATTGAGGATATTATTGTTTGTGGCCATTCCTACTGTGGGGCCATGAAAGGGTTACTCAAACTGGATGAGCTAGAGGAAAAAATGCCTCTAGTGTATGACTGGTTAAAACAGGGAGAAGCCACCCGGCGGTTAGTCAAGGAAAATTATTCCACTTTACAAGGGGATGATTTACTAGATATTACGGTAGCAGAAAACGTCCTCTCACAAATTGAGAATTTACGCACCTATCCCATTGTTCATTCCCGCTTACGACAGGGGAAATTAAATCTCCATGCCTGGGTCTATCACATTGAGAATGGGGCAGTGTACGCTTATGATGCCGTGCGTCATGCCTATGTCGCCCCGTCGAGCGCTCTCCAACCCATGAAACCGGAAGATTTGATTGAACATGAACCGGATGACCACCCAACCCCCAATTGGTTATCCCCAGAGCAGGCAAACCGTATTTATCGGGGAACTTATTAAGGAAGTCTTATTTCTCTATCACGGTTTTGTTACAATTTGTAAAGAGAGTTATAGCCCGTACAATTATGGAAACTCAAATTAACTGTGCAGAAGCCTGTGTCAATGGTTGCGTATTGGGGGATAAATGCCCCAATAAGGAATACGGAAAACAGGCTTCTCAATTTATTCACAGTACCTCAATGGATAAAATTCACGAAATTGCCGAAGAAGCCCGTCGGAAAAAAATGCTAGAACCTCCCAAATGGGTGATTCCCGATGAAATCTAAATAGTGAGGAGGGATATTCTTGGCAATGTCCCTCTTTTTTAATTAATAATGGGTTTAATTCGTATCCGTTCGTAGTAAGCTCTTTAGAGCTTAAAAAATAGTGAAATTAACCCGTTATTTTAGCCCTTTGATGGATGAGTCAGGGGAATTGATGAACTCCCCTGAGAAAAGACTCATTTCACCCATTGTAACGGGGTTTCCCTTTTAGTCGTGGGGGTTACTCCTAGGCTTTTGGGTGGATTGAATTGGGTTTCTTTACCGATTAGCTGCTGCTTTACAGAATACCTCAATATACTGACGATGGCCTTGGGGAAAAACCACATTTAAGGTTAAAGGATCATCAGTGTCTCTGGAATCACCTGGGCCTTCTACTGCTTGGGTTGTGCCGTTTTGTTCGACTAATTTAATGGGTTTCCGGTTTTTGACTTCGCCACCAGAACTATCAATATAAACCACTAAATTGCCTGTATTGAAGGTGTTGCCGATATCTTGAATGAGTTGGAGAAAATTGCGATCGCTGCCTCCCCGACGCACATCGAATTGGCCATTATTATCAATCACGGTACTATTCACCGTATCCCCCACCCCCACCATTAACGGCATTTCTGCGGGATCAAAATTCTTCTTAACCATCTCTAACAATGCTTCATGATCCTTCGGCGTTTCTCGCACACTAAACTGTTCTCCCAAGGGATATGTTCCAGTGCGTTGGCCATAGTAACGATTGAGAATTGCTAACACTCCCGCTTCTTTAATCGCCCCCCGTAACATAAACTGAAAATCCGTTGTGCCGGAGTCCGTTGGGGTAGCAGGCCGCAGAATTTCTAACCCTTGGTCATCTCGCCCTAAATTGGGAGCATAATGGACAAAGAAAGAGTCTGCGAGTCCTTGTTGGGCCGCATCAGTGAGAAGTTGCTGCATGAGTTGGTGCATGGCTTGTTGTAAGTCCATATACACCTGGGGACGATGACTCAAATGTTCATAAAAAATGTTTAAATTGGCCGTCGGTGAGACTTTATTATCTAACACCGAGGCATCTATACAAGTTTGTAAAACTGAAGGGTCTAAAACCTCAGATTGTTGGGTAAAAAACTGTTGCAAGCACTGTTCAATTTGTTGGGGAACGGCTTCTAAAAACTGCATTTCTGCATCCGTCACACCGGGGTGAGAGACATTCCCCTGACGGTCTTGCCATTGAACTCCCCCAGCCGCTAAACCCGGTAAATATAAGCCTTGTTGTTGGAGGGTTTGGGGGTCGGCATTTTTCTCGATAATGCGGTTAACCCCTCTCGTCCCAATATGTTCCCCATTGGTGAGGACGTAAAAATGACCATCAAAGGAACGGGTGGCTTTAACATAATTGAGATCAATTTCCCGGGTTAGCGGGTTTTTGACCAACCCCATACACACCCCATCGAGGTCTTGAATGATTAACAGGTTTTCGGTTTCAGTCCAGAGTTGTTGTAGGGTGTCGTGGTCGAGGGAGAGGGCGGTTTGATGTAAAGCGGTCACGGTTGTTTTCGGTGAGTTAAGCTACAGTTTGCACTGTAGCACTTTCTGGGGTAATCTGTTCATCCTTAAAATCTAAATAGAAGTAATGGCAAAAACCTTGTAGTGCAACCATCTTGGTCGCTCAGATATCCCCACTTAAATGCGTGACCGATTAATCTTCGATTCTCTTTTGAAATTGCTTTACCTTTTCTACTTTAATTTTACCGTTGTACAGCTAGTTTGGGTTCAGTTCGCAGTAAAGTACAGTAAGCAATTTGATCTTTAATGAATCGAGAATTTTGTTTATAAATCGAGGTATTTTTGGGAATCCCATTGAGTGCCTGTTGTAGTTGTTGACATTGATTTTGCAAGGTGATGGAATCTGCTGCCAGTTCCCCAAAGGTATCAACTTGATTTTCAATATCGGCAAATAAGGTTTGGGTATTTTGAAAAGCGTTGGCGGCGTTTTGTTCCCTCTTGATCTGGTTTTGAACCGTTGCAAGTTGCTTTTCGGACTGGTTGATTTGTTGGGAAATGGTGGTCAGACTAAAGGTATCAGAAGGGATATGTTTCAGAAGTTGTAGGGCTTCTGTGAGTTGCTTTTCTGCTTCTTGCCAAACGTCTAAAGGATAGGGAGGGTTAGGGGTGCGCTGGGTTGCGTCTTGGATGAGTTTTTGGGCTTTTTCGACCTGTTGGAGTTGGTTGTTGAGGGTTTGTAATTGATGTTGGGTGGTGGTAATGGTTTGTTGGGCTTGACTATAAGCAGAACCGGGGAGGTTGGGGATTTGTTTTAACTCTTGAATGGCGGTTTGGCGTTGGGTTTGAGCGGATTGTAAGGCTTCGAGGGTTTCGAGTTGATCGAGGGGAGGAAGGGTGGAGAGGGTGGCTTGAATTTCTGTGTAGGTTTCGTGGGTTTGCAGACTCCGCTCTACGGTTATTCCGGTGTAGCTGAGGGTGATTAAGATTCCGGCTGCGATCGCGCCTTGTTTGAGGCGTTTTTTCTGTTGTTGTTGACGAATTTGTTCCCGTCGAAATTGACTGTCGTTTAAGCAGCGTGTTCCAAAGGCTAATTTTTGTTGTCCGGTTGTTAAATAGGGGGCTAGGTCTTGGGTCAAGCGATCGCATTGGTCTAAGCATTCTTTTCCCACCCATTTCTTTCCCCCTTGCACAAGGATTAGATTTCCTTCTAGATCATAGCCAAGAGCAGTGACACGACCAAAGATCGACATAAAGAGTTTGAGAGTGGGTATGTCTAAAATAAATCCCGTTTGACTATCTTTTCGTTGCGTTAATTGTTGGAGTTTTTGTTGGGACTGTTGAAGCTGTTCTACGGTTTCTTTTAAGTGCGAAACTTGCACTCTCAGGGGTTTTAATTGAAAGTCTTTAAATTTACAAGTGGCGATGCGATCGGTTAACTGTTCACACTGTTCTTGATATTCTGGAAACGAGAGAGGAGCAGGAGATTTTTTATAAATTTGTAAAAATTTTGTATTCGTCAAGCAAGACTCACCCAGTTGAATCAGTGAATTAGCTTGAACCAGAGCCTTATGGAGTTGATTCTGAAACTCTTTTAAAATTGTTAGCAGTTGTTCGAGTTCTAAAGTTTCTGTTTGATAGTAAATTGTTAACTTTCCCTCTGAATTGAGTCCGACTTGAGTAATAGATTGTCCGAGAAGAAATAGTAGGGAGGCTAAGGACTCAAGAGAAAGTGGGAATTGATTGCAGTTTTTATACCGTTTAATCGAAGATTGTAAATGAGTTTGAATTTTTTGGGCTTGTTTTTTTAGCGTTTTAAGTTTTTTGATTTTCTGTAAGCTGGCTTCAGGTTTACTTAACTCTAAATGATGGGTTGTTTGAGTGACTCGTTTAATAACTTTCTCATTAATTGCTTCGATATTTCGTGCGGGTAAATTCGCTCGCAAAAGTTTTTTAATTTTAGTATCTTGAGGAAAATTTTGGAATAAAGTTTGGAGTTTTTGGGCTTGTGCCAAACAGAAAGAATATTGATCAATTAATTTTTTTACTTGCGTCTTGATGTCGGGGAAAGATTGACTGGTATCATCAATATATACCAAGATCATCCCTGATGGTTCGTATTGCAGTTTTTTAAATCGTTTTGAGAATAGAGTAAACAGCATCTCAATAGATGACCCTGTGATTTTATTATCATCGCTTTGCTCTAATTCTTTTATTGTTTTTTGAAAAAATATTTTTATTTTTTCGATTTCTTTAATACTTTGTTCGTTTTTGGACAACTGATTTGCGAGCGAGGGGGACTGATGGAAAGGGAAAATTAATTGAATTTGACTAACTAAGTAGGTGAGTTTTTCTGAATACTGGATTTCTGATGTATCTTGAATTTCAATACAGTGACAGATCGTTTCATTCTGCAAGCAAAAGTTAGCTAAATCAATTAATTCTTGGATTTTAGGGATGGATGACTCAATTTGCTGCTCAATTGTCTGATAACTTTGTAATAAGGTCTGAATTCCACTAGCATCTTTTAAAGTTTCTTGAAAAAATTCAGCTAATGCCTGATCGAATAATTCTTCACCTATTTCATTAATCATTTCCTCAATAATACCACTGAACCATCCCCCATCATCTCCATCTCCATCAAATAACAACATTGTTGCGAGGCCAACCACAGCTTTTGTTCCTTGGGCAAGCATCATTTTGTTATGGGCTGCTTGCAGTTGTTGAAGAATGAGTTGAGTTTCTTGTGTTTTCTCTAATAATATTTGATAAGATTGTTCTAGGGTCTGTTTCTGTTGTTGTAATGCTGGCAGACTTTCAAAGTTTAATTGCAGTTGCTTATTAACTTGGTTAATTTCTAGAGAGAGTTGTTCTAAGGGGTTCATGGTTCGCTCCTCTCGCTCTTGAGGTTAATGATATAATTATTGGTTTAGATGCACTCTGTTTTTCAAGATTAATTTAGGATTACGTTTAGGCTGCTTTAATTGTTTATTCACGCTTCTATTCACGCTCTCTAGAGTTAACATGATTTGCTCTTTTTATGGAGTGTGTTTTTTTTATAATTATAGCACATTCAACAAATATAAATATTTTGATTGGAGTATCGAGTTTTGAGGAAATTTGTGATAAAGTTAGATATACTAATTCATTATGGTACAACGTTTTAAACATGATTGAAATCGAAACTCTCAAAACCGAAATTCAAAACCTATCCCCAGAAGCGCAGCAAAAAGTAGCCGAATTTGTCCAATCCCTCAAAGCAAATGCTGAAAAAAATCAAGCTCAGTCAGTCCCATTAAAATTAGAAAATCACCACTTTGTCGGAATGTGGAGTGATAGACCCGAAACCCAAGACAGTCAACAATGGGTGCGAAACCTTCGTCAGAATCAATGGACTCGTTAATATGCAGAAATTACTCATCGATACCGATATTCTAATCGACATTGCCAACGATGACAATACTGCCAAAAAACGCCTTATCCAAGAATCTCAACAATATCAGCTAAATATTTCCAGCATCACAGAAATGGAATTAATTGTCGGTTGTCGTAACAAAGCAGAATTACAACATCTCAATCAATTTCTTAACCAATTCTATCGATTAAACCTAAACGAAGTAATCTCCAAAACTGCTATCCAACTCATACAAACCTATAACCTAAGCCATAACCTACTGATTCCCGATGCCCTTATTGCTGCAACAGTCATTTCAGAAAATATTGCTCTACTCAGCAAAAATCAAAAAGACTACCGTTTTATTCCTAATCTTAATTTGTTGAACTATCCATAAACTCATTTCATTCTAGTTAGTTAAATAAAATAATTTTCATGCGTCCTGAATAGATAAAGCGGGATTATCTTTCTAAAAAAAGAAACTATCGCTTTTCTAAGACCCACGCTACAACACAGAGGGCGATTCCTGCTGCAATGAGTAAATATAAACCGATACCAACTTCTATAGAAGAAGAAACCATTGCTCCAAAAGGATTATCATCACTCATATCAGACACGATGCTATTCAAATCAGAAATTTTCCAGAGTCCAATAAATGCAGCGAGTCCTGCTGGAATGGTTGCCCCTAAACGAAAATTTCCGACTAAGGGAGTTAAGCGATCGCCCCGCAAGCTCAAGACAATAGCAGGTATAAATAAAATTAGGGTGATCCATCCATCTCCCCTTGCACCAGAAACACTGCCTACCATTGGAGCATGAAGCCAAGGGAGAAAGGTGGCCAAACACCCAAGGATAGCTATTCCTAAAATTGCCAGTCTTTGTTTGTGGAATGCTTCTAACAGTTGAGTCAATCCAGTGTTACCTTGACTGATTTCACTGGAAGTTTTGTAATTTTTTTGTAAACGCTGACTATTGTGTGATGAGGTAGAGCGATTATTGGTTTGAGTTTTTGCTGATGGGAAATCAATTGTTTGTTGCCAGATTGTAGTAGGTTGGCCTTTCTTTTTAGCATGAAGCTGTACGGTTTGTAGTTTTGGACTATTAATTTTTGTGAGTCCTTGGCGCACCAAATTGGTCATTGCGTCTTGAGCAGGGACTTCTTCACCTTCCAGCATCAGGTTCAAACATCCCTCTTTGAAAGAGTATTTCACGACTTGAATCTTTTTTGTCTTGAGAGATTGGTTGATGAGGGTAGCGATCGCTTTTGCATTACCCTGTTTGGCCTGTTGGATGAGTTGTGGTTGTGTCATGGCTAGAAGTTGATAGAGGGGTGACTATTATCTGAGCATTCCTTTGGTTTTTATGTATCTCGCCAATCACCTGTCACACTCAAATTTTCTTTATTTTTTCCAGAAAAATACAAATCCGCTAAAATGCCTTCAATTCCTTTTTTATATTCTGAAGAAGTGGGCTTTAGATTTAAAGAATCTTGCAATTTTGGTAACTGAAAATCAGGCATTTCATAGTTAGGTATAGATAAACCAAAGGCAATCGTGAAACGATGAGAATACTTTGGTTTTATACCATTCATTTTGAAATTTTCAGGAGACTCTTTAAGAGTAACATCTTTAAATTTTAAAGGACAATAATCATTTGAGCGGTACTGTTTAAATGCTGTATAAGTAGACTCAATCGCATAACGGTAAAATTTAGAATCACATCCTCCTCCACCTAGCAAAATTTCTCCGTTAGTATTTTTGGAAATCAATGCAGTTACTAAATGAATTGCTCGCTCCCATAACATCAACTCTAATAACATTCTTGTATTATTACTAGAGATTTTAATTTTTTCTTGATCAATGGCTTTTTGGGTAATATAACGACTAGGAACATAACTAAGCTCATAATTCTGTAATATTGCTTGATCTGCACTTGCGATAAATTCTTTTTGTTTAGGCTGAATGTCAAACGTTTTAATTAAAGCACTTATTTGATCCGCTAAATCTTCATAATCGCCATTTAGCAAATTTTGTACCTTTTCAAAAGGGATTTTAGATTCTGAAGCAATACCATAAGCTATAGCATCTATACCAATTGGAGGAGTATAGGCTTTGATTGCAGAAATATTAGGTAATCCTCCTTCAATACCAAGATGAAACGAACAAAATTCAGTTGTTCCACTTCCAATATCAACGTATAGAAATTGTCCTTCTTTTCGTTCCCGTGATGTTGCATAAAAGTAAGTACCTGCTGCTACTTCTGGTACAGCAAAACAAGGGATTTGGTCATCAATCTTAGATGTAAGGGTTTGAGTAACTGCTTTTAAGTCAGAAAAAGTTAATGAATCTAAATCCAATTCCTCAGTAAGCAACCATGCTATACGCAATACCCGTTCAAAACAAGTTAGGCTAGGAGAATTGCAATATTGTACAGGTACGCCTACGTTAGCGCTCCATTCTAATTCTCGATTTTTAATTCGTTGAGGATATTTTTGGCAAAACCAATTTTTAACCTTTTTTATCACTTGAGCTAAATAGTAAGCTCCTAAGTTTTCTAAATTTTTAGGCAAATTTAGATTATCACCTTTGTATTGAGGGAGTGGACTAAACTCAAATAAGTGGTTTTGTTGGGGTAGATCAATATTTGCTAAACGCATTTTTAGAAAATTTACCTCAAACATATTAGGAGATTTACACTTATCCCATTCTGGTTTAGTTAACCCTGCTAATAGTCGTCCATTACTTAAAATTCCAATCTTAGATAATAAAAATGTACCATCTAACGATAAATCTTTAAAAACAACTATTTCAGATTGCTCTGTGTCATTGGCTTGAACACAAATTTTGCTAAAACTTGTTCCCCAGTCAATCCCAATATTGATACTTAATGTTGAATTAGACATGATTTTTCTCCTCGATAAAGATTAATCCTGCTGCTAATGTAGGATTTTTTTCTGTAATTGTACGTTTTTGATCGATTTTGTCTAGAGTTAGTTGCAAATTTTGCTGTAACTTAGAGATTTGACCTTCAAAGGCAGGAATCACTTTAGTTTTATTTTCTGCCTTTAAAGTTTTGATTCTTTCCTGTATTTCATATATTTTGCGTTCATGAAAGCTCTTAGCTTTATTTTCTTGAACATTGCACCAATCCTCATTTTCTTTTTTAAAGTCTTCAGATGCTTCAAAAAATTCATCTTGTAAAAGCTCATCACAATGATCATAGAGTTGTAGTATTTTTTCAAAATCTTCAATTAAGTTCTTGGCATTTGTGCGTTGTTTCCCTTGTACTGAAATAACAGAGATTAATTCTTCAGCTAAACTATTAGATAAACATTCTTGATCCTCCAAACGCATAATTTTCTGAACTAACTTATTTTCTTGACGTAACCCATCAAACTGCCAAATTTGTATAATATAAACATAAATTCCAATAATAAGTTCACTATCAATTATTTTTGCTTGTTTATCAGTCAGTCTTAGAGCAGAAACCGGATAAAATGTTTGTTGGTTAGACTGATATTGATTTGCTATCCATTTAATTAAAGGATGACTTGGATCGAGTAACTCCCAATTTTTGCGCCCTACTGTATCAGAAATTTTCGGATCAAAAAAGCAAGTTACTGTACGATTAGGTATATGAAGTGATGTTTGTACTGGTAGCTTCTTGTCTTGGCAAAATAATTTTAAGCTATTTTTTGCTTCATCAGCTAGTTGTATATCAAAAACATGATTTTGATCACTTTTAGGTTTTATAATTGTTCCAGGATATTGAATTTGAAAGTAATCATTAACAAAGCTTTCTAACTCTTCTGGTTTTAACCATCGTCCTTTGCTACGACTTTTATTGATATAGTCAAATATATAATCAGAAAAAGCGACTAAATTAATTGCTTCATTCTCTAACTGTCTTTGCTGTGAAATTTGATAAGTAATTGCCCGAATTTTTTGTTCTTCTAATTTTTGTCGATCTGATTTATTGAGATTAGGATTAAGAAGCTCAAGGAGTAGTTGTTCTGTGAGATCTCCTAAAATTTCTTCAACATCACCAATACTTTCTTTAAAAATATTTATCCTTTCGTATAATCTTTCTAAAATACGTTCTTCAATAGTATCAACCAAACTAAAATTAATGATTGAAATATTTTTTGCTGTCTGTCCAATACGATCTAACCTTCCAATCCTTTGCTCAACACGCATGGGATTCCAAGGTAAGTCATAATTAATTAAGACTCGACAAAATTGTAAATCAATCCCTTCACTTCCTACTTCGGAAGATAAGAGAATTGGAATTTGAGAGTTATTCTTAAATTCAGCAAGAATAGTTTGTTTTTCTTCTCTTTTCATACCACCTTGAATAAGGCAGCTTGTTATTTGATCTTCATTTAATCTTTTTTTAAGATAGTGTAATGTACCTTTAAAATAAGCAAATAAAACAAACTTTTCTTTTGGATGCTTTGAGAGTTGATCTTTTAAAAACTCAATAAGTTTCTTGTATTTAGTGTCATTATAAATTAATTCATTAATATCTACATCGTAATCGAAAGAAAAGTTAGAATCATATTGTCTTGATTGGTTAGGCAATCTGCCAAGGTCTTCCCAGAAAAATTCACCACTTTCATCATATTCTGATTCATTATCTAAAAAATCATTAAGTTTATCTTGTTTTTTCCAAGACTTCAATGCAGCAACCATACAACTAGCCATCTGTCGCTGTCGTGCAATTAAACTAAATACAGCTACCCCTCTTTGTCCATAAGCTTTTTTGCGAATACTTTGAGTAACTTTAGTATAAATTTGTTTTTCTAATTCTGAAAAGTGGACACTAAGAACCTGTGGTGAACGTTTAGCTCTTTCCATTACATCACGTTTGCGAGTTCGGGTCATGTATTGACCAAATAGAGAAGAACTTTCTAAAATTTGAGCATATTTAACTTTAGTTTCCTCTGAAAGGAAACCATTTTTTAATTGCTCAAGTTCTGAAGCAACTTGTTTTAACCTAGAGTTATTAGAAAAGTATTGTGATTGTAGGGCTTCTTCAATTGCTTGTTTGGCTTGATTGATTTTCTCATCTGACTCACTATCTAACGCACTAGATATATTCCAAATTAAACTTAAAGCCTGAATAATAGGTCTATTTGCGTCTAACATAGATTGAAAATTAAATGAGTCATAAAAATCTTCAGGACTAATCAAACGTAAAAGTTGATATAAGTTATCACTACGAATTTGAATGGGAGTAGCTGTTAACAAAATCAAATGTTCTGAAGCTTCACGGAAAAGACGAGCGAGCTTATTATTAGCTGTTTCTGGATTTCGTAAATAGTGCGCTTCATCAAAAATGACCAAATCAAATAACTTTGTTTCTTGCGTGCTGTATTGATTTAATAAGCGAGCTAATTCTGCTCTTGTTCCTTTTGTTTCTTGATCATCCCAATTTTTGGGAGGTCTTGTTCCCTCTAAACTAGCTACATATATGAATGAATGAGGTTGACCAGTTTTAGAAAAATTTTGTAATTTATTGAATAATTCCTTAGCTTTTAAAACTTCGGCATAAAGATTAAATCTATTTTTTAAGTCATTAACCCATTTATCTCTAAGCATAGATGGACAAATAATTATTAATCGCCTTGCATCTTCTCTAGCTTGTATTTCTTTCCATATATACATTGATTCGATTGTTTTACCCAAACCGACTTCATCTGCAATTAGTATGCGCCCAATGGGGGAATCTAAAAATTTCATTACAGGTTTAAACTGATAAGCATAAAAGTCTGTATTACTAGACTCCATGCTATAAAAGACATTAGTAAGATGTCCTTTAACTTTTTCAAAGGTTAAAATTTGTCTTAAATTACTAGGTTTACCGTAAATTCCTTTTTTAAATAAATCTCTAAGACTTTCTTGATCTAGACAAAGCTCTAGGTCTTTGTATTTTTTGCGAGCAACTTCATTAGGACCAAAACGAATTTCTACAATTAGCCCTTGTGGATGCTTTCTGGTTTTACCTGTAGTGACTCCTTCACGGCCACTATTTGTTAGGCGAACTCGTTGATTAGGGACTTCCGGATTCCAAGATAATTCTTGATTAGACATAAAAAATGATTTAATTGACTTTGTGTCTTGTAATTAGAACAGAGGCAGACAACCCTCCTAAAGACCTCTCAAAAAAAATGGGTCAAAATTACGCAAAGTGTTACAAAACGTAACCTAATCTCTAGACTTTGCCCACTTTACCCCCGTGTAAACGCCATACCCCACCGCAGCAGAAGCCGCCACAACCCCTGCAATGGGAAGCGTAACCGCCGTTGTGGTCGTAAAACCAATTACCCCTAAAATCCCAGGTGCAGGGGCCGTCACCGTCGCTACAGTCACAGAACCCGGAATCGCAGCAGCCGCACTCGCTAACCCGGCAATCGTTGTTTCTTCTAACATCGTAATAATACTCCTTAAATAAACTTAACCTTGAACGTCCGTCTTTAACTTCTGCTTCAACCTGCCAAATTACGTAAGTCGTTACAAAAGTTAATCAAAGCTATTCCGGAATCCCAGTGGCGGCACTCGCTAACCCCGCAATCGCCTTTTCTTCCAACATGGTTGCAATACTCCTTCACGAAAGAAAATTAACGCCGAACTTCCGTCTTTAACTTCTGCTTCAACTCCCCAGAAGTCGGGAGACGGTCGATCTCATTTAACAAACGGGACAGAGACTCAGAATTCTTGCGATCGCGGTATATCTCCAACAACAAAGTCTCCAACCCCACCTTCGCCAACGCATCGGCAATTAACCCCGTAATCCCCAACATCGCCAGACCACCGAGCATCCCCGCCGGCCCGCCTAAAAACGCCAGAGCAGAGGTAATCGCCGCCGCCCCCGTTAACCCCGTAGCCGCCATCGTAATTACCAAAATGACCCCCGGTAATCCCAAGGCCGCCACCTTCTTGACAACTTCATCCATAATTAAATCTGAAAAGAGAAAGAAAGAGGGAGTTAGGCAAGCATTCAGCAGACTTCGTGGAACTCACCTAACCTCACTTAGATTAACCCTAATCGTAGATGACTGTCAACCCAAATCTCATTTAAATATAAAAATAAGATACAATTAACCCACACAGCCACCCAAAACACCCATGCTCCCCAAAACCTTCATCCTCCAAGCCGCCAAAAAATTCAACCTCTCAGATCGAGAATTGGAAGTCCTCACCCGCGCCTTAGAAGGAGAGTCCGTCCAAGACTTAGCCCAAGAATTGGGAGTCACCAAAGCCGCCCTCCAGAAGCGTTTAGGCGAAGTATATAACAAATTCGACATCGGCGGAGGCCGCGGCCCAGGCAAACTCGCCCGGTTACAACAGCTATTAATGGAAGAATACCAAAAACACACCAGCCAACAGTCCACCCCCTCAACCCGCCCCTCCACCATCGACTGGGGCAACACCCCCCACCCTCAGCCCATCTATGGCCGCCAAAGCGAATTACAACAACTCCAAGAAATCATCCTCACCAAAACCCCCTCTGTCGTCGGCATTTGGGGAATGCCCGGCATCGGTAAAACCGCCCTAGGGGTGCGCCTCCTACAACACCTCGCCCCCGAATTCGAGCAGGGGATATGGCGTGATTTTTCTCATTTAAATGAGATAATTCCCACCCTCACCCCCCAAACCTTACTCATCATCGACAACTGGAAAGGGGATAAAACCGCCCTAAAGCCCCTAAAAGCAGGTTGTGTCGTCTTATTGAGTCGCACCCCCTTGGGAGAAGAAGTAAAAGAAACCCTCCATCTCGAAGGGTTAAGTGATGACGCAGTGCGTCTGTGGGTAGAGCAACAGGGGTTATCCCCCAACGACTCCCAGTTACAAGAGTTAAGTCACCCCTACGGCAACCACCCCTTAGCCTTAAACCTCCTCCTCCAAACCATCCAAGACGACTGGGAGGGGAATATTACCGCCTTTTTAAAACAAAATACCCTCGCCTTAGCCAACTTAATCGAATCCTACCTCAAAAAACACCACAGCAATCTATCAGAAACAGGCCGCAAAATTCTCACCGCCTTAGCTGTGCAAACCCAACCCCTCACCCTCACAGATATTCAACGTTATTTCACCAGTTTAGATGAATTACAAGAATTACCCGAAATTGTCCAAGAATTAGCCGCCCAAACCCTACTCAAAAAAGACCCTTCCGAAACCTACACCCTCCACCCCAACCTCCGTAACCCCATCACCCAAATCTTCATCGCCAAACAACTCAACCAACGAGGCTATAAACACTATTGTCAAGGCAACTTACACACCGCCAAACAGTCTCTCCTACAAAGTTTAGACTATCAAAACGACTTCCCCCACGCCCATTATAACTTAGGCTCAACCTACGAACAGTTAGGGGAAATCAACGCAGCGAGAGAGCAGTATCAATTGGCAGCCAATTCCCATAGTAAAGCTACCCATGCAGCTATTAGTAACTTATCCCGTTTAGAGATATTAGAAGGAAATATACAAGCAGCCATTGAACAAATTTTAGCCATCCTCCCCCAAGTCACCAAAACCGGAATCCAAGCCTCCTTATACAAAAATATCGGTTGGGCGTATTTAACCCAAAATGACTATAAAACAGCCCTAGCTTATTTACAAACTGCCTTAGAATTAGACGAAAAAAAAGCTACAACGCATTTTCTCTATGCCCAAACCCTAGAAGCCCTCAATCAGTTTACCGAAGCCCAAACCTACTGGCAAAACGGCTTAAACCATCTCCCCACCCAATCCCAATTCGGCATTACCTGGCAGCCTCCAGAGTTAATGGCTTGGCGAGTTTTAGCATATCAACGGTTGCAAACTGTCTCCCCTTCAAAGAGTAAGAAAAGTTAAGGGGTTTGGATTAGAAATTCCTTGACTTTTTTCTAAAAAAGGGGTATTCTAGATAATGAGAAATAGTGCCTGTCCTGCAACCTCCCTTTTCTACATCAAAAAACTGTAAACATTCAGATATTGCTGATCGGTTCGTAGTAAGCCCTAAAGGGCTTACCCCTTAGACTTGTAACAGCTAGATGTTGAATTATCTTATTAATCACCCAACCTGTTTTCAACAGGTTTAAGCTCTTAGCCTTGGGTTTCAACCCAAGGCGCATTAAGGTAACATTACCTTAATACTTACGAAAAATTTATTGTCTAGGAATTAAATATGGCTAAAACCAATACAGACTTAACCAAAATTGAAACCTTCATGGCCCGTCTTGACAATAAAATGGATCACCTCGATCAAAAGATGGATAACCTAGAGAAAAACATGGAGGTACAATTCACAGAAGTAAAGGGAGAGATCAAGCGACTCGATCAACGCATTGATGACACTCGTATTAGCCTCGAAAAACGAATTGAAGACACTCGTGTTAGCCTCGAAAAACGCATTGAAGACACCAATACTCGCATTGATGACAGTAACTCTCGACTCAATACCTTTACCATCGGCTTTTTTGGTATATTAGGAATTTTGGTCACAGGAATTTTAACCGTATTGGGGAAATTAGTCTTCTTTTCCGATCCCCCTTTAGCTGTAATTGAGATAATGCTAAATTATTAATTCAATGAGCTTATAACTGTAAGCATTCAGATATATTTATACGTTCGTAGTAAGCCCTTTAGGGCTTCTTTACCCCTTAGACTTGTAACCACTAAATTTTGAATTATCTTATTAATCACCCAACCTGTTTTCAACAGGTTTAAGCTCTTAGCCTTGGGTTTAAACCCAAGGCATATTTATCCCATTATTTAATAAGTGGGAACAATGGGATCATCATCGTCATCATCCGTTCCATTTTGATAAATGACCGAATTGTCTAAACCGAAACCCTCCGTATTCTCCGGTAAACGAGCAGCTTGTACCGTTCCCCCGCAACCCAAAACCAGCAGGGTGAGTAAGACCAAATATTTCATTTCTAGATTCTCCAATTCAAAACGAGTGAATCGGGAAAAGCAAGCAGGCCCGCAATACTTTTTGTTCCCTTACTAACTAACCGGGGGGTAGCGGAAAAATTATGCAAAAATTGGGCAATTTTTTTGAGACTCTCCTATCCCAACCCCCCTAAAAGCCCCTCCCTGCTTGAGTTACACCCCTTCAAAAAAAATTTTGACTCCCCACTTCAGACCCATTTACCCCCGGCCCCGCTTCAACGGGATATCATAGATTTAATTGAAACCATTGTCATTTATAAGTTACCCCAAGCCAGTCGGGAGGAGATTGCAGCCATGTTAGGATTAACCGATTTAAAACAAACCCGCTTTTATCAAGATGCTTTTGAAGAAGGACGTGAAGAAGAAAGAAAAAATGTTCTTCAAAACTTGCTGAACCGAGGCAATAGTCCTGAAGAAATTGCTGAATTGGTTAATCTTCCGTTAGAGACGGTGCAACAAATTGTCAATGAATTAATATGAAATCCGCTTGATTTGTATTAAATCAAGTTATTCTAAATTTATTCTAAGCCTTATTGCAAGCCCTAAAGGGCTTACTACGAACTTATAAGGATTAACCGGATGTCATATAAGGTGATTTTTCTGACTGTCTTAACGCAACCCCGCACAAGTAAACCCAGCCCAATAGTAAGGATGAGCAAAGGGGAATTCCTCTTGCACTAAGCGTCTCAGACTTTTTCGCACTTGGCGGTTACTGAGACTGACTGACCGTTTGCGGGTTTCCTCGGCTTGGCGAAACCGTTGCTCTAAAAATGCCTCTAGGGTGGGCTGATACTCCTGTGCAAGGGTGTCTCCTGTGAGGGTGCGGAGGGTGCTTTGGGCGTGTTGGAGTGCTGCCGGACGACAAGCCCCTTGATGACGGTAGCGGTGGTAGAAGATGGAAAAGAGGGCGGTGGCGATGTCGTCAACGGCCCATAAACTGCTGATCACGCTTCTGGCCCCAGCACAGAGAAACCCTGTGGATAAGGTGAGGAGATCATCGCTAATTTCTGCGACTCCTAACCCGGTTTCACAGCAGGAGAGGAAGACTTCGGCGAGGTGGGGGAGTCGCCAAGCGGGGGTCATGAGTTGCCCCAAGGTAATGGTCCCATCGCCGAGGTGTAGGGTAGATTCTAGGGGTTGATCTAGGCGGGTTTGGGCGTGGTGACTGGCGAGGAGGACGTTGATCTGTTGTTGTTGGAGGAGGTGGCGATAGTTGTGGACGGTGGCTTGGCTGCGGCCTGTGAGTCGGTGGGTGGGGGGGATGTTGTAGAGGGTGGCGACTTGTTGCCCTTCAAATTGGGCGCAGGGGAGGTCTTCGGTGGCATCTTCGATGATGGCGTAGTTTTGGGCGGTGAGGGGGGGCCGTTGGTGGCAAAAGTCGAGGACTTGGCAACTGGGGAGGATGCGGAGGAGGAATTTGTCGCTGAGGTGGTAGTTGGGACGCAGGGGTAAGGCGGCCCAGGGAATTTGATGGAGGTAGAGGTGGGGGATGATGATGAGTTCTTCGATGGTTTGCAGATATTGTTCAATGAGGGGGTTGAGTTGTAGTCGTTGGGCGAGTTGGTGGAGGAAGGGGGGGATTTGTTGTTGCCATTGTAGCTTGGTTTGGGGGGCGGCTTGGGGTTGACAGGCTTCGGCATAGGGGGTTAACCATTGGTTTTCAATCCATGTTTGCAAGGTTTGGTAGTTTTGGTCGGGGAGGGGGTAGTGGTGAATTTGGGTTTGGGTGACGATGAAGATATAGGTGGTGTCGAGGGTGGTGTAAAAGCTGAGGATGGCGGTGGTGCGGTGGTCGATGAGGGTTTGTAGGTGGTCTAGGGTGGGGGTGTGGTTGTGTAGTTGTCCGGCGAGTACGGGGTCGAGGTGGCGTATTTCTTGCCAGAGGTCTTGTTTTTCGACTTCTAGGTTGTTGATGCTATGGTTGAAGGCGGCGAGGGCGGCACGGTTGGCGGTTTGGGGGGTTTGCTGGTGGGGGTGGAGTTTTTTGCGGAGGTTTTGGGCCCGGAGACGGACGCGATCAATTTGGCGTTGCAGTTGGTCGAAGCGGTGTAGGGTGTTTTGGAGATGGGGGGGGAGGTTGTCTTGGGGGGAGAGGGTTTGACTGGCCATGAGTTCGACGAGGTAGCGGGATCGGGATTTTTCGCTGTAGAGGAAGGCTTGCTGGGGTTGGCCGTTGCGGATGAGGGCTTCGATGAGGCTATCGTAAAGGGGGGTGGTTTGTTCTCGGAGAATTTGCCGGAGGTCGTCGGTGAGGGTTTGGCTGTAGATGTGGTCTGCGGCTTCTAGGGCGAGTTTATAGCCTTGGATGGCTTTTGACCAGTTTTGGGCTTCGAGGGCGGCTTCTCCGAGGTTACGGGCGGTTCTGAGGCAGTCTTGGGGGTGGGTTTGGGGTTGGGTGATGGTGAGGGCGGCTTGAAAGGCTGCGATCGCGCTTTCAATTTTACCATCACTCTGATAGCTATTCCCTAGATTATTCTGCACCATGGCCCATTCTTGGGGATAGTCTTCGGGGTTATAAATTTCTAGGGCCGCTTGATAGTGGTGAATGGCAAGGATGAGTTTTTCGGGTTGCTCTTCGTATAGGCTGGAACTATAGACCTTGCCTAAGTGGTTTTGCAGAGATGCCCAGTCTTCGGGATATTGGTCACGAGTTCGCACACTTAACGCATCGTGGTAGTAAACGAGGGCTGTTTCAAGGTTTTTGGCTTCATCTCCGGTAAGGCGATCGCAATACACACTCCCCAAGTTTAATTTAACATTAGACCAGTCTTCTAATGATTCTAACTGGGCGTAAATCTGGAGGGCGTTCTGATAATATGCGATCGCTTGTTCTTGATTTTCTGCACTATCCCCATATTGGCGATCGACATAAATCATTCCTAACAAATTTTGGAGTTTTGCCCACTGCGCTGGATAGTCTTCTTGGGTATGCACTTCTAAGGCATTTTGACAACATTCAATGGCCATTTCTTGATTGTCCCACCAATCCTCTTGTAGTCTATCCTTATAGACAAAGGCGAGTTGATATTGTGTGTCTGCCCAGTCATAGGGAAAATACTCTCGTTGGCGTACTTCTAAAGCAATATTAAGCTCTTGTAGAGCTAATTCTAGATTATCACTTCGTTGGCCAATTTGACGAGAATAATACGCATAACCTAAGTTATGATGAATCATTGCCCAATTCAACGGATCAAACTGTTTTGAATAAGTTTGTAACGCGCTTTGGTAATGATGAATTGTTTTCTCTATGGTTTCTTTTTTCGTCCCTTGATTAGACTGTAAATATAACGTCCCTAAATTATTATGAACTAATGCCCAAATCTCCGGATAGTTTTCAGGGGTACACCATTCTAGAATGTCTTGATAGTGTTGTAAAGCAATTTGTTTATTTTTCTCAATTCTACCTCGTTTTCGCCATTGAAACGCATAGGCTAAGTTTAGTTTTATTTTACCAAAAATCTCTAAATCGTCGTTTGGTTGAAGCACTTTTAAAACTGACTCACAAGCATTTATGGCTTTTTGTCGATTCTTTTCTATATTGCCCTTATAGCTTTTTAAATAAGCAACAGATAAATTTATTTGAAGTTTAATCCAAATTCCTATAAATTCGTTTTCACTACATCCCTGTAATCCTAAATTATAAGATTCAATTGCTTTTTCAATATTGTCTATCCTTTCTCCTTTTAATCGGTTATAATATGCCCATCCTAAATTATTATAACTCAGTGAATAATTTTCAGGGTAGTCTTCTAGGGTAAAGACTTTTAGAGTTGCTTGAAAAGCTGCGATCGCATTTTCTAAATTATCAAAACGTTCCCCTTTCAACCTCGCCATATAAGCAATCCCTAAATCATTTTGAATTTCTCCCCAAGTCTCTTGATTTAACTCAGACAATTGATTAAAATCACAAAACTGCAACGCTCTTTGATAACATTGAATGCCTGCTTCTAAATCTTCACTACTATAATTTAATTGAAACTTTTCATAATAGCGAGACGCTAAAGCGTATTGATTCCTAAACCAATCATCCCAAAATTCTATGGGAGTATAAACTCGTAAAGCATTCTGAAAAAGTTGAATTGCTTTTTCGATATTCTCTAACCGATCTCCAAAATTAGCATCAGTATAAAGAAATGCTTTTTCACTCTGTAACTCGACCCAATTTTCTGGATACTTGTCATAAGTAAAAAAATGTTCTAAAACCTTATATCCAGCTAAAGCAACCTCTAAATTAATATCTTCATCTCCTTGAGTAAAAAGCTGCATCACCCAACAAAAATAACTAATACACAGTGCATTTTGATAGGCTGTTTTACCGTCTTCTTCTTTTAAAACTGCTTGCACCCCATAATGATAAAAGAAATCTCGAAACTCTAAGGTTATTTTATCCAAATTTTCTGCTAAAACTTCTTTCACCAATTGAATATAATCATTTTCTTGTTCAATAATACCTAAAGCAATAAAGAAAAACTCATAATAGTCTATTTTTTTGTTCAAATCTTGGTCTAAATACTCAATTACCCAATCAATCTGTTGATCAATCCATTGATAGGATAACTGATCCTCTGCTTCTTGGTACTCTTGGGCAATATTTTGTAATAACTCTAACAGCGTATCGTCAATTAAATGACTATTATTTTGTAAAACTTGTGCCTCCTCCCCATCGGCACAACTAAATAGTTTATCAATTAACTCATTGTAGGATTCTATACTGTTAGCTTCCATACTTCTCTAATCCTAGAAAACTCATCTAAATTTTACCATATTTGCACCTTAAAAAAATCACCCACTACTCCTGAGACCAAAGATTTTTCAATTGATGCCAAAATTGTTCAATAACCTCGATATTAAGAGAAACAACCGACTCCTCAACCTGAGTTTCCCGTTGTATCCCCATCTCTAAAACTTGTCCTTGGCCGGATAACACATCTTGCACTAAATACGGTTGCTCTGGGGGTGGGTCTTGGCGGTAAATTTGCTCTAATTGGGTTATAATTTCCGTGAGGGAAAATTGACTTAACTGTTCTCTCACTTGTTGTATAATGGGATCAGTCCCTTGAGTTAAAAGATTAGTCGCAGTTTCTAAGCGAAATAGATAGTCTATAAACTCATCCAGAGATTGTAATTGGTTGCGGTAAATAGTGGGAGAAGATACTGTAATATCTAACCTTGGCATAAACCCTAATAACTCCCCTTCCGTCAAAGACTCCGAAAACTGAACAAATAAATATCCTAGCCGATCTTCTGTTGCTTCGGGAGGGAAAGAAAATAGCTCCGGGTTTTGCACAGGCCGACATTCGATTGTACCAATATGAGTTAGTGTAAGGGGGGCAATATCTTGATACGCAAATAACCCCCCATGGGGATGAAATTCACATTCAATGAATTGCCACTTACAATAACTTTGCACCGCATAAACCGCTAAACTATTCAAATAAACTCGTTTCCCCACCGCTTGTTTTTGGGGAGTTTCAGCAAACTGCATGGCCTCACTTATCACCTGACGGGCAAACTCGTGGGCTTCACGACCTAAAGGAATAGTTATACTAGGAAATGTCGGATTAGTCATCATGCTCTAAAATATCGTTAGCCAGGGTGCGGAGTAAAGGGAGACAGTTACGTTTCCAGTGGGAATTGAGGGTTTGATAGTTAATTTCTAAATCCCGCGCAATGGTGCTTATTTTATCCGGTGGTTGTTTTAACAAATGTCGCTGTAGCAAAACTTGACAATTGGCCTGAGAATATTGCTTGGGATGACAAGATTGTAACTTGCCTTCTGGATCAGTTGTGATATAGTTGCGTAACTGTATCCCATAATCTTCTTGCTGTTGTTGCTCTAACTGCTCAATATACCGATCTAACCCCGTCAAACTGGGACTTTTAAACCCCGTCTCCGGTAACAAGTCCAGCCATTCCTGTTCCCCCCTGGCTTCATTTAAACTCACCTCCTTTCCCCTTTGTCCATATAAGTCCTTAATGCGCCAAAATAAATAAGCATTAATCCATTGAGCTAACCGAGTGGGTACATCCGGTAAACTCGCATCAAATTGCTCGCAGAGATAGGTATTCACCCAAACCCAAGTTTGATTTAAGGCCGCTAAATAATCGGGATGGGTAGATTTTCGTAACTGGGGGAGGTGTTGCAACTCCCCCAACAGACGATTCATTAACTTGCGTCGTTTTGGACTCCTGAGAGACAACTGACAAATCTCTCCGATTAATTGCGTTAACATATCAAGTTATCTGGCCACCCTTTCCGGTACTCTCTATCCCTTGGTTATCATAGTCTTTTATGCTCGCATACTTTTGAGCCAAGACTATCCCTTAACCGCACATAAAACCATCTGGGACTTCCTCCAAGCCATTTTTGCACCGGATCAGTATATGCTTGGTGGGAATTGCTACCTGTGGCAAAGGCCCTTAGTCGGGTTGCACGTCATTAGGGCCTCAGATCAAAGCAGGAATGCGATCGCAGCATAACTCAACATTCAAAACGACAACGTAGTCCGCAATCCTACCATCAAAATTGGCTCGCTCCCGGCATTATGACCCGGATTGAGCAACAAAACTACCCCAGGAGTCAGGGTGATATTGGGAGATAACCGCGATCGATAAAAGGCTTCCAAATGATAGGTGCTGTCTCGCCGTCCCCCATTGGTATTGGTGACTAAATTCCCCTCAAAAATGCTCGGTAAATTGCCCGCTAAAACCCCATTAGACGACTTGACCGTAGAGTTTGGTGGTAGTGGAAAATTGATTATCGCTGAGGAAATCAATGCGGCTTTCTAGGTTATTGATTTGGCTGTCGAGGGTGGCGATTTCGGCTTCAAACTCTTGGGTTAGACGGCGCAGGATTTCTAAGTCGGCACGGGTGACAATATCGGCGTTGTCTGTGAGCAGGGTTTCGAGGGTGTTGGCGCAGGCGTTGAGTCCGGCAGCGAATTCGTAACGGGTGAGGGGGCGTTGGCCGTCGAATGTGCTGTCGGGGTAGCCTTGGAGACAGTCATAGCGTTGTATGAGGTCGTTGAGGGCGGTATAGGCCCAGTCGCTGGGAGCAACATCCCTCAGTTGATTGACGCTGGTTATTTGGCCCATGCTGTCGGGGCTGAGGAGGTCGGCGGCTTGGGCGGTGGCAGAGGTTGTTAGGGCAAGGGTGATGATAGCAGTTAACGGAATTGAGTTCATCGACGGGTTCACGGTGACAATGGGTTTTTTGAATTTTGGACTATGCGGGATATTGGGTATCGCGTGGCTGCGATTGATCCCCCCCCAGCCCCCCTTAAAAAGGGGGGAGCCGAGCAAAGTGCTAATAGTAGGGTGCGTTAGCGGAGCGTAACGCACCGTTCGGACAGTGGGATGGTGCGTTACGGCTAATAGTAGGGTGCGTTAGCGGAGCGTAACGCACCTAATAGTAGGGTGCGTTAGCGGAGCGTAACGCACCTAATAGTAGGGTGCGTTAGCGGAGCGTAACGCACCTAATAGTAGGGTGCGTTAGCGGAGCGTAACGCACCGTTCGGACAGTGGGATGGAGCGTAACGCACCGTTCTAATAGTAGGGTGCGTTACGGCGGCATGAATATTAATGGGTGGGTTCATCAACGGGTTCACAGCTTGGCATGGTGCGTTACGGCGGCATAAACATTAATGGGTTGGAATTGACCCTTTATCGCCGCCTAACGCACCCTACATCACCTGTGCGGGTTATTGATACAAGCCCGGTGTCCAGGTGGGGATGATGCGGGTATGTACCCCGTTGGGTCGGAATTGTTGGGGTTGTTGCCCCTGGGAACGCAGCGCGGCTTGTCCTGCGCCGCCTAGTTCGGTGAGGGGTTCGGGGGTGGTGAAGTTGGTGGCGGTGAGTTCGGGAATGTCTGTGGTTGAAGAACCTGTGGTTGAAGAACCTGTGGTCGGTCTGATTCTAAGACTTAATGTTTGCATTGGATGTCGTACACCAGAAACCCGGTTTCTTTTTTTCAATCTTGGTTTTTGTCCCAAATTGAACGCAGAAACCCGGTTTCTACCCCCTAAAACCCCTCACCTTGGGTTAAAACCCAAGGCTGATAGCTAAAACCCGTTGAAAACGGGTTGAGGTTTCAATGGGTAGTCGTACACCAGAAACCCGGTTTCTAAACCCTGGGGGGTAGGGTGGTTACGCTTTGCTAACGTACCTTTTTATAGCGATCGCACCTTTAAACAAATTCTGAGAGAGAATAACTCTGAGGAAGATGAACAATGTGATCTCGATATTCGTTTCTAAATGATACAAAAGCAAGGAGAATGAGTTCATCAATATTTTGACCTACTGTTAATTTGGGATTCCAAATAAAAATTCCCGGTACATGGCGATCGCGATCAAGGTGTTCGGCTAAATGAACAGGCATTGAAGTACGATTATTTGTAACCAGAACAAAATCATATTCTTCACACCAAAGCAATATTTCTGGATCGAGAGTTCCTTTTGGAGGTACAGACAATTCACCAATTTCACAAACCATTAGATCGGGCTACCGCCGTCGCAACTGATTTTTATAAATTGGATTCATATTCTCGTCTAGTAAATAACTCAGCATTATTTTCTTTTTTCTTTGCTTCTTGTTCTGCCCTCAATTTCCGCAAGCGCAGCATTGTTGGTGTGGGATTGAGTTCTTGGGCTTTACGCTGTTGGTGTCCCCATTCCAACCAATCAGTAATATATTTGCCTACGGTTTCTTTATTTTGCAAATAATAAAGTATTGTCGCATAAACTTGCTCTAAAGAAATCGTAGAAAAGCAATTTACGATTTCTTCAGGAGTCCGACTGCGATAGATATACTCATAAAGAACGTTTTCAATCCCTACTCTCGTTCCTTTGAGACGAATATCATCAGGACGTTGAAAATTAAAATACTCTTCTAGCTGCATTGTCTTTCTCCAGCGATCGCCTTTTTTTAGTATAACAATGGTTTGAGCGATCGCGTTTTACTACAATAACCCAAAACTGCGATCGCGTCTTAGCAATATTTCTATATTTTACTCTCATATAGCGTTTTCATCAGAGTTGTAAACTGACTGGTTTGGCAAAGGGACCAGGGAACTCCGGAACTGGGGGAGGTGTTGCAACTCCCCCAACAGACGATTCATTCACTTGCGTCGTTTTGGACCCCTCAGAGACAACTAACAAAGTTCTCCGATCAATTGCGTTAACCTATCAACTTATCTAGCCACCCTTTCCGGTAATCTCTATCCCTTCGTTATCATAGTCTTTTATACTCGCCTACTTTGACTATCCCTTAACCGCACATAAAACCATGTGGGACTTTCTCCAAGCCATTTTTTCCCCGGACCAGTATATGCCTCATGGGAATTGCTACCTGTGGCAAACGCCCTTAGTCTGGTTGCACGTCATTAGTGATGGACTAATTGCGATCGCCTACTTTTCCATCCCTGTCCTATTAATCTACTTCCTCCACAAACGCCGAGACATCTCCTTTCCTAAAGTATTCATACTCTTTGTCGCCTTTATTCTCTCTTGCGGCATTGGACACCTCCTAGACGTATGGACCCTCTGGCATCCGGCCTATTGGTTATCCGGCATAGAACGAGCCGGAACCGCCCTCATTTCCTGCTACACTGCCGTAGAAATGGTCAATCTCTTTCCCCGTTTCCTCTCCCTGAAAACCCCCGAACAACTGGAAATAGTGAATAAAGTCCTGCGCCAAGAAGTAGAAAACCGCAAGGAAGCCGAACAAACCCTCCAGAATATTATTGCAGGGACAGCAGCCGTCACCGAAGAAGACTTTTTTCCCGCCCTCGTCCAACATCTAGCAGAAGCCCTCGATGTGGACTATGTGCTAGTCTCAGAAGCCATTGGCAGTCCCCCAGAAGACTTGCAAACCCTAGCTATTTCAGCCCATAAAGAACTCATCCCCAATACTAGCTATTCTCTCGCCGGGACTCCCTGTGAAGTGGTGATCACTGAGGCTAAATACTGCCAATATCCCGAACAAGTACAAGACCTATTCCCAGAAGCACCCTTACTCAAACCCATGGAAGCGGCCAGTTATTTCGGAGTCCCCCTATTAGATAGTCAAAATCACGTCATTGGCAATCTGTGTATTGTCCATACCCAACCCCTCAGCTTAGACGAGAGAACCCAAGGTTTAATGCAAGTCTTTGCGGCCCGGGCCGCCGCCGAACTTCAGCGACAACGGGCCAAAGAAGCCCTTTCTAAGGCTTACGATGAACTAGAGATGCGCGTTGAAGAACGCACCGCCGAACTCTTGGCCACCAATGAAAGTCTCGAAACCGAAATCAAAAGTCGCATGGCCACAGAAAAAGCCCTGAAAAATAATCGCACCTTTTTAAACCAAGTGTTAAATGCCGTAGCTGATCCCATCTTCGCTAAAAACCAAGAACACCGCTTCACTATGGTCAATAATGCCTTCTGTGAAATGCTGGGGCTATCTCAAACGGAAATTCTCTGGAAAAACGATGCAGAATTAAAAATACTTCCCGCCGAAGAAATCAAACATTTCTGGCACTGTGACGACCAAGTGTTTACCTTAGAACAACTGCTTGAAACTGAAGAAACCTTAACTCTCGACGGTGAGGTTCATACTCTGAACACCAAAAAGATGCCCTTTACAGATGGGAGGGGAGATTTATCCTTGGTGGGAGTTATCCAAGATATCACCAGTCGCAAACAACTCGAAGAAGACTTACGACGGATGGCAGAACAAGAACGGAGTCTCAAAGAGGCCGCTAATGCTGCGAACCATGCGAAAAGCGAGTTTTTGGCTAATATGAGTCATGAGTTACGCACCCCCCTCAACGCCATTTTAGGCTTTACTCAGTTAATGCAGAGCGATAGTAGTCTCTCGGAACGACAACAGCAACATCTCGACATTATCAACCGTAGTGGGGAACATTTACTCACCCTGATCAATGATGTCTTGGAAATGTCCAAAATTGAGGCGGGACGACTGGAACTGGATGCTGAACCCTTTGATTTATCCTATCTACTGGAGAATCTCCAACAGATGTTAAACCTGAAAGCGAAACAGAAAGGCATCTTCTTGGCCGTTGAATCGGCCTCAGATGTTCCCAACATCATCATTACGGATGAACGGAAACTGCGTCAAGTGTTGATTAATTTGCTGGGGAATGGGATTAAATTTACTGCCCAAGGGGAGGTAAAACTAACGGTTACGTCTGCGAGTCAACCGTTACAGGAACAGAAGACAGATACCCTTTATCTGAACTTTACCATTGAAGATACGGGGCCCGGTATTGCCTCGGAAGAACAAGAGCAGCTATTTGAAGCCTTTACCCAAACCCAAACGGGACTACAATCGCGGGAGGGGACTGGGTTAGGGTTGCCTATTAGTGCTAAATTTGTGCAACTGATGGGGGGAGAGATTGAAGTGGATAGTGTCTTAGGAGAGGGGACTCGCTTTTGCTTTACCATTCCGGTTCAAGTGAGTAATTTGCAACAGGTGCAACGGTCTAATTCCCCGGTGTTGGAGTTGCCGGATGATGTGGAGGATTACCGGATTTTACTGGTGGAAGATCGACCGACAAACCGCTTATTGGTGGTGAAACTGCTGCGACGAGTGGGGTTTCAAGTGAGAGAAGCGGTGAATGGGGAAGATGCGATCGCGCTTTGGCAGTCCTGGCACCCCCATCTCATCCTCATGGATATGCGGATGCCTGTAATGGACGGGTATCAGGCCACCCAGGCGATCCGTCAACAAGAACAACAACAGCAACAGACTCCTATTCCCATTATTGCTTTGACGGCCAGTGCTTTTACTCAAGAACAAAGCAATATTTTAGAGGCTGGCTGTCATACGATTATTAGTAAGCCCTTCCGAGAAACTGAACTCTTAGAAACGGTGGCAGAATTCCTCGATTTATCCTTCACCTCAGCAGAGGAGTCTCCTGCTGCTTCTCCCCCAGACTCCCTTCCCCCCACTCCGGAGCAGTCGGAAAATACTGATCTTCAAGGGATGATCGCCAAGATGCCCTCTAACTGGCAAGAACAACTTTATTATGCAGCTGCTCAAGGGAGTGATAATATACTCTTTCAACTCATTGCTCAGATTCCGGAACAGGATGCAGAGTTAACTGAACAACTCACTCACTATACGCTCTCGTTTCAATTTGATAAAATTATTGCTATGGTTGAAAGTCCCTAAATTCGGCATTTAACACCCTGGAAAAGCCTCGGTTTTCACGAGATTTTCACGGGATTTTCACAAGTTTATCCCTAAAATGGAGTCAGTCCACGTAGTCATTTTTTCATTTTTTCAGGTTCTATGGCACTAGATACCGATTTTTCTGATTCAAGCGATCGCAACCCTAATTCCCAATCTAACCTGTTGCTAACCCCTCAACCCCAGTCCCAAGACTCCCCATGGCAAGCCGATATCCTCATTGTTGATGACACCTTGGACAATCTCCGCCTACTCTCCACCATGCTCCATCAACAAGGGTACAATGTGCGCAAAGCCGTCAATGGACAGATGGCCCTAACCGCAATCCGTACCATTCCCCCGGATTTAGTGCTGCTCGATATTATGATGCCAGACCTCAACGGCTACGAGGTGTGTGACATTCTACAAAATGACCCCAACACCGCAGACATTCCCATCATCTTTCTGACAGCCTTAAATGATGCTTTTGATAAAGTGAAAGCCTTTCAAGTAGGAGGTGTGGACTATATTACCAAACCCTTTCAACTCGAAGAAGTCTTAGTCCGAGTCCAACGGCAAATTGCCTTTAACCGGGCAAACCAGGAAATTCGTCAATGGAATAATTGTCTCGAAGAACGAGTCCAACAACGTACCCAACAACTCGAAGATGCGGTACAAGAGTTACACTTGGAAATTACAGAACGGAAACGAGTCCAACAACAGTTACTAGAGTTAGCCCACCACGACTATTTAACCGGACTGCCCAACCGGGGCCGCTTCTTAGATCAACTCCAGGAAGAACTAGAGAAAGGTCACCACACCCCTGACTATCAATTTGCCCTCTTGTTTCTTGACTGCGATCGCTTTAAAGTCATTAATGATTCCTTGGGCCATAGCGTTGGGGATAAATTATTAATTGCGATCGCGCAACGCCTCATACACGACCTCGCCGGACCCGACGCATTAGCCCGCATGGGAGGCGATGAATTTGCCCTGCTCATCCCCGATATTAGCAAAGCCCAAGATGTTTACGCCTTAGCCGAATATCTCCTAGGATTATTTGAAACCCCCTTTTTTCTCCAAGGGCGAGAAATCTATATTAGTGCCAGCATTGGCATTGTCTTCGGGACCCACGACTACCAACAACCCGAACATCTCCTGCGCGATGCCGACAGTGCCATGTATCAAGCCAAAGCCACCGGGAAAGGGCGTTACGAAGTCTTTCACCCCACCATGCACAGTGCCGCCCTCGAAACCCTACAACTCGAAAATGACCTCAGACGGGCCATCGAACGCCAAGAATTTTTAGTCTATTATCAACCCCTCGTTGATCTCCAACAAGGTAAAATTATGGGGTTTGAAGCCCTCGTCCGGTGGCAACATCCCCAAGAAGGACTCCTCACCCCTGCCCGGTTTATCCCCGTCGCCGAAGAAACCGGACTCATTCTAGAAATTGGTCAGCAGGTATTAAAATCTGCCTGTCAGCAACTACGAGACTGGCAAAACGCAGGACAAGTTTCAGCAGATATCTGCATTAGTGTTAATTTAACCGCCCATCAATTTGTCCAAGCCAACTTAGTCCAAACCATTGATAAAATCTTAGCCGAAACCCAACTCAACCCCGCCAACTTAAAATTAGAAATCACCGAAAGTGCCATAATGGCCAACACCCAACTGGCCGCCACCACCTTTCAACAACTGCGAGACCGCAACATTCAACTGAGTATTGATGATTTTGGGACAGGATATTCCTCCTTGAGTTATTTGCACTCCTTCCCCGTAGATATACTTAAAATTGATAAATCCTTTGTGCAAACTTGGCAAGGAACACCCGAAACCCAAGGACTCATTCCCACCATTTTAAGTATCGCCCAAACCATGGGCATGATGGCCATTGCCGAAGGCATCGAAACCCCCCAACAGTTACAGCAGTTGCGGTCCTTAAACTGTCCCTATGGTCAAGGGTTCTGGTTCTCTCAACCTGTTCCCCCAGAGGAGGCCGTACAATTATTGGCTCAGGAATGGTAAGGGGTAATGGATCATTGGTAATAGGCATTGGTGACAAGTTAAGATAACCTGTCTTTTCTCAAATGTTTAGGGGCATCGGGAGATATTAGCTGACAAAATTGGTTTAATGGGGGGTGAAGTTGTACTTCAACCACTGTTTACCTTTTGCGAGAATGACTTATGAAACTTTCCTCTTTGCTTGTGGTTACGGTTTTGGGAGTGACGGGGGTGGGGGTTGTTGCGTGTCAAGGGTCTCGCGTGCAAACCTGTACTATGGTCGAAATTGAAGATGCGGAATTTGAAGTAGATGTGGGGGATGTGGATATAGAACGGGGAGAAGTCGAAATGAACTGTGGCCGGGATGTAGTGGATGTCCGGTGGACTGAAATTCATCGTACACTCAAAGTTGATCCCGGCCAGTATAAGGACAATATCAGTGGGTTTCAACAACAAGTCACCTGTTATAAAGACTCCTCGAAGAAAAAAGAAGTCATGTGTAAGCGCACCAACCAAAAACAACTCTATCCCTTGCCTTTCTCTTACGATGATTAATACGATGATTAAATTGTAGGTTGGGTGAAGCGCAGCGTAACCCAACATCCCCAAGTAATCAACTACAAGCCTATATTGTAAGCTCTAAAGAGCTTACTACAAGCCTATATTCTAAGCTCTAAAGAGCTTACTACGAACCTATATTCTAAGCTCTAAAGAGCTTACGCTGTTCCCTGTTCCCTGCTGTTCCCTATTCCCTGTTCCCTTGCCTCATAAACAAATGAACACTTTTTCAGCAAGCCCTAACTAGGCGAGTGAGATTATCGTGTCAAAGAAAATTCTGCAAAAAATCATCTGGACAACAGGGATTCTCTTAGTTTTATTACCTGTTATCCTGTATGGGGGACTGGCCATACAACGTCCCCCTCGGACTCCCTTAGAAAAACAATTATTTTCCGGTATCACCTATCAACGTATTCCCTACGATAAACCCCGTCCCTTCTTACTCCATCTGATCACCGTTGATCTCAAAACTCCTGGACTGGAATTCTTTGTTAGTCCTGCGGTGAAAGCACCTAATGAACGCTGGAAGTTTCCCGCCCAGACGACTACCACATTTTTAGAGAAATATCAACTTAAATTAGCCATTAACGGTAGTTTTTTCACCCCTTTTTATACCAAACATCCCCTCGACTATTACCCAAAACCGGGGGAACTGGTGTATGTGCAAGGCCAGTCTATTTCGGGTGGGATAGAATATTCTCCCCCTGGGAATGGGTGGACGGTGCTTTGTGTCACCCCTCAACAGACCGTAGAAATTGGGGGGGTTAGCTGCCCGTCTGACACCGTTCAGGGGTTGGCTGGGGGGTATCAACTCATTGAGGGGGGAAACCCTGCGAGAACGTTCACAGAAGACGAACAGGATAATCTATATCCTCGGACTGCGGTGGGGGTAGATGGGACAGGAGATACTCTTTATCTTGTGGTCATTGATGGTCGTCAACCCTGGTATAGTCAGGGGGTGAGTTTAGCCGAATTAACAGATATTTTATTAGAATTGGGCAGCGATCGCGCCCTCGTCCTCGATGGAGGAGGATCAACAACCTTGGCCATCGAAGACAACGGCCAACCCAAACTCCTCAACTCCCCCATCCACACCCGCATCCCCCTGCGTCAGCGTCCCATCGCCAACCATCTCGGCCTCACCGTCAAATAAACCCATCTCCTTTCTCCTGCCTTAACACACCTCATCGGGTTTCACATCCGCCAACTTTACCTAATCTTTAAAAAACCAGAGAATTTTGTGAAGATTGTATCAAGATGTTCCTCACCCACTTTTATTAACCCCAGAAATGACGCTTAATACAGAAGTAGAGAAACCGCAACCCCAAGGGGTTCGGTGCAAGGGTTTAATCATAGGTATAAGGGTTTAATTGTAATGGCTACAAGCAAAATTTGCTTGTAGCCATTATCCGTGAAGGGGCTAAAACTCCCCAACCCTGACCCTAAACCCTTTAACTTTACCCAATCTTTAAAAATCCCTCCTGTTTTGTGAAGATTGCATCAAGATCAGTCTAACCCGCTTTTCAAGCCTAAAAGAATATTGCTTAATAGAAGAAGAAAGATGCCCAAGGGTATCGGGTGTAAGGGTTTAATCATACTGCTACAAGCAAATTTTGCTTGTAGCTGTTGTCTTTTTAGCCTCAGAACGCAAAAGTCCCTATCGCCATTGTTTATCCTCTAAATTGCGTAACTGTCGTTCCAAGCGGTCAATACGCCCCCGCAACTCATCCAACTCGGACTGACGAGGGACCCCTAAATCTTGTAAGACATGGCGCATTTGTCGCTGCATTCGTTCTTCAAACTGACCTTGATCAGTTTTCAGCTTATCAACGACCTCATCCATCATCATCCGGGCCTGGTCGGGATCGATTTTACCCTCTCGGACCCACTGGTCGCCGACTTCCCGCAACCTTTCAGCCACAAAAGAAGTCGTTCCCACGCCCATCATTAAAAGTTCTTGCATCCAGTTGTTGTTGTTCTCCATGCTCTCATCTTGGCAACCAACATCTTTATCATGGCACAATTGCCAATAGATAGTGAGAAGAAAACAATGGTCATTGAATGGCTACAGTTTCGAGTGAACCCTGAACACCGAGAACAATTTGTCCAACAGGATGCCGAAATCTGGACTCCGGTATTAGCCCGTTATCCGGGATTTAGCGGGAAAGAGGTGTGGGTGTCCCCCGACTCCCCAGAAATTATTATCATTATCCGTTGGGAGACTCGTGAACAGTGGAAAGCCATTCCCGAAACCGTTTTAATAGAAACTGAAGCGAAATTTGCCCAAGCAATGGGCAATACCTACGATCTCGTCGAAGGTAAAGAATATCAACTCCGTAAGTTCCCTTATCGTTTTCAGGAATAATGCCCACTTGTCCCCGTTGTGAACAACTGATCACCCAAGACGCGATACAATGCCCCCATTGTAAAGTGCAGTTAAAAGCCTTTGGTCATCCCGGTATTCCCCTCCATCAAGCGACGGGAGAGGACTATTTATGTGCCACTTGTTTATATGATGCGGATGATTCCTGCACCTATCCCCAACGGCCCTATGCCAAAACTTGCACCCTGTATCATCATGTGGATGATCCCCTAGAGGAGGAGTTTCAATACCAAGTGAGTCCAACCCGACAAGTCCGGTACTGGATGAGTCGGAATCGCGGTTGGTTGCTGATTTTGGGGCTTTTTCTGGTTTGTGTGTTGGTGGCCTGGTTGAATTGAAGTGAAGATAGAGGAGACAACAGAAAACTATGTCTGGTTTAGCAAATTTACAAAAACGCTTTTTTGCTTGGGGGATGTCCCGGGCCAATGATGCGGATAGTGATGGGGTTAAATTAAAGGATTGTGATGATCATGAGAGTTTAGGGGAGTTAAAAGCGGCCCTCCTCAACTCAGTCCAAGGGAGAGTGGTGGAAATTGGCCCTGGTGCAGGGGCCAGTTTTGCCTATCTTCCCAAGGATATCCAGTGGATTGGCATTGAACCTAATCCCTATATGCACCGTTATCTGCAAGAGGAAGCGCGAAAACAGGGGATTGAGTCGGTGGAGGTGTATGAAGGGATGGCGGAGAAACTGCCGTTAATAGATGAGTCGGTGGATACGGTGGTTGGCATTCATGTGCTGTGTTCGGTGGGTGATGTACAGGAGGCATTAGGGGAAATTCGGCGCGTTTTAAAGCCAGGTGGGGTGTTTGTGTTTCTAGAACATATTGCTGATCAACGGGGGAGTTGGAATCGACGTTTACAAGATGCGATCGCGCCTGTCTGGAAAGGCTTATTCGACAATTGCCATCCCCATCGAGAAACGGATCAAGTTCTGCAAGCACAAGGCTTTGAGAGGGTGGATGAGGAGTATTTTCGCCTCTCTTTCCCCAATTATTCGCCCCATGTGGCCGGGGTGGCCCGGAAGTCTTAAATGGGTAATGGGTAATGGGTAATTGGTGATTAGGAATTGGTGATTGGTAATTGGTGATTAGGAATTGGGAATTGAACCACTCCAGACACAGAGGACACAGAAATAGAGGAGATGGGGAAAACCCAGAAAAAAGAACCAAGCACAAATTAATTATCCATTCTGTTAAAAACTTAGCCTTGGGTTGAACCCCAAGGCATATTTTCTTCTGTTATCCGGCAGAAGTAGCGGGTTTTTGAGTTACACGAGGTGTATCTAGGGAGAGATTTTTGTTTTTCTTGTCTTCCATTTCCGGGACAAACTCAATATGGTTTAAAAGTGTTGTCACAAACGCAAACAGCAAGAAGGGGAGAGACACCACCAAAATGATCCCCACCGCTAGAAACGCATAGGCTTGTTGGGTACTACTCCAGAGTGCTACAGTAGTAGCAAGACTAATAAAAATGACAATTAACCACACAATGATTTGTCCATAAATATCACCAAAGGTGAGAGTGCAGTTTAAACGATACTTGGGGATTTCGTTTTCCATGAGAACTCCTGTAATACTTCTTTACAAAATTATGGCCAGCTTTTCTCGTTTTTAGACGATCACTTCAAGTTTTGAAACAGTTTTCAACATGATTTTACATTCTGTCGAACTTGAGCCAGTATAATTACTGATAGGCTAACGGGAGTTTTTCCCTACTTCATTGGGCTACAATACACCATTCATGGAGTTCGTAGGTTACACAGTTATTTTTAATCAGGGGGTCCTGGGCGACAATATCCTTTGCTTGTTCGAGGGAGTCTGCTAAAAAGAGTAGCATCCCTCCACCGTAGTCTCCCCAATATCCTGTTTTAGCTTGGTGTCCCTGTTCTATGAGTTGGCGAACATAGGCCACATGATACGGAACATACTGGTCAAAGGTTGCTTTGTCAACAATTCCTTTTTCAATCTTAACAAACCAAGGCATCGTCAATTTGAATCGTAAATAGTATAATTATAAACCGAAAAGACCCAGAAATCCTAGGCGATTGTACTAAAAAATTGTACTAAAAAAATGTCAGTGCCTAAATTAAACGAATGATCCCTTTGGAAATTAGCTGCAACTCCTTTTCTTCTGTCCTGCTTCTTGTTCGGTCAATTTAACGATAATTTTACCGTCCTACTGAATTAAAAACATGGTATTCAAACCCCGCTTCTTCATTGCCCTCTTACCTCCCCCCAATCTGCAAAAGGAAATTAATCAAATTAAACAACATTTTGCCGACCACTATAACAGCAAAAAAGCCTTTAACGCTCCTTCTCACATCACTATCTTTCCCCCCTTTCTTTGGCCAGAGGAAGACACCCCCAGACTAGAAACCCATCTCGAACAATTTGCCCAAAACACCCCCCAACTCCCCATTATCTTATCCGGCTTTGGTGCATTTAAACCGCGAGTGATTTTTATTCACCCCGAAAAAACACCGGAATTAGTCACCCTTCACCAACACCTCAACGACTATTTACAAACCCACCTCTCCCTACAAGACGAAAAAGCCAAAACCCGTCCCTTTGCTCCCCATATTACCGTTGCGTTTCGAGACCTCAGCAAAAGCAACTTTAAAGCCGCCTGGCCTCACTTCAAAGATCAATCCTTTGACCATCAATTTACTGTCTCTCAATTAACCCTCCTGCGGCATAATGGAAGACATTGGGAAATTTACCACAACCTTCCCTTTCAAAGAGAACACAAACCAGTTAGTTGATAGGTTTGAGTTGGCGATTGAACCACAAAGACACAAAGGACACAAAGAGAGGAGTCAGGAGATGGGGGAGATGGGGGAGATGGGGGAGAAATTAGTTTATTGCACTTTCAAGAAACTTACGTCACTCGACAGACACCTACCTCAACCTTTACCAAAATAATGTCGCCAGAATGCCCCCATTATAATCTTTGATTTAATGGGGGATGAATGGCGACCAACAATAAATTATTATATTATAATCTGCCTTCTGCTTTCTAAAGCCCACTCTATCCCCAATTTTTCCCTGAATGGCCGTAAATTGGTACAGTAGAGTCAAAAATGGATTTTCAACTAAATTAAACGAGTCGGTGTGCTACTGATTATTGAACGCGAAACCATAGGAGTCACTGGTGAGCAAAAGGAGTTTGAGCGTTTCCCCGCAATTCGTAAAGTTTTGGAACAAGACGATTAAGACGGTCAAACAAGGGGGGCGACTGCGTTCCCTTGTGGCAAGTATAGCCGTCGGTGTGACGTTAATTACCTTTCCCCTAGAAGCCTTGGCCCAGGCCAACCGGGTGGGAGTGGTGCGGAGTCGAGATAATGCCCAGCAATGGGATGAGATTGTCAAACGCTTACAGGCGGCTCGACTTAATTATTGTATTCTTGATCTACAAGATGTCCGTCCGGGGTCTGAGTTGGAACAGTTGGGCAGTGAGGTGAGTGTGTTGCTGTTGCCTAATGTGGAAACTCTGACGGGGTTACAGGTGATGGCCTTGGAGAGTTGGTTAACTCGTGGGGGGGCTGCTATTATAACGGGGCCGACGGGGAGTTTATCTCAGCCGCAAGTGCGGTCTGAATTGCGATCGCTGCTTGGGGCCTATTGGGGGTTTCCCCTTAGTAACCCTGCTACCCTAGAACCTAACCCCACTCTCAATTCCCAAACCCAACAGCAACTCCAGCGCATTAGTAGCACGCTTCAGGGGGGAGTCCTCATTCCAGTGGGTGAGGAGAGTCAAGTGGTGGCCAGTTGGCAAGCGAATGGTACACCTGCCGCCGTTATTATTAATGATGACACCACTTTTATTGGTTGGCGTTGGGGGGTGGATCGAGTGGCCCCGGTGAATGTGGATGCCAATTGGTTACAACTGTTATTATCCCGTCACGGTCAATTTACCGCCACGGCTAGTTTAGCCCCCCAATCCTGTGAGGAGGATGCGGTGGCGACTCCTGAACCTCCTCCCTCGGTGTCCCAAGGTCGTCCCACCCAAGAAACCCCCCTCCCCTCTCGTCGGCCTCGGACGGGGGAGACAACCCTCCCTCGTCGTCCTCCTCTCCCCCGTCGTCCCCCACAACAACAACAACGGACGCAACCCCAACCTAGTCGCCCCTCGGGCCGCCCTCTGAGTTCTCGACAGATACAACAGATGCGCCAAGAGTTGGAACGGTTGGTGGGACGGTACGAAAGTGCTTTATTGACTGCCACAGCGAGTAATGGGGAGACTTCGATGAGTTTTGCGGATGCGGTGACTCAATCCCTCAATCGCTCGAATACGGTCGAGGTGAGCATTCAAGAGAGTAAACTGAGTCAAGCTCGGCAGGAATTAGCAACCTTTAATCAACTTTTGGCCCAACAACAATATGACCAGGCCCGGGCCCATTGGTTACAAACCCGGAATTTTATTTGGAATAATTACCCGACGGATCAAGGGGTGAATTATCCCGAAACTCGTGCTATGTGGCTCGATCGCGGAACAATTGTTCGCACCAAGTCGGAACGGGATTTGGCGAGGATTTTTAACCGTTTAGCCAATGCGGGGATTAATACGGTCTTTTTTGAAACGGTGAATGCCAGTTATCCGATTTATCCCAGTGAGGTGGCCCCGGAACAAAATCCCATGACTCAAGGATGGGACCCCCTAGAAGCGGCGGTGAAATTAGCCCATGAACGGGGGATGGAACTCCATGCGTGGGTTTGGATATTTGCGGCGGCTAATCAACGGCATAATACGATTTTAGGGCTACCGAGGGACTATTTGGGGCCGGTGTTAACTCAAAATCCCCATTGGGCTGGAACAGACCGCCAAGGAAATCCGTTTCAACGGAATACGAGGAAGGCGTTTTTTGATCCGGCCAATGAGGAGGTTCAGATTTACTTGCGATCGCTGATTAATGAAATTGCCACCCGATACGATGTGGATGGCATTCAATTGGATTATATTCGCTATCCGTTCCAAGACCCCAGGGTGGATTTAACCTACGGGTTTGGGTTAGCAGGCCGTCGGGAATTCCGCCGCGCAACGGGGGTTGATCCGGTGGATATTCGGCCTAGCGATCGCTTATGGCGACAATGGACTCTCTTTCGGGCCCAGCAAGTGACGGAGTTTGTGGCTTCGGTGTCGGATTTACTAGAAGAAAATCACCCCGATGTCCTCCTCTCGGCTGCGGTGTTTCCTATTCCTCCCCAACAACGCATGGGTCGCATTCAGCAACATTGGGAAGCCTGGGTGGACCAGGATTATTTAGATTTGCTGGTTCCTATGACCTATGCCAATAGTACCCAAGAGTTTCAACAACTCACCGACCCGCTTTTAAGGGGGGGACAGGGACAAGGGACGATCTTTTTACCGGGGATTCGTTTGTTGAGTTTACCCACGGTGGTGGCGGTGGATCAAATGCAGCATTTACGGGACTCGTCTAGTGGGGGATACGCACTATTTGCGGCGGAAAATCTCAGTCTCAATTTGCAGAATATTTTAGAGGACACCCAAGGCCGACGAGGGGAGAATCGTGATGAACCGATTGCTCATCGACAACCGTTAAAGACGGCCCGCGATCGCTATAATACGTTACAGCGAGAATGGGCGGTGTTGTTACTCAATGACAGTCTGCAAATGGACGACTCCCTGATAGAAGACTGGGGAAAACAAGCTCAATCCCTCGAAATCGCGCTCTCTGAACTGGCAGACGACCCATCGGGGAGTAATCTCCGCCAAGCTATGGCCCAATTACGCAGTTTTCGAGAACAGTTTGATCGTTGGATGCAAGGGTCTTCGGGAGTTACCCCCTATCAAGCGCAAGTCTGGCACAATCGGTTAGCGAGTATTGCCACGTTATTACAGTATGGAGAGAAAAATTAACCTCTCATCACCCCCCCAACCCCCTCTTTCAGGGGTGGGAGAGGGGGTTGGGGGGTGAGGGCAACTCCAAGTCCGAAAACCCTAACTAGATGGCCTGACTACTGGTTTGTTCATCCGTATAGGTTAGCCATAATTGCGCTAAATCTTCTGCTTGTTTGCGTGCCGTATCACAAACTTGATACATCCGACGCGGACGGCCTCGGCCTTCAACTTTCCTCCAATATCCTGTCACCGTCTTTTCTTGCTCTAAAAACTTGAGCGCACTATAAAGAACTGTATCGGAAAGACGATAATTGGGATATTGCTTCTCTAAACATTCAATAAGCTCAGTGCCATAGGATTCTCGGTTTAAAAGCACCGACAGAATATAGCACACCGCGAGTTCTCGATTGAGATAATGCGGGGGAGGATTGTGAAAAAATTTATAAATGTCTTCAAATTTCATTGGTCTAACCCATTAAGTTTCCCAGTTAACTAATTTTCAACAGTCTGAGTTAACGTGATTACGGTTAACTTCAGTGTCAACTGTGGATGCACCCCATTAAACTAGCCACCGATTCTTGAGTGTGTTTAGATTTCTCAGATTTGCCTTGTGGACAAGACTTAAACGCTCAAACTTGAAAACTCAATTAAAAGCGCAAATCTAGAAATCAAGGGGATTGGGCGACTTTCTGCACTGATTGCAGGTTGGATTACGTCAACTATTTTCATTGTAGAAGGATTTTTCCGCCATGCTGCCCCGCATTTCTGCGAATATTCTCCGCTTAAATACTGAAAGTTGACGATCTCCCTTGGACACTATAACAAAATAAATTCTTTGTCAAGATTATTTTTGTTACATTTCCTGAACCCTTCGCCCATCACGATTACAGAGTGTAACCGTTTGCGGGATCAGAACCGCAAAATGTCGCCACCCAGAGGAGGGACGGTTCTCGATTGGCTAACCGTTTCTAGTCCCTCTGGATTGAGAGTCCCTTGAGACATCAAGACAGTGATTAACACCAGAACTGCATAGATTGCAGATTGTATATACTTGTGCCATAAAACCCCATTAGAGTGCATCACACTTATTCCTCCCATACCCACGTTATATAAACTCATCGGGATACTTTTCTCTCTGGACGTACTAAGTCCCCCAAAAGGTTTCCTCAAATTGAGCTACAGTTGGTAAAGGGAAATTTTCCGGTAAGTCTCCTGGCTCGTTACTCAATCCATTTGCCCAGTTCTAGCATTAGGGAGATATGTTTGAGCATAGCCAATGCTGGAAACCCTCACGATTCAAGGCTTATCTCACTGATTACTGATTACTGCTATATGAAAGAACGTTCGGAACTCTCCAACCCTATCCCCCAGAAGGTTCAGCAGGTGTCGGCTGATCTCCGTTTGGCTGGACGGATTGGCTTTTGGGTGCAATTAGTCTTGGGGGTAATTTCTACGGTAACTGTTTTATTTGCCAGTGTCAGTTTTCTGGATAAGGAGAATACATCCACCCAGGGCATTGAATTTGGCGTATTTTGCGCCATTTTGGGGTTAATTGCGTTGGGGGTGGGGATCACTTTTTCGTTTCGGTATTTGCGCATTTCTAAGCTACTGCAAAACCCGAATCCGGGGAAACGTCCCAATAAGGCCGATACCATTCGCGTGATTCGTGTGGGGTTGGTGGTGAATTTGGTGGGAATGTTGTTGACGATTATTGGGGCTGAGGCCAATGTGGGGTTAGTGTTGGCTAAGTCGTTGACGAATCCTCCTGGTGCGATCGCGCAAATTAACCCCAATCAATTGGTCAATTCTCTGGATTTACTGGTAGTCCAAGCGAATACTAATACCATTGCTGCCCATTTTGCGGGGATTGTCACTTCTTTGATTCTCCTCAATCGCATTACTCGCTAATCTTGGCAGCAGGATAGACGGGAATAAAGGACAAAGGGAAAAATCCTTTGTCCTTGGTGTGTGAGCTATTCTGTTTTTGATGTCCTTGATTTCCTCTTGGATTTCGGGATTGAGTGGGGTTAACCTCTGGTTGGGGTTATTTTTTCATTTTTTCATCCTGCTTGCGTCGTCTGCGATCGCGCCACTCAACAGCGGATAAATAGACAATCCCCCCACTAATCACAATGAGTAAAGCGATCGCTGTCACAAACAGTAGATCGAGTGTTGAAATATTCTCCATTTAAAATCCGTTACGCGCCCACACCACCATTGCAATTGACCAAGTAAATAAAGCCAGTACCGAAACCCAACCTAATGTCAAAATGTCCATAATCGTTTCTTTAATCAGTTTTCCAAAACCACATTAAATCCTATCATATCAAGTGATGAACCGAACACGGCCACCATTGTGAATAGACCAGAAGAGCGTATTGAATCTGTCAAAGCCGGATTACTGGGAGCAATTGCCTTTACGGTTGCTCTCAGCGTCCTTGGGAGTCTGAAAGGGATAATCGGACAATTCCCCTCTCTCTCCACCTCTATGGTGTTATATGGGGGAATTGAGGCTGCGATCGCGCTCTCCATCGGTTTCCTTTTCGGTGTCACCTACCGTTATATTATCCGAGCCGATCAAAACTCCCATCTCCGAGAAGGGGCCGTTTTTGCCTTCGCCCTCGTCCGCACAGGGACATTCATCGAACAACAAGCGCGAGACACCCTTAATTTTCTCCCCTGGGTCATTTTTGGTCTAGAAAGCCTCTTTTGTTTCTTCCTCGCCCGTCTCGCCCTCGATATTGCCATAAAACAGCAATGGGTCAAGCCGCTTCAGTAGTTGATAGTTTATGGGGGAGATGGGAGTCGGGAGAGATGGGGAAGATAGGGGAGATAGGGAGTAACAACTGGTTACTGGGTTACTGGATTACTGTTTACTGGTAACAGTTTACTGTTTACTGTTCCCTTGTTCACAACAAAGAACCAAATTATCCATTCCCCATTCCCCATTACTCATTATCCGATTCTTGTTCCCGATCAATTTCTAACGGTTGCTTCTCCTCATCCTTTTCTTGTAACTCTAAGGGGATTTTTTCCAACTCTGGTAAAGCAACCAACTTCTGTTTTTGTTTTTCCCGTTCTTTGGGCATTAAAACAGGTAACGGTTCAGGTTTTTCTAACCAGTAGTCGGCCACAGGTAACGTATGCTCTAAATCTTCTAACGGACGAGGAATCACCATTACTGCACTAAATTCCCCGATGCGTTCCGCTTCATTCATTCCCGCTTCTACTGCAACCGCCACATTGGCCACCGTTCCCCGTACAATGGCAGTGCAGAGACCATCCCCAATGGTTTCATACCCCGCTAACTGGACATCTGCCGATTTGAGCATGGCATCACAAGCCCCCACCATAGCAGGGAAACCGCGTGTTTCTAATAACCCTAAAGATTGATTACTGAGGCGACTATATCCCCGTTGTTCTTGGCTAATCTCTAATAAATGAGTGCCAATGGGGAAAATGACTTCTAAATTGGGCATAGGCCGGGGGAGGACAATTTTAGACACCAGTTGGCCAAACTGTTCGGCGGTTTTTGCCCCTTCTTCGACCGCTAGACGAACATCGGCAGTTTTACCCCGAATAATCGCTGTACAATAGCCTGAGCCAATTTTCTCATACCCCACTAGGGTAATTCCGGCGGATTTGAGCATCATATCTGCCGTTCCCACAATGGCCGGAAAACTCCGGGTGGACACTAACCCCAACGCACTTTCCGTCATGGCCCGTCTGCGGGTGTGTTCGCTGTGGGATTGGGGGTTTTGGTTATGGGGTTTTTGGCGGATTAAGCGGGACTGCAATTCCATTCTTGATTTTGGGGTGGGCGATCGCTTGTTGCTTGAAAGCAGAAGTGGGGTTTCCCCTATTCACTAGGATAATTTATTCTGCGAGAATATAGGGTTAGTTTATAGAAATCCCATGACTGGACAACCTCCTCACCAAGACAACCCTCTCACCGATGCCGAAGCCCTCAATTTACTCACTCAGTTACGCCAGAAAACTGGGTCATGGGTGGATTGGGGCAAACGATGCCGACGTTTACAAAATGCGGGTTATACGGTCGAGACCTTGTTTGAAGAAACGGGTATTGAACCCGGTTATCAAAACTTATTAATTGTGGCGGCCCAGGTTTACGAGTCTCTGGAGAAGGAAAACGCCCCAGAAGACCTGTTGGCCTACTGTCGAGGCCCCCGCAGTGATATTTTGTACGAGTTTCGGGTTCTCAACCAGAAACAGCGACTGGCGGCGGTGCAGTTGGCCCAGGCCAAGCAGTTGGATGTGGATGAAGCCCATGAAGTAGCCCGGGCCATGAAAGATTTTTCCCGCTATTCGACTCCTCCCGAAGGGTTTACCCATCATCCGGGGGATGCGGTGGCTTATCAATGTTGGAAACGGGCAAGGGCGAAAAAGGATTTACAAGCGCGATCGCGTTTAATTGCCCAAGGCTTAAAATTCGCCAATTCTCCCACTGCGAGAGCTAAAATTGAACAACTCCTCAGCGATTTTACCGTTGTTTCCATGGAACGGGCCCCCCTCTTACCCTTCTTTCGGTTAGAGGCCGAGGACGAATTACCGCGCATTATCCCGGTTGCGGGGTCTTTCCCTCTCACCCCCGAACAAGTGGAAGCGGTGGCCCCTCTCCAGGAAACTGAACCCTTTCGCATTGTCCAATTTGACACGGCGACCCAATGTTTACCGATTCCGGGTTGGTCGATGGTCTTAAAAGCAGCAGACCCGGTGGCCATTCTCTGTGACACCGATGAATTACCCAATACGTCCGGCGGTCAAAAAGAGTCTGTTGTGGTGGTGGTGGACCGTCAACAACGGGAGTGGAATGGGCAAAGTTATTTTCTGGTGGCCCAACAAGACCGGGTTGAGGTGCAATGGTTTCCAGAGTCTCCCCAGTTCCCCATTTTAGGCCAAGTGATTGTCGTGTTACGTCCGAAAAAAATCCTTGATGAGGGGAATATTACTGAACCTTGGCAAATGGATGATTAATAATTAGTTCTTGGTTCTCCCCCATCTTCTTATTCCTCCCTTTGTGTCCTTTGTGTCTTTGTGGTTTAATTGCCAACTATCCACTATCAACTCCCCCAAATCAATAACTAATCTGATCTGACTCATACCGGGGGGGTTCAACGTGGATGAGGACGCGGACGGGGTGAAAGCGTTTTGTTAAGCGGTCTTCGACTTTTTCGGTGATTTGGTGGGCGGTTTCTACATCTTTGGCCGCTACTACCATGTGCATTTCAATGAATACCTGACGGCCTAAGATACCGCGAGAGGCGATATCGTGGCAGTTGATGACTTCTGGGACTTCTAGCGCGATCGCATTAATCGCTTCAGGGGCAACGGCCATCTCATCCACCAACCACGGTAAATTCTCCCGCAATACCTCCCACCCACTCCGAAACACTAATAAGGCCACCGGAAACGCCAAAATAACATCCAACCATTGCAATTGAGGCAGATTTAACGCCTCACTTTGCCAAATGCCCACCAATCCCGCTAAAACCGTAATTGTGACCCACACATCACTCATGGTGTGTTTCGCATCGGCAATTAAAATGGGACTATCCACCTTAATCCCCACCCGACGTTCATAGAAGGCCACAAAAATATTAACGCCTAACACAATTAATAAAATCCAGAGTTCGGCCCCCTGAATTGTGACGCGAGTCATTTCTGCAAATAACCGTTCAATGGCGGCCTGGCAAATCTCAAAACAGGCAATCCCTAAAAAGGCCGCAATCCCCAGGGCCCCAACTGCTTCAAATTTATGGTGTCCATAGGGATGATCTCGATCCGGTTGCGGGGACGAGAAATGACTAGCCACTAAGCCTAAAATATTATTGGCACTATCGGTGACACTATGCAGCGCATCGGCTTGCAAACTGAGTGATCCTATGGCAAAGCCTACTCCTGCTTTGAGGATCATCACGAATAAATTTAAAACTAAGGTAATTAACAGGACTTGACGAACTTGAGTGCGGTTATCTTGACTCACGGTAACTGATGAGAAGGGGGTGACAAGAAGACAGAATAGCAAAGAATTCTCGGTTTAACTTGGTCTTATAACCTGGTCTTATAACCTGGTCTTAACTCACGCTCTAGTCTTAACTCGCTCTCAAGGGAACACTATCCACAGGATAAGGGATCATTTTCTGACTCCACTTCACCCAACTCGGTAGTTTTTTAAGTTACTTCCCTTAAAAAGCGGCCATCATTTGCTACAGTCATAACCAACTGAACCTCAACGGGTCAGTCTCTTAAAGATTACCTTGATTTCTGTATGTCCCAACTTAAACTTAACTTACTCCAAGGGTCTGTCTCTTTTTCCTTTTCTCCTGAATCAGCCCGCCAACTGCAACAGGAAATTGGCCAACTGATGCAAAGTTTAAAAGCGATCGCATCGGCAAAAAGTGAGGGCGAAAAACGCCCTCAACCGCGACCTGCTCTAGAATACTGTTATACAGGAGATGTATTTTTGGAAATTTTCTGTAATCCTAATATTTATCCCAGTCCTTTTGCGGCTAAAGTCCTAATTACCCTTCGGGATGATCGGATTCGAGTGACCGCAGAAGCGGAATTAACGCGCATTGTTGAAGATATTAACCAATATTTAGAACAGGCCGCTTAGGATTTTTTGCCTGTAAGTCTTCTTATCTGAGTCGAGAGGACTCGACTCTTTTTTTAGAACATTTCCAGTTAACTTTTTAGCTTAAAACTACAAGTCTCTAACAGGTTCTAAATTGCTGTTAGGCTATGGTTTGAGTTAGCTTTTTTCAGTTGGCTATTGTTTAAAGTGGGCTAAGTTTCAGCCTCCGGAGTCTAACCCCATTCAAGGTTAGCTCGGTTCCAAGGAATCTTTTGAAAGGTATCTCTAAAACATTTGACAGATTACGTCATTGTCTTATGTTTCATTGTCTTATGTTATTGTCACCCCCCGATTACCAACGAAAGATCCAAAAGAAAAATGTCTCCTCTCTGCTTAATTTCTCAGTTTAATTTCTCAATTTTATATTGAGCAATTTTATATTGAGCGTTGCTCTACAGAGAATGTGCCTTGTCGTTGTCTTGTTACAGTTGTATGACCAATCAGGTAAGAATCAGCAATCAGGCTATTTTAGCCTTGATCAATTGATTGAATTATCAATGAATTAGACCGCCTCAGTTAGATGGCTCTTATTTGTTTAAGGCCAGTTAGTTTAAGCGAAATTAAACTAAACGGGCTGACTCATTTGGGTGTCTAATCGTTTTCCCAAGTTTCGCGGCCAATCAAATCACCAATGCGATCGCGCAATAAATATTCACCTTTTTCTAATTCATACTCCACACAAACCCATTCCCGGGCCGGAATATACTGACACAGCACATAGATCGGTTGTTGACGACTCACCACACCCCGATCAATTAACTGACGAGCTTCATCTTGTAAAAGCTCTAAAGTGTAGTGCATCGGTGACGCATTGGGAGCGGATGCACTAGGGTTAGTGGGAGGAGTGGAAATTGTTTTAACCATTGTAATCACCTATAATTACCTGCGAATGAGTGTCTTTGTACTCACCATCAAGCTATCTGCTACATATAACAAAGTGTTCCTTATTCAGTATAGAGAGTTACAGATTGCTTGCCTAGCAAGATAAGAATTCCAAAAGTTGCTATTATCCGAATTCATACTGAGAGGCTAAACGCTCTAGCAGCGTATGTGAGAGGTTTATCCCTGTCTTCTACTTTTTACCTTGACGAATATAGGGGAAAAAGACAAATTTCGAGAGATTAACAAAAGTTATATAAACACCTCACCTGCTTGCTCCATTTTGGAAGCATCCGGGTATAACACCTCCCAGACTAGCCTTTGCGCTTGGGGCATTTGCCCATAGGTAAAAACCCAAGCACTCGACTCCGGTTCATTCGTTTGTAGCCACTTGAGGACATATGGACTACCATAGATCACAAAACCAACTATCGTACCAGATTTTAACAAACCTTTAAACAACGATTGAACATTAGGACTTAATCCCGCCGAATTTCGGAAGGGATTTCCCCGAATAAACAGTTGTAATAGAAGCGGACTTGTGAGAGCATCCCAATTCAATCGCTCTAAATGCTGCTGCTCAATCACCTGGCACTCATACCCCAACTGCTGAGGGATGGCAATGGCCGGCGTATGCGCCCCCAAAAACGGCAAATTCAGCGCATCTTGCACCACCACCAAATTTAACGGCTTCTCCGCCCCTTGGGGGACCGATAAAGGCAACGAGCCACCATGCTGCATAGAATGCTTTAAAATCGCCTCAGAAGTCGCCTCAGCCATGGGAGTTGCCAACTGGCCCAAATCCACCAACGGTTCATCAAACTGCCAAGAGGGAGCAACCTTCCCCTTAACCTGTTGGACTCGCTCCACCGACTCCAAAATACGCTGCTCCGAAATTCGTCCACTTTGTACTGCCTCATACACTGCCTCAATGGCCAACTCCGGATTTTCCGGCATTAATAACACATCGGCCCCGGCCTCCACCGCCTGTACACAAATCTCCTGAGCGTCGGCAAAATGCGCCACACCCGCCATAATTAACGCATCAGTGACAATTAACCCCTCAAACCCCATTTGCTGCCGTAATTGCCCCGTTAAAATTGCAGAGGATAAGGTGGCGGGATACTCAGCATCCCAGGCCGGGATTTGTAAATGGGCTGTCATAATACTATCCACCCCTTGAGCAATGGCCGCCGCAAAGGGGGGTAACTCCACCTCTGCCAAACGCTCTGGAGAATGGGGAATCACGGGTAAATGAACATGAGAATCCACCGCAGTATCCCCATGGCCAGGGAAATGCTTCGCTGTGGTTAAGACAGGAGAAGTCTGACACCCCTCTAGAAAGGCCGTAATGAGTTGACTTACGGTTTCGGGAGTTTCCCCAAAAGACCGAACATTGATCACCGGATTATCGGGATTATTATTGACATCCACCACGGGAGCGAAAAGCCAATTAATCCCCAATGCCAGAGCTTCTTGGGCAATCACCTCCCCCATACTGCGAGCATAATTTTGGGCTAAGATCGGGGAAATATCCGCCAAGGCCATGGGAGGGGGAAACCAGGTGGCCCCTTCAAACCGTTGGCCAACTCCTTCCTCAATATCTGCGGCAATTAACAGAGGAGTGTGGGCCCAGGCTTGGAGTTGGCGCGATCGCGCCTGCAATTCTGCGGCACTCCCCCCCAACAAAATCACCCCCCCAATATTCAACTCCGACAACCAATAGTGCAACTGCTCCGAAGTCGCCTCCCAACGGGGATAACGGATTTGCGAATCAAACAAATGTCCAGAAGTCCGGACAACAATCATTTGGGCAATTTTAGATTTAAGCATTTTGTTTGTTATTTGTTGTTTGTGAAAAAGGGAACAGGGAATCGGGAATCGGGAGTCGGGAGTCGGGAGTCGGGAATCGGGAATAAGATATTTTTTGTTTTCCCCATCTCCTCCATCTCCCCCATCTCTCCCATCTCCCCTTTCACAAAAAGGGAGAGATAAACCCTAGCTCATCTCTCCCTCGTGGATTGTATTAAATTAATGGGGAATTATTCGTCCTTGATAGCTTCATTATCTTTGCGATCTTGATTTAGTTGGTTAAGGAGATGAATAATGCGATCGCCGCGTTCGAGAGAACGATCCTCTAAAAACATCACCTCCGGAGTACGACGTAAGCGAATCCGTTGGCCCAACTCCCGACGTACAAAAGAAGTCGAAGACCTTAACCCCTCCATGGTTTCGGCCCGGGCTTCCTCGGTCCCATAAATACTGACAAAAATTTTGGCGTGTTGTAAATCTCCCGACACATCAACATCCGTAACGCTCACCATTCCTGCACCCACGCGGTCATCCTTAATGCCATTGCACAGGAGTTGGCTCACTTCGCGTTTAATCAACGAGGAAACGCGAGAAACCCGACGACTTGTAGCCATAGTTTCCCCCTCTCTTGCTGTGGTTTACATTGGGACTAAGATATCTATTGCCCAAGAGAACGGTGAAACCGTTCCCACTACGTCCAGTGTGACAGATTTTTGCCCACTTTGCCTTAAACCGAGGGCAAACCCAGCATCGCTCTTAGGGTTAACACCACAAATACTGTACCACTGAGCAAAATGCCGATCAGGGCAATGGCGGTGGCCGGATTTTTCAACAACGGTTTCAACCAGCCAAACAGCGCGAAGAAAATCCCCAAGGTAAACGTAATAAAATAGCGGCAATACCGCACTACATTTGCCCAAAAATCATTCATAGCTAAACCTCCAGTGAAAAACCCCGTCTTGATTGATCTCTTGAGACTAGGGCCGACTCATCACTGAATAATGTACCGTTTTCAGGCCAGCATTTTCTCACCCCTAATCCAGATTTCTACCAGAAACCCTGCCAACCTGATAGGCTAAAAGTCTGTATGACAGCCTAGGAGAGCCTCAACTGTGACTGTTGCTTGGTGGATATTACCCTGTTTGGGGATTATAGCGGGTTTATTATCCGGTTTATTAGGGATTGGGGGCGGGGTTGTCCTGGTTCCTCTGTTGGTCTTTTTGGGCTACAGTTATGACCAATCGGTGGCCACCAGTAGTTTAGCCATTGTCCTCACCTCCTTCTCTGGTAGTGTACAAAACTGGCGCATGGGAGCATTAAATCCCCAAAAAGTCTTAACTCTCGGTCTTCCTGCCATTCTCACTGCACAACTCGGCGCGTATCTGGTGGGACAATTGCCCAGTTTCTTTAAAGAAGCGGCCTTTGGAGTCTTGCTCATTGTCACGATTTTTTTAGTCAGTCTCCGCAAACAACTCAGGCAACAGCAGCGAGACACCAACACCCCCAAATTCTCCCCCATCTTGGCCAGAGGGGGTACAGGAGCAGTGGCCGGCCTCTTGGCGGGGTTATTTGGGGTGGGGGGTGGGGTGATCATGGTCCCGATGCAAATGCTCTTACTCCGAGAACCCATTAAAATCGCCATTCAAACCAGCTTAGGGGTGATTGTCATTACGGCCATTTCCGCCTGTACAGGCCACGCGCTGCAAGGGAATGTTGTCTTTTTTACAGGCATCAGCCTAGGAATTGGGGGACTATTAGGGGCGCAAGTGAGTACCCGCTATTTACCTAAACTTCCGGATCAACTGGTTTCTGTATTATTTCGGGGGCTATTGGTCATCTTAGCCCTTTATTTTTTCTGGCGGGCTTGGAATAGCTACCTAGGGCGATAACTTCCAGATAAAGATGAAGAAATATTACTCAATGGCTTCAATCGGTCAAAAAAAGACCGATAATACTACCTTTTAACCATAATTTGTAATTAAAGTTACAGACAGAAATGGATGAACAATACAAGATTGTAAGATTTCGTTATTTAAACGGACTAAATTCAAACAACTGTCATTTCTATTTTGACTGGTTTGGGACTAGACTTTTGTAGGTAAGATCAGGTAATTATAGAAACGCAGAATGATGTTTCAAACGAGCCGTTGGCTTTCTGTTTCAATTCCCTAGGTCAAAAGGATTGAAGTTGCACCAAAAGTAAGTTGCACCAACAGTTTAGAAGCCATTAACCAAAATACTAGCCTGTCCAGGCTTGGTTGATGACGGTGTTTTGTCCACGTTTTGTCCACTCAGGAAAATCTTGTCAAGATGTCTCAATCAATGTTCAACAAGCAAAGACCATCCATAAGAGGATCGTCCGCAGTTGCTGCTCAAGAGCAAGAAAGTGCAGCAGCGTTACGCCCCGTGAAGCGTCTCTTGCGGCGGTTTTCGCCTTACTGGTTGCTCTGTATTCCCTTAGTTGCTTTAATTCTAGTGATCACAGACGGGGCGGCTTATGCGCAACACGCCCTTGATCTCGAAGAAATAGATATGAGTGATCCCGAAGTCGTGAAAGGGATTCTCGATACGGTTTTCATCTTTTTCTGTGCCGTCCTCGTAATCTTCATGAATGCGGGGTTTGGGATGCTGGAAACGGGGTTCTGTCGCCAGAAAAACGCGGTTAATATCCTGTCTAAAAACTTAATTGTGTTTGGAATTGCCGTGATTGCCTACTGGGCGATTGGATTTGCTTTCATGTACGGGACAGGAAGTGCCTTTATGGGGTTTGCCGGATTTTTCCTCTCTAGTAGTGATCCCGAAACTTACGGGTTAAGTGCCTTTCCTGGCGGTTTACCCATTTCCGTCTCCTTCTTATTCCAGGTAGCCTTTGCAGCCACCGCCGCCACCATTGTCTCCGGGGCAGTAGCAGAACGGATTAAGTTTGTGGATTTCTTAATTTTTTCCTTTCTGTTAACTGCTATCTCTTACCCCATCACTGGCCATTGGGTTTGGGGGGGCGGAATCCTTTCCTCTATGCCCTTTTTAGGGGAAGATGTCGGGTTTCATGACTTTGCCGGATCAACCGTGGTTCACTCTGTCGGAGGTTGGGCCGCGTTAATGGGGGCTGCCTTTGTCGGTCCTCGTCTCGGCAAATACAGCGAAGATGGCAAAATTAACGCCATTCCCGGTCACAATATGAGTATTGCCACCTTGGGGTGTTTAATTCTCTGGATTGGCTGGTATGGCTTTAATCCGGGTTCGGAATTAGCGGCCACTCCCAATATTACTTATATTGCCATGACCACCACCTTGGCCGCTGCGTCGGGCGGTGTGGCTTCCACCTTCACCTCTTGGGTGAAGGATGGGAAACCGGACTTGTCCATGATTATTAACGGCATTCTCGCGGGGTTAGTGGGGATTACTGCCGGATGTGATGCGATTCCCTACTGGGGGGCTGTGGTGACAGGTGCGATCGCAGGAATAATTGTAGTCTTCTCCGTCTCCATCATCGACTCTATCAAAATTGATGATCCCGTCGGGGCTACCTCGGTTCACCTCGTCTGCGGGATTTGGGGAACAATCGCCGTCGCCCTCTTTGGCGGTGCAAACTTCCTCGCCCAAATCCTCGGCATTCTCACCATTGGCGGGTTTACCGTTGTCTTCACCTCTATTGTTTGGCTGATTCTAAAAGCCGTTCTCGGCCTGCGCGTCACCGATGAAAACGAGTTTGAAGGCTTAGACATCGCCGAACACGGCATGGAAGCCTACAACGGCTTTGTCACCGAAACCGATACCTTTACCGCTAGAAGTTCCGTTGGCATCAGTGGAAGTAGTGATGTAGCTGGGTCTGAAACCTAACGGGCCAGTTTCCCACACTCAAAAATCTCTCTGAAACCACCTACCTTTTCGCTATAGAATGTTGGGAGTCATCCCCGTCTTCGTGTAAAGGTAGGTTTTTTCTCTATTGTTTAAGTATCCCCGTGTCTTCTCCCTCTAAACATTCTCTGAGTTGGTCGTTACTGTCCATTTTGATCAATGGACTCCTGATCTTAGTCGTTGCCCATCTCTGGCAACGCAAGCAACCCGTCTCTCAAGTCGCCCTAGCCAACTTCTCCGGGTTGTCCATGCAGTTATTAGCCAAAACTCCCTTTTCTGAAGAAAATGCCTTTGGGACCCGGCAACGCCTCACCTACGAACAATGGCGCGAACTTTTAGCCCAAGAGGCAGCCATTGCGGCCCGAGATCAACCGGATAATCTAGCGGTTTTGTTGGGAGACTCCATCACCCTCTGGTTTTCCAGAAATTACCTCCCCCCCCATCAAACATGGCTCAATCAGGGCATTTCCGGGGAAAAGACCATGGGGTTATTACGTCGGTTAGAGTTTCTCGATGAGACGGACCCCCAGGTTATTTTTATTATGATTGGCATTAATGACATTCTCTGGGATGTGGAAGATGCCACACTTTTAAGTAATTATCGCCTCATTATCCGTTATTTAAAGACTGTTCACCCGGACACAGAAATTGTCATCCAGTCCATCCTCCCCCACGCAGGAGAACAAGCGACCTGGGAAGGAAAAGAGCGTCTTTTGGCGAACCCAAACACACGCATTCAGCGACTCAACCGGGAGTTAAAGACGATGGCGGATGAGGAAAATGTGTTATTTCTCAATTTATATCCTCTGTTTGCGGATGAACAGGGGGCGTTAAAGTTAGAGTTAACGACGGATGGGTTACATTTGAATGGAGAGGGGTATGAGGTGTGGTCAACGGCGTTACAGTTGTTTAGTGATTTAGTGTTTAAGGCGGAGTCTTAATGGGTCGGCGTAAAATCTAAAATAGCAGTAGCAGTAGGGTGGGTTACGCTGTCGCGCTTCGCACCAAAAGCCCGAAATCCCTATCGCTTCACCCAACCTACGTTAATGTACCCAATTTGGTGTCTCACACCCGATTAACCGAAACCTTGGGTTGAAACCCAAGGCTCATAGCTCAAGTCGGCTCAAGCCGACTCATTCCTATCCGGTGTAGGATTCTTGCATTAATTTGTGTTCTCTCAATCCGTAAAAACGGGTTTTTGCTCTCAGCCTTGAGGTTTAACCCAAAGTTCAGTTTCACTGCAATTCCTTTAATTTCGCTTTGGCGTTGATTAACAGGTCTTGAGCTTTATTGTAGGCGGTTGTGCCGGGTTTGACTTTCTCTAACTGATTGATAATCCCTTGGAGATCGGCGGCCATGCGGTTGGTGGTTGCAGTATCGGGGTTATTGGGGACAGAACTTAATAATCTTTGGATTTGCTCTTGGGCTGTCTCTAAGGCTTGGACAGACTCCCGTTCGGCGGTTTCTCGGAGGCGAATTTCGCTCAAGTTGGTTTGATATTGAGCCATTAAATTTTGGGCTTCTACATAACCCGCTTTGTTGTCTGAGGAGACTTGTTTTAATTGTTTAATGGCTTCCTCCCAGAGGATGGCAATTTCTCTCCATTTAGAGGCGGGATGGGGTGGGTTTTGGCTGAGTTGGGCGGCCTGCATGGCGTAGGCTTTGGCAGCACTGACAAAGGTGGAGGTGGTTTGGGTGTTGGCCGCAACGCCGACGACTTCTTGGAAGTCCCGTTGATGGGCTTGGAGTTGCTGCTGGGCCGATTGCCCGGCGAAGGTTTGTGGGGGGAGTTGGGCGAATTGATCGATCGCGGTTTGCCATTTTGCGATCGCTGCTTGTTTTGCTTCTTCACTGCCCGCCGTCTGATACGTTTGTTTGGCTTGGGTGAGGGCGGTTTCAGCTTCTTGCAGTTGGGTTAACGCATTACTTTCCTGAAAAACTTGCGCCTCCATACGCCCCACTTGTTTCCGGGCCTGTTCAAATTCATCCACGGTAAACCGCCAAGTACATCCAAATAAAGTACAGTAGGTCTTAGGTTCATAGCCCAAAAACCACACAGGCAAGGCATCTAAATGATCTTGGGCTTGGGTAACTTTTTCGGCCCCTAGTTCAATATCGGCGGCACTGGTGGCTTGATTAATCAGTTGATCTGCTTGTTCAACTTTGGCAATTGCACCCCGATAATTCCGATCCATACTCAAGAAACTGGGCAATAATACAAGGGGCGCAACATTGGCCACTGGCCGACGAATGGGAGGATAAGGCAAATTTGCCACCCACAGAAGCCCCACTGCCCCTAAAACACCAATTGCCCCCCATTTGAACTGCCATCCTAACCCTGATGGACGATTGGCTTTTGCCGCTTTCTCAATCACTTTCGGGTCAAACTGGGGAAACATATCCTGCACGGTTTGTTGCAATTCTGCTTTCTGGGCATAATCTCCCGATTGTTGACGGAGTTTGGCCAAACGTTTGAGGACAATTTTTAGTTGTACGTCGCTTCCCATTTTGTCTTGGGCTGCACAACGTTTGGCTTCTTCGAGGAGGATTTTATAAGCGCGATCACTAAGACGAGGCATGGCTGTTTAGTGGGAATTTCTGTATAATCAACAATCGTTTTTCATTATTTTATCTCATTCTTTCGTCAAGTGGAAAACTACCCCGACAGTTAAGATGTTTTGACTAACATATTGACCTAAAAAAGACAACATTTTGTCAATTCTTTCCTTAACATCTTTAGGGGATGTTTTTCGTCCACTAAACAACTCATTCTGTTCTTTATAAAATTTCTCAATATTTTTCGTAATGATAGACTTATTCTCAATTAGTTTAGATTTTCTCACATCGTCCCATCTCCTACGTCTTTGAAAGTCAGGGTCTAATTTATACTTACCACTTTCTATCATACTAATGATAGACTCAAGAGGATATCTCGCTTGTTCCGTAACAATACGACGTTTTCCTTGAATATATTTCTCATTAATTTCATGGCTATTAGAAACTTTGGATTGATGATTATTTTGATAGTTTGGAGATGAATTAAATTCAATTTTTTCTCCTTCTAATAGTTTGATGTTCATAAAACTATAGGTAAAATAATATTTTGGATACTTTTTAATAGTATAACATTGGCATACGAAATGCCATCTCTCGCTAGAGAAGGTACGACCAACTGAATCTATAATAGAAAAAATGCGGACAGATTGCCCGCATTTCTTATTAGACTCTGTAGCCAGAGAAACCTTAACCCAGTAACTCAACGGCACGCTTAACGAAACCTTCGGCAGTAATACCATTAATAGACATCACTGCACCTGCACTAGATGCCGTTTCGCCGCGCTTCCAAGCGAACGTATCTCGCGGGCAACTGCTGCGTAACATGACGGGTTCTAACATGGCACTAGAGCCACCTGTCACGCCGATTAAGGCATCTCCGGCGAACAATTGGTTAAATTCGTCATCGCTGAGGAAACCGCCGTCAGGCTCGGCACAAGTCTCCCAGGCGGTGTCGGTGGGACGGTAGAGACGACGGGGACTGATCAGAGAAACCACTTTTGAACCAATGCCTTGGGCTTTTAATTGTTCGGCTGCTTCTAAGCTGGGAATTAAGGTCATATCCCCGACAACGGCAAAGACAACGGTTTTATCTCCGGGGGTTTCTTGTAACACAAACGCGCCCTTTTCTAACCCTTGGCGGGTTTGATCTAAGGTGCTACGAATAGGTAACGGAGACTTAGAGGCAGTGATCGTAACGCCTTTATTTTTTGTGCCTAATGCCCACTCATAACAAGCCTGAATACTATTGGCATCACAAGGGAATAAGGGGAACACATTGCCATTGCGCATCATGGCCGCGAAATAGTTTTCAATTTCCGGGCGTTGGTGCGTCCAACCGTTGCGGCCTTGTTCTAATGCCCCGGCGGTGAATAAAGTAACAGTGGAAGGGGTGGGGCGGCGTAATTCAGCCATGGCCTGGGTTACGGTTTGCCAGATGGGGAGGCCGTTGATGGCGAAAGATTCGTAGGAACACCACAAGGTCCGTGCGCCATACAAGGCTAAACTAGCGGCTGTTCCCGCACAAGCGTCTTCGCTGAGGGGTTCATAGACTTGCCCTTGGGGTTGTTGGTGATAGGTTTCGTCGGGGGTGGGGTGGAGGATGTTTAAGCCGATGTTGACGTTGTTAATGCCGGAGGCGGCGTTTCCGTCGGCGTTGGTGATCAGGAAGTCGGGATCATTTTGCCCCACATGGACGATGAGTTCTCCCATGGCCGTTGTGGCGACTTTTTTCTCGCCACCGACGGGGTGTTCGGTGAGGGGGAGTTGGCCTAAGTCGGGGAGGGGCCGTTCTTTTTCGGTGGTGATGATTTCTACTGCGGGGCCTCCTGCGGCACGGACGTAGTTATTGCGGATTAATTCCCAGGCTTGGGGGGTTAAGGCGCGTTGTTTGAGGGCTTTGACGATATAATCTTTTTCTACGGTGTCGCCAGCGTAGAGGTTGTGGGCTTGGGCCCCGCGTTTGTGGACTCCTGCGCCTTTGAGTTGTTTGACGATGAGGACGGTGAGATGTCCGTCTAGGGCGGCTTTGGCGGCGCGATCGCAGGTATCAATTAACACCCGCATAAATTCCATCCGCTTCTCGAAGGAAAAGAGGGTAGTATCGACGTAATCGCTGGCTTGGTTTGCGTCGTCAAAGTCTTTGGCATCTACGAGGAAGATTTCTTTAAACCCATTGCCTCCCCAATATTCGATCATTTCGTCGTTGGTTTTGGTGGACACCATGCTGTGGTGTTCTTGGGAATACCCATTCCAGACTAGGACGGGTAAGAAGTTGGTGACGTTGGGGAAGGCGGTGTTAAAGTGGGCAATACTGCTCATCACGTAGGGTTCGCCAATCCCTCCATCGCCGATGGTGACGGGGTATAATGTGCCGGGGTTTAATTTGGCCCCTGCCATGGCAAAATGTTGGCCTTGGCCCAGAGGCCCCGCCGGGTTGAGGAGGCCGGGGATTTGGCCGGAGAGGTGGCCCAGGAGGCCGTGGGTTTCCCGGAAGCGATCGCGCAACTGTTGCACCGTTTCAATCCCCATTTTTTCTAGGGAACGGTCGAGAAAGACATTACTATAAAAGCCAGGGGCGTGGTGTCCCACTTCCGTGACAATGTTTTTATAGCCTAGCATTACTAACGCTGCGATCGTGTCCGCAATACTGGCAAACCCCCCAGGGTGTCCAGAGGCTTTACTCGCGGTAATTTGTAAGGTTAAATAACGTAATGCGTCCGCAGCGAGCAAGGTTTGATAAACTGCATTATTATCTCCAGGAGAAATCGCGGTTTGTCCTTGGGGAATTGCGGGGGTTTGTCCGTATTCGTCAAATCCCGGTAAACTGTCGGCAAAGTATTGGATGCCTTGACAAAAGGCAGGGGTTGCGGTAGCAACAGTCATGCTGATGTTTCCTCTTGATTGTCTTGACCAATGTTAAATAAATCTTACAAGTTGCACGGATACAGAGGAAACTTATCCTAAGAGTGAAATATTTAATTTTTCTTTTTTTGCCCTCCTTGGGTATTGTGATCCTATAAAGGCGAATGAATGCAGTTTGCTTTGTGAAGTTTGATGAAGTCCAAGGAAGGGGGTTATTGTTGCCGCTTCCTCCCCTTGGAAGCTGTCATGTTTCAATTTAACCTTCTACCGATACCGCGTTGGGTGATCGGTGTCTTACAACGACTACAACCCTTATTTTTCCCGTTTTCAACCATGCTTTTTCGTGATCGCCAGGATGCTGGACAGAAACTCGGCCAACAGTTACGCTCCTATGCACAACAGGAGGATGTGTTAGTGTTGGGATTAGCGCGGGGAGGTGTTCCTGTGGCAGTGGAAGTCGCCCAACAGTTACAAGTTCCCGTTGATGCGTTTATTGTGCGTAAGTTAGGGTTGCCTGGACATTCGGAAATGGCTATGGGTGCGATCGCATCCGGAGGCATCCGCGTTTTAAATGAAGCGTTAGTCGAACAACAAAAGATTTCCCAGGCACAAATTCAAGAAGTTGTCAACCAAGAACAGGCCGAATTAACCCGACGGGAGAACTTATATTACGGAGAAGACGGCCTACAAGAAATCCAAAACCGTACCATCATATTAGTTGATGACGGCATCGCCACCGGAGCAACCATGCACGTTGCTGCCTTAGCCTTACGACAAAAGAACCCTAAAAAGATTATAGCCGCCATTCCCCTCTGTGCGCCCCAAACCGCCACCCCAGATCATCTCGGAGTGGATGAAGTCGTGTGTTTAGAAACCCCGGACCCTCTGCGGGCCATTAGTCTCTGGTATGAGAAATTTGAACAGGTGAGTGATGAAGAAGTGCAACAGTTACTCCAAGAGGGTAGTTCTGTTGAAAGATAATTCATGAATTGACTTAAATCAACCCGCTTGAAAAATTTGCTGTGCGGTTAACGCTAAATCTGGGAAAGCCCAAGACTCAATCCTTTCATTATCCCGAAATTGCGTGACTTCATACTCTCCATTAACCCGTTTATAAACTGAAATCGTCGGAGATTTAGGATTCCCAATAAAACGTCTGCCTCCTAACCCCAAATAATCCACAATCCAATATTCCGGAATCCCCATTAATTCGTAATCTCCCACCTTCCTCAAATAATCATTCTGCCAGTTCTGACTCACCACTTCCACCACTAACCGCACCGAATTTCCTAGGGTAATAACAGACTCCCTTTGCCAACGGGGTTCTTGGTTTAATTTCTCTTGATCTAAAACAATCACATCCGGTTGATAACCTGATTCATCATCTAGGGGTTTCAAGAGACAGTCACCAGGGATAGAGTAGGGTAATTCGTAACGGTCAATTTGAACCGCCAACTTTAAGTTAATCAACCCGGTAATATTGGAATGCGCTCCAGTTCCTAACGGCATTTCAACAATATTCCCATTATGTAACTCATATTTACAAGTGGCATTTTCTGGATACCAAGCCACAAATTCATCAAAGGAGATCGGTTGAGCAATCGTCTGAGTCATGGTTCTCCTTCCCAACTGGATTCACTCTATACTAGAATAACCAATAATGATTAATTGAAAGACAAGAACCTTGGATGAAAATCCAAGGCTCAAAGCCAAAACCCTTTAATTGGGCTAATTCAGAATATAAGCGTGAATCCAACGGGTGAAAGTCGCCCTAGGCGAGGCTTTAGACCCAAAATTTTTTGGTAAATCCAGAATATGGAGGTAAGCGGGCTCGAACCGCTGACGTCCTGCTTGCAAAGCAGGTGCTCTACCAACTGAGCTATACCCCCGAATTGCATTCCCTAATTCATTCAATTTGGGAAACCCGTTTAAAATTTCTCTAAAACTAGGAGGGCTTTTTTAAACGCGCATTTGCTATTATACACTACACATCAGAAATGTCTAGCATTTTTTAAAAATTTCTTTTTTATCCCAGACGCAAACCCACTCAAACCGCCATGACGCTAGTTGTTGCCACGTTTTATAAATTTGTCCATCTCCCGGATTTCCAGGAGAAACAGACCCCCCTCACGGAGTTTTGCCAAGACCAGGAGATTAAGGGGACTATTCTCCTTGCCGAAGAAGGCATCAATGGCACGATCGCGGGGTCTCGGTCAAACATCGACGCAGTGCTGGCCTATTTGCGCTCTGACCCCCGTTTGGCGGACTTAACCCCCAAAGAATCCTCCGCCAAAACCCCTCCCTTTGCCCGCTTAAAGGTGCGTCTCAAGCGGGAAATTGTCACCTTGGGAGTTTCCGACGCAAACCCCACCCAACAAGTGGGTCAATACGTCCCCCCCAAGGACTGGAATGCGTTAATTCGTGACCCCGATGTAGTGGTGATTGATACCCGCAATGACTACGAGGTGAAGATTGGCACATTTCGCGGGGCCAAAAATCCCCAGACCCACTCCTTTCGGGAGTTTCCCGACTATGTAAACGAGACTCTCAACCCCCAACACCCGCAAAAGGTGGCCATGTTTTGTACTGGGGGAATTCGTTGTGAGAAAGCGACCTCTTACCTATTGCGTCAGGGGTTTCAGGAGGTGTATCACTTACAAGGGGGAATTCTCAAGTATTTAGAAGAAGTTCCAGAGGAGGAAAGTTTATGGGACGGAGACTGTTTTGTCTTTGATGAACGGGTTGCGGTGAAACATGGGTTAAAACCGGGGGAGTATGACCTATGTTTGAGTTGCGGTCATCCCATTTCACAAGAGGATCAACAATCGCCGTATTATGAGGAGGGGATTGCTTGTCCTTACTGTTCCGAGAGCTTAACCCCGGACAAGCGATCGCGTCAAGCCGAGAAGCTCAAACAACGGAAACTAGCCGCAAACCGCCAAAATCCCCTAACCTGATAGGGTGAGAGTCAACGAGTCATCCATGAATAGTGTCTTTTCTCCCTTACAACGATTTCTCCTGACCTGGTTATTAGTGTTATTAGTGGGTTGGGGAACTGCGATCGCATTAGGATATGTGGGAGAATTGATCAGCATTCTCCTCGCATCTGCATTAATCACCTTTTTACTCAACTATCCCGTCTCCCTGCTTAAATTTGCCCTCCCCCGGCCCGTGGCCGCAGTCTGCGTCTATCTCGTTGCGGCCATTCTCGTCATTTTCCTCGCATTAACCCTCATTCCCCCCGTCTTTAACCAAGGTCGTCAACTCATCCTCCGTTTACCCGACTTACTCGAAGAAGGACAACAACAACTGGTGGAGTTACAAACCTGGAGTGTCACCCACAACTTCCCCATCAATGTCCAGTGGTTAACCGGACAACTCCTCGGACGCATTCAAACCCAAGTCGAAGCGATCGCCAAAAGTGGGTTTGGGTTAGTCATTGGGACTTTTAGCTGGTTTCTCGACTTTATTTTAATCCTCGTCCTCTCCTTTTATATGCTTATCGACGGAGAAAGACTATGGGGGACCTTAATTTTCTTCCTCACCCCCAAAATCAAAGAAGAATTAACCCAATCCTTACGTAAAAACTTACAACGCTTCGTCACAGGACAATTAATTTTAGGCTTATTCATGGCCACCACCTTATCCTTTGCCTTTCGTTTCCTCGATGTCCCCTTTTTCCTTCTCTTTGCCGTCTTTATCGGTTTAATGGAAATCATCCCCTTTATTGGGGCAACATTAGGCATCAGTACCGTGGTCATTATCGTGACTTTTATTGATGGTTGGTTAGCTGTACAAGTGTTAGGTGTCTCGCTCATTTTGCAGCAAATTAAAGATAACTTAGTCGCCCCTAGAATTATGGGCAACTTAACCGGATTATCCCCCGTCATCATTCTCTCTGCACTCTTACTAGGTGCGAAAATTGGTGGATTATTAGGCGTAATTTTAGCCATTCCTTTAACGGGAGTTGTTAAGAGTTTACTAGATATCGTTCTCGATCCCAATTTACCTCCCCAGACCGGATCATTTTTCTATAACCCACTAAAAGCAAAACAATTAAATGGCAGTCAGGAGGAAGTCAACAATTAAATTGATGACAATCTTAAAAAGTGATATAATAATGAATTATGCTGTATTTAATAAAGTTAATCTGACTGAGAATACGAGTCAACTAAAGTATCAACTAATTTGATGACCAAAATTGTATTTGGTAAAAAAATTAGAAAGCAGTTACCTAAACGAGGTTGGACAGAAGAATTAATAAAACAGTTAGTTCTTAATCCATATCATGTAAAACCAACATTAGATCAAAGATGGATGCCAGATGGTTCAAAAAACAATGATCCCGCAACTAAATATTATCGTCAGGATGGCAACTATGTTGTAGTGAATGATCGGACTGGTGATATTGTTCAGGTTAGTAATATTTTTGATCCACAATGGATTGATCCATCTTCTAATGAATAATTACCATAAATTATAAACATCGAGGTATGTTAGCAAATTAATCTCTTAACTCAAACAAAGGAATTAATTATGGAGACCACACAAACCTTAATTCATAAATATAAAGAGATAGGATTTTGGAAAGCAGGAGAACTTCTCCTAAAACCCAAAAATGCCCTTCAACTCATTACTGAATTAGAACAAAGAAGAATACAAATTTTTGGTGTTGACTTGTGGTATCTACAAGAGAACGGAATAGTAGAAGACCCAAACTCCCTTGATTTAAGTTCTATTACAGATGCGAAAGAAAGTGCAAAAATCGCCAAAGACTTTATTCAATTCCACTTACCTCAATGGGTCATATTTGTCTCCCTAGTTATTGATGACTAAAACCAAAAACTCCCTCTCCGTGTCCTCTGTGTTTCTGTGGTTCAACAAAAACTTATTGCTTCCTTGCTAATGTTAACCCATCTGCAATTGGAACTAAACTTATTGACACCCGATCATCCTGATACACTTTATCATTAAAACTCCGAATGGCCTGAGTACGGTTATCATCCACCGTCTCATCCGCAACTCGTCCCGACCATAACACATTATCCACCGCAACTAACCCCCCCGGACGCAATAACTGTAAACAGCGTTCATAATAGTTCTCATAATTGCGCTTATCTGCATCAATAAAGGCAAAATCAAAGGTTTCTGTTTCTCCTGCGGCAATTAATTCATCAAGGGTATCTAACGCAGGGGCAATGCGTAAATCAATTTTATCTGCGACGTTTGCTTGTTGCCAATAGCGACGGGCAATTTCTGTTTTTTCTTCATCAATATCACACCCGACAACTTTCCCCTCTGGAGGCAATGCTAAGGCAACTACTAAGGCACTATATCCCGTAAATACACCAATATCTAATGTTTTCTTAGCCTTCATTAATTGTACTAATAATGCCATAAATTGACCCTGTTCTGGGGCAATTTGCATTTGGGACATGGGCAGTTGGGCGGTTTCTTCTCGTAACTGTTTTAAAATGTCCGGTTCACGTAAGGAAACCGCTTGTAGATAATGGTGTAATGAGTCATCTAAACCGAGTGTTTTTTTAGTCATAAGTGGGGGATCTGAATTCTAGTTATTTGTTAGGCATTGAACCACAAAGACACAAAGAACACAAAGAGAGAGGAAAAGCAAGTAAATCCCTTCTCCATTAAATGTCCAATACTTTCCCCCGTAACCCTCTCGGAGACTCTACCCCATAACGATTTAACAAGGTGGGTAAAATATCGTACAATGTTGCCCCTTCTAGGCGTTTCCCTCTGCCTGGGTTTTTGGGGTCAGTAAATATCATTAATCCTTGGGGGGCATGGTTGGCATCATCGGGGCCGGTATCATTTTCTTGGGTATAAAGAGACGACACCCCTACTGTCCCGACGGAACGCCAGGCCATGTCTTGAAAATAAACAATTAAGTCGGGGGCAATACCGCGAACGCGACGATAAATTTGTTGGGGTTTAAATGCTTTGACTCCTAATGGTTGGCCATGGGGGTCTGTGAGAGATTCTAAGCGTTCGGCTAGGGCATTGCGTTCTTTTTCGTAGTCTATTAAGGGAATAATACCTTGGGGTTCTCTCCCTTGGACGTTCATGAAAATGCGTCCATAATATCCTCCGGCCCCCCAAACTTTGGTTTGAGTCCAGTCCACTGCTGCGTTTTCTAGGGACTGGGGAGAGGTGGGGGGGGTTTTCAGGGCTAAATATCCGTTTTCATAAAGCCACTGGTTGAGGCAAAAGCCTCCCATTAAGGGTTGTCCTCCGTGGTCTGATACGACTAAGACGGTTGTATCTTCGCCGCAATAGTTCAGCAATTGCCCAATGCAGTTGTCGATATGGCGATAATAGTCATAAATGGCATTTTGAAAGGGGGAGTCGGGGACATGGAGGGGGTGGCGACTGTCCATGTGTTTCCAGAGGGCGTGATGTAGGCGGTCAACTCCCATTTCTACGAAGGTGAGGAGGTCGGGTTGATATTCGTCGAGGAGATAGGCCGCAAGACTGAAGGTTTGGTTACAGAGTTGATAGATGTCCCCTAGGATGCGCTTTTTGTCGAGGGAACGGAAGTTGGGGACATCAAAGAGATAACGGTCAAAAATGTTGGTAATGGCGGCTTTTAAACCGAGGGGGTGGGTAAAGTCTGCGTCGGTGTTGGGGGTGAGGAAACTGGAGACTAAGACCCCGTTGACCAGTTGGGGGGGATAGGTTCCTGGAACGCCTAAAACGGCGACTTTCCAGCCTGCATCGCCTAAGATATTCCAGAGTCGGGGAACTTTGACGAAGCTGCCGTTGGCAATGGCCATTTTCTCATAACTGCGATCGATGCGATTACGAAACCCATAAATCCCTAATTCTCCGGGGTCTCGGCCACTCATCATACAATTCCATGCGGGGACGGTAATGGCTGGGATACAACTGTCTAATGTTCCGTAGGTCCCTTGCTGCATTAATTTGGAGAGGTTGGGCAAGTCTTCTCGCCAACGGTCAAACAGCAGGGAGGGTTCGGCGCAGTCTAAACCAATGATAATTAATTTAGGAGGCATATTTTTGGTTCTTAGTTCTTGGTTCTTGGTTCTTGGTTCTTGGTGTTCCCCTATCTCCGCTATTTCCCAAAATTGGGGTCTCACAAGACGCGATTATCCCACAATAATTTATCTAAGAGGAAGTTATCTAAGTCTTCAAAGCTGGTGGCATAGGTGATGGTGGGGTCTTCATAACCTTTGAGATGGACAATATGTTGCTCGAAGCGTTCTTGGACTTTGGGGATTTCTGATAAATAGTTGTAGGTCGTCTCTCCTAGGGCCACATCGCGTTTAATTTGTTTGGTACAAGATTCGAGGCGAAAGGCGGTGTTTACGGTGTCTCCAATGGCGGTATAATCGGGGCGATCGCTCGTTCCGGTATTCCCGACCATGGCATATCCGGTGTTAATCCCGGCCCCAATGTGTAATTCAAAGGGGAGGGGATACCGAGACCCTAAATCATAACTCATTTTATTCAAATCACTAATGGCCTGGAAAATTTGCACTACTTCTTCTTTGGCAATGCTATCCTCTCCATGAAACCAAATGGCCATCACTGCATCTCCGATATATTTATCCACCCAACTCCCGGACTCTCGAATAATATGTCCTGCTTGCTGAAACCAACCGCCAATCATTTCTGAGAGCATTTTATCGTTGAGGGTGCGGGCAATAATGGTAAAGTTCCGAATATCCACGACCATCACGGACATTAAGCGACGGACATGGAGGGCGGCGGTTGGGGTTTCCTGATGATCTTGTCCGGAGTCGGAGGATTTTGGGTCTTTATTCGGATAGCGAAAAATTAATTCTGTTTGTCCGAAGGTGATGCGGTCTGAGTCTCGCAGGGTGGTGGGGACACTCACCCGACGGCCATTGACAAATGTGCCGTTGCGACTTCCTAAGTCGATGAGGTAAAACTTGCCGGACTCGGTACATTGCAGCATGGCATGATTTCGTGATATCCAGCGATCGGGTATCACGAAGTTATTATCGTCACTGCGGCCCATAGTCCAATTATTACTTCCGACGAGGGGAAGGTAACGATTGCCGTGGAGGGTTCGCAAAATTAAATAGGGGGTGAGTCCCGAATTCATCACGGGAAATTTCTAAGGGGGAGCAAGTCAACAGTACATCATTCGCTTTCTATGTTAAATGCAAACTGAAAAATCCCGTTAAAGGGGGGTAAGCAGCAGGCCAAGAGATGGTCAAGCTCAAACTTCTGTTTTTTCAGGTTGGGAGGGATTTTGGGTTAAGACTCGTCGCAGGACTCCGTTAATAAACCGCACTCCTTCGTCATCGGAGTAGCGTTTGGCTAATTCTACGGCCTCGTTAATGGCGACTTTATCGGGAATATCTAAGAAAAAGATTTCGGCGACGGCTACGGCCAGAATATTCCGGTCAATGAGGGGGACTCGTTGCCATTGCCAATCGACTAGGGCCGCTTCTAACATTCCCTGAATCTCTTTCTGTCGCCGTTTCACGGTTCCGATTAATTCTAGGGCATATTCCCGCACTTTCGGTTCTGTGGACAGGTGGATGAGTTCGGGAAAGTCAATGGCGGCCCCAAGACGGTTGATGGCGGTTTGGGTCATTTCCAATCCTTCTTTTAAGAAAGCGCGAGAACTGGCCAGATCACTGGTGCGAAATTCACTGCTAATTAAGCGATCGCTCCCCCGTGAAACCTCTGTTCCTGCGGTTTCTAAGGCTTCTCGCACTTCCGCCGCTAAGGTGCGAATGGCGGCTAATACTAAGTCATGGAGGGTCTGTTCTTTGAGTTTTTCCGGGTTTCCACTAATCTGACTTAACCCCAGTAAGGCTAATTCACGGGCAACCCGACGCGGTTTTTGGCGAGAAGGCATAATTTGGTAATTGGTAATTAGTAATTGGTTCTTTGGACAACTTTAAAATTATCCACTCTCCATTCTCCATTCTCCATTCTCCATTCTCCATTCTCCATTCTCCATTCTCCACTATCTACCCTTCTTCAATTTCAATAGATAGGGTTTGACGGGGTTCGGGCTGGACTTCGGGGTGTTCTCCTTCGACAGAGACGGGTTCGTATGTTGGCCCTGACTTAGTTAGGTTAATGGGAACAGATGTGGATTGGGAGGGACGGGGGTCTGGGGGAGAAATGGTTTTAGGACTGACAATTCCTCCGGAAATTAACACCTTAAACGCATCCTCAATAGAAATTGCTAAATTAATAACTTCTGTTTCTGGAACAATTGCATACCAACCCGATGTAGGGTTAGGAGTGGTGGGAATAAAAACACTCAGCATCGGTTCAGATAAATGTGCCTGTAAAGGGGCCGTTAATTGTCCCGTTACAAACCCTAAACTCCAAACTCCTCGTCTGGGATATTCCAGCATCACCACTCGGCGAAATTTGCTTTTGGAGTCTTGTAGGAGGGTTTCTAAAATTTGCTTGAGGGTTTTATAAATTGACCCGGCGAGGGGGATCCCCTGTAGAATACGTTCCCCCACTTCTAGCAACCAACGCCCCACAATATTACGGGCCATTAACCCGATTAACAAGATAAAAATTAGGGGGACGGCAAACCCAACCGATAGGTTAATGAGGTTCACTAAAATGGGATGCAGGCCAGGAAACGGGTTCAGTTGTTTAGGAATTTCCGTTAGAAAACTGATCACCCACCGCGCAATAGTAAAGGTCAACCAGATGGTTGTTGCTAAAGGAATAACAACTAACAACCCTGCGATTAAGTCGTTTTTCAGGTCTTGCTTAAACCGTTGGAGCACCGATTGCTGCTTCTCCTTGACAACTGAGATAAATAATGGTGAAGAAAAATTGCCAGTTTTTGCCCTTGAGTGGCTCAAGTTCTGTCAAAATCCTTCATCTTAGTCTTCATCATATCTTAACAAATTTTGAGTTTTTTTCTATTGACTCACTACCCATGACCCATTACCCCCCAATTCCCAATTGCCCAGCTAAACTGGGGTTGAGGGGGATGAGGGTGGCTAACATGAGGAATAAGGCCAAGAGTCCTAATGCGGCCCTGGTGTCATCGGGTTCGGTTAACTCGTTGAGACTGGGGCGTTCTAGGTCTCGTTGTAAAAAGAGGATTAAAATGCCCCAGTAGAGGGGGATGGGGTTGGAGGGGTTGAAGATGGCGATGATGCCGAGGACAACGAGGGTGGCGACGGTGGTGCGACGGGCGATTTTGCGACCGTAGATGGCTTGAATAATGCGGCCTCCGTCGAGTTGTCCGGCGGGCATGAGGTTTAAGGCGGTGATCACTAAGCCTAACCAGCCTATGGTAGTTAAGGGGTGAATATCCACGATTTTATCCTCTAGGGATGAGCCGAGGATGACTTTGGCCATAGTGCCAACGAGGATGGAACTTTGGAAAAATTCGGTGGGAAGTTGAAAGAGACTGCCGGAGTGGGAGAGGAGGAGGCCGAGTATGAGGAGGAGGAGGGAGACTAGACCACTGAGGGCGGGTCCTGCAATGGCTATGTCAAATAAGGCGGTTCGATGGGGTAATAAGGACTCAAAGCGAGTGATAGCCCCAAAGGACCCAATTTGCCAACTGGGGATGAGATAGGGGAAACTGAGGCGGACATTGTAGCGGTTGGCGTACCACCAATGACCTCCCTCATGGGCGGCTAAAATGAGCCAGAGTCCGGCTGCAATGGGGAGGGGTTCGGCATAGCGGCCTAGGTTGCTAAACCAGTCAAACCCTAGCAGCATGGCGGCGGCTTCGATACTGGTGGCGATGGTGGCCACGAGGAGAACGAGGGCGAGGTTTTTTTGGGCTAAGGTGGAGGGTTTCGGGTCGTTACTACTGGGGAGAACGATGACGACGGGACGGTTTTCGGGACTCTCTACGAGGAATAAACGGTATTTGTCGCCTAGTTTCGTTTGGAGTTGGGTGGAGAGTTTTTGGTGAACGGTTTCCGGGTCGCCGCGTAAGTTCCCTTTAAAAATCGCGCCTTCTTGGTAGGAGATAGTTTCGGTGGTAAAGAAGGTGTCGATGCCGAAGATGCCTTTAATTTGCTCTAGGTCTTCGTTGGGAATGGGGATGACATCGGGGTCGGTGTTGCTGGTTTGGGCGGTGTCGGGGGCGGTTTTGGGTTCGTCGTCCTGTTGTTGGGCCAAGCGTTGGGCGGCTTGTTCCCGTAACATTTCTTCTTGTCCGGCTTGGCGGAGACGGTTGCCGAGGAAAATATAGAGGCCGGAGGACACGACTAAGAGGAGGATCATGCCGATGAGACTAATATAAATCCCTAGGGAGAGAAGGCCAAAAAAGAGTAACCAGGGGGTTATGAGGATGACTGACTGTAGCCAGGCGAGGAGTCCTAATTTGCCGTAGGGTCTGGCTCGATTGTACCCCCACAGGAGGAAACCGAGGGCGACTAGGACAAGGGCAATGGTTGGGAAGGCGGGTGAGTTGTTTAACATAGGGGGTTAACGTTCAAGGGTTTGCAGGGCGGTTCTCAGGTTGCCTCGATGGTTGGTGAGGAGTTCTTCCCCTTGTTCTTGGGAAACGCCACCCCAGTGCATGAGGAGGGCGAGTTTGACTCGTTTCCCACTGTGTTTGAGGAGGGTGTCGGCGGCATCTCGACTGAGTTGGGTTAAGTCTTGGAGGATGCGGAGGGCGCGATCGCGCAATTTACTGTTGGTGACGGCCACATCAATCATCCGGTTGCCATACACTTTCCCCAGTTTGACCATTACTCCGGTAGAAAGGATATTTAAGGCCATTTTGGTGGCCGTTCCGGCTTTGAGACGGGTTGATCCCGCTAAAATTTCTGGGCCGACGATTAAGCGAATATCCACATCTACATCTACGGGGACTTGGGAGGCGGGAACACAGGCGATAAAGATGGTCATGGCCCCGCGATCGCGGGCTTCGGCTAAGGCCCCGTGAACATAGGGGGTTGTGCCTCCGGCTGTGATGCCAACGACGACATCTTCTTGGGAAATGGCGCGATCGCGGATGGCTTGGGCCCCGTCGTCCACGCGGTCTTCTAATCCTTCGGAACTGCGCACTAAAGCCGCTTCTCCCCCGGCAATAATCGCTTGGACTAATTCCGGGGGAGTACAGAAGGTGGGGGGACATTCCGCCGCATCGAGTACCCCTAACCGTCCACTGGTCCCGGCCCCTACGTAGAATAACCGTCCTCCCCGTCGGAGGGAAGAACTGGTAATCTCAATGGCTTGAGCTAGGGCGGTTTTCGCTTCTGCGATGGCCGCTAACGTTTGCTGATCTTCTTGGTTAAAGAGTTCGACCAACTCGACGCTATTGAGTTGATCAAGGGTTTGGCTATGGGGATTAATCTGCTCAGTGAGCAAATGCCCTCTAGAGTCTATATTGATCATATTGTCGGTTAATCACCGGAACATACGCCTCGAACTTACTATAATAACCCTTCTAGCCAACGGCGTTTCGCTTCGAGTTCATCTTCTGAGAGATCGGCGTTTTCCGTGGACTCTGGGGAGGGGGAAGCGGGGGGAGAACTGCCTTCTTCACCATTCCAAAGGGGTTCTTCGACGTTACTTTCCGGGGGAAGGGTGAGTTCTCCAGTCGAGACTAATTCCGCTTCGTAGCCGGCCTCTTGACAGAATTCTTCAATTTCTTCGGCTGGGAATCCCTCAACGGAGGGGGCAGGAAAGTCTTGGGCTTCCAACATGAGGGCGTAACGAGTCGCGTCGTCTTCTGACTCGAACATCAAGACTTTATTGCGATCGCCAATTTGCAGGGAGTGAATGCCTTCATTGGCGGTCCCCGCATTGATTAAGAGAACAAAAACTCGTTTCGGTGCAAGCATACTCGCCAATTAAATTTTTATTTTATCTTCTGTTTTCAGGATATCGGATTTGGGGGTTGGTTGTTGTTTGTGAATAGGGAACAGGGAACAGTAACCAGTAAACAGTAAACAGGGAACAGGGAACAGTAAACAAGGAACAGTTGGTTCTTTGTTCTCCCCCATCTCCCCCATCTCCCGACTCCCGACTCCTGACTCCCAACTCCCGACTCCCGACTCCCAACTCCCCTATCAACTAACTACCTTCCCATACCGGGCTACACAATCCTCCTGTCCAGCTTCTCGTTCTAACCAAGCCCAGAGTTGATCCCCTAGGGAAAAGTGCCACCATTCGTAGGGATGTTGGCGAAATCCGGCGGTTTTCATGACGTTTGATAAAATTTGTCGATTTTGGTGATAAAAGGCTTCTGGGGCGGTTTGAGCGTCTTTGTAGTGATCGGGGTGCGATCGCTCGGAAAGTTCGTCAATTTCTCCCCCCATATCCACCAACTGTCCGGTTTCATCCAGCAAGGTGACATCGACAGCAGCCCCGGTACTATGGGGAGGAGGAGTAGTGGGATCACTCGTCGGAATAGCCCAAAATTGCTGCACTTCTTCCCAGAGTTTTTCCCGTTGGGTGGGGGATAAGTCGGCCTCGTTGAGATTATGCTGTTTTAGCAGGGAATGAAAGCTATAGTCCACCATAAACTGTTGCACAGAAAGGGGACGGAAGGCATCAAATAAATGGATTTTCCAGCCAAAATGCTCTTGTTGCAGGTCCTCTTGAGCCTTGAGGAGAGCGTCTAAAACGCTTTGCCGGAGGAAGTAGGGCGAATGACCCTCATAATCTGCCCCCAGTTTAGCGTAGGGATGGGGGGATTCGAGGGAAAACTTTTCTAGGGGAATTTCGACTAGGGGTTCATGGTTTTCTTGAATGGGAATCGTGTGATAGGGTTTCATAGCTTATATATTGGGAAATTTTATAGCTTTAGTTCTTATTGTGCCGTTTTTCGGGAATGGGTGGCACGGGATCATATCCACCTGCACTGAAGGGATGACAGCGTAAAATACGCCATAAGGCTAACCCACTGCCTCGAATGATCCCAAATCGCGCGATCGCATCTAGGGCATACTGGGAACAAGTGGGATGAAAGCGACAAGTGGGGGGAAATAAAGGGGAAATCAAGCGTTGATAAGCGCGAATCAACCCCATTAAAATGCGTTTCATAGATTTCTGGGATCAATCATTGATAATGTTATTGTAAGCCTAGTTGCTCGTTTTCTCAGTTACAAGGAAATCCGGTGAATATTGAAATTCCTATCCAGGTAATGGCCGTCCTCTCTCTCTCCTCATCCCAAATCCAAGCAGGAATGGTGGCGGCCTATTTAGGGCTTTTATTAATTATTGCAGAAGGGGCAGGCCGTTTTTTTAAAACTGAACCGGAGTTAACCCGCAAAATTGTCCATATTGGGTCCGGGAATGTTTTACTGTTAGCCTGGGGATTGAATATTCCCAGTTGGGTGGCCGTGGATGCGTCAATTGTGGCAGCCCTAGTGGCTTTATTATCTTATTTTGTACCAATTTTGCCCAGTATTAACAGTGTAGGCCGTCAAAGTTTAGGGACGTTTTTCTATGCGGTAAGTATTGGGGTGTTGACAGGGTGGTTTTTCCCGGTGGAGTTACCTCAGTTTGCAGTGATTGGCATTTTGGTGATGGCCTGGGGGGATGGCCTTGCTGCGGTGGTGGGCCAACATTGGGGCCGACATAAGTATCAGTTGGGGAGGAATAAAAAAAGTTGGGAAGGATCGGGGACAATGTTTTTGGTGAGTGGGTTGGTGGTATTGTTAGTTTTATGGGGAGTGTATGGGTTGAGTTTGTCAGTGGTGGGAATTGCTGTGGTAGTCGGTGCAATAGCCACGTTTCTCGAAGCCTTTTCTCTCCTCGGTATTGATAATCTTACTGTACCGTTAGGTAGTGCGCTTTTAGCTTTTTATTTCTGTCAGGTATTCTTGGGATCATAACCATACTGGACAAAGATTGTAACTTTAAATACTTAGAATCAGGTGTAACTACTGGAGTTGCTGTAATTAATCGTTCCGCAATTTTTTCAATCACCGGAATTACAACACTATTTCCTAATAAGTCAAAAGCAATGTCAGGAGAATAATTAATCTGATAATCTTCCGGAAACCCAAAGAGTCTTAACCCTTCCCGAATCGTTAGATTTCGTAATCCATCTCCATCGACGACTGCTCAACGATTCATATCAGTGGCCAGTAAGGTAGGTGTAATTTCATTAGGGTGTAAAATTTTGTTGATCTCAAAACTCAATTTTCCGACAACAATATTATATCCTTTGGGAAGATCAGTGCGGGGTTGACGCTTTTTGACTAATTTTCCATCTGCATTTTTGACCTCAACTAAATCTTTAGTTTGATCTCAGAAGTCAATACACAACAAGTTTTGATTCCTTGTTGATGACCAGCATTTTCTAACCCAATTCGCCTTCCTCCTAGTCCTGCAAATAAATCAATAAATTTGATAACTCGACTCATAGTTATATAAATGTTTTGGGGATTCTTTTCTATATTACAATCTTAGAATAAGATTTAATTAAGCTATTTCAAAATAGACTGGTCAGGCCGTTTAACTTATAATTAAGCCTTGAAATTGTTAAACCGATCGCCCATTGCCTATAATAGAAACTTTAACACCACCCTCACCCCTCCCCCACCATGAACAAACTCCGTCAACTCATCCCCCAAAATGAAAAAACTGCCCGCATTGGGGCATTTTACCAACAGCAGATCATCCCTTGGTTGGATGTGTTGGCCCTGTTTCTCTGGGGGACCCTATTTATCCGCTATCGTTTCACCGGGGAATTACGGCTTTTAATCCATCCCAACTATTTTAATTTAGTTCTGGCGGCGGGACTGGTCTTTTTGGCCATGAGTGGGATGCGTCTAGGCCATCTCCTGCAAAATAAACAAATTCAACTCCCCCAAGGTCAACATATCACCCTTTTCCCCCCTGGGTTTGGGACGGGGTTATTAACTCTAGTGGCTATTTTGGCCTTTATTATCCCCCCCAGAGTCCTCACCAGTGAAGTGGCCCTACAACGGGGAGTCCGAGAGTCTCTCCCGGTGACGCAAGTGGAAACCCAAACCTTTTACACCGATGTGAAACCGGAAGAACGGAATTTGGTGGAATGGGTGCGGACGTTGAATGCTTATCCTGAACCGGATGCGTATAGTGAACTTCCGGTGGATGTGACGGGGTTTGTGATTCATCTCCCCAATTTACCGGAAGATTATTTATTTTTAGCCCGTTTTGTGATTACTTGTTGTGCGGTGGATGCGTCTCCGGTGGGGTTTCCGGTGTTGTTACCGTCCACGCGAGATCAGTTCCCCCAAGATACTTGGTTAGAGGTGCAAGGGGAAATGATGACCGCGAGTTTAGATGGGGAACGTCGTTTAGTCATTCAAGCGACGGATATTAAGAAAATTCCCACCCCGGATGATCCCTATGCGTTTTAATTCAATTGTTCACTCCTGCTCTCACACCATGAAACTCAGTAAATTATCTTTTCCCCTTTACCCGATTGATCGAACGTCCATTATGGTGGTTTTCACGTTAATGGTAATGATTCTCCTCGTTTTATTAGGGGGGGATTTTTGCAGTGAAAATCGCTGTTTAATCCCTACGGGACCGAGGGTACGGGGATTCACTTGGAAGAATCAAACGATTAATGCGAAAGATCGGGCATTTCTCCTCGAGTTTAGCCGTCCTATGGATCGGGATACGGTGGAAGAAAATTTAAAAATTAAGCTCACCGATCAGCCCGATGTTGACAATCCTTTACCTGGTAAAATTAGCTGGATTGGACGACGAATGGCTTATACGTTGAATGATCCAGCCCCTTATGGGAATAGTTATACCTTGGAGTTGACGGGAGCGAAAGAGAATTTTCAAGGACAAAGGGAGGGAGATACCATTATTCCTTTTACGGGAGCGTTTAGAACCCCGGATCGGATTTTTGGTTATATTGGCTTAGAACGAGAGGAACGGGGACGTTTGGTGCTGTATAATTTAACACAACAAGAGAAGAAAATTCTCACCCCGAATGATTTAATTGTGACGGAGTTTGAACCCTATGCGGGGGGAGAATCTATTTTATTTAGTGCGACGGAAAGGCAACAAACCAAAGATGGGGTTTTAGAGCAGAAACTCTATAAGGTGAGTACGGGGTTATCGAAGCGAGATGGGCAAAAAACGGATTCGGAAGCTGTTCCGGGCAGAGTGGAGTTGGTGTTAGATAATGAGGAGTATCGCAATTTAAAGTTTGATTTGTCAGAAGATGGGAAAACGATTGTTGTTCAACGGGTAAATCGAGATGATCCACAGGATTTAGGGTTATGGATTATTCAGAATAATGGCAAGGCTAAACCGTTAGAAAATCAACCTGGAGGGGTGTTTAAAATTGCGCCAGATAGTCAAACTATTGCCAGTACCCAAGGGGAAGGAATTGCCCTGTTATCCCTTGAACCGGGGGCTGAACCGTTGGAGTTTTTAGCCCAGTTTGGAATGGTGTTAACGTTTTCCCCTGATGGAAGTTCGGCAGTTATGGTGGATTTTAATAAGAATAATCCTGATAAACTTTATACTCGTTCTCTCTATTTAGTAAATAATCAAGGGGGGAAAGAGTTGATTTTAGATACTCAAGGATCGGTGATTAGTTGTGAGTTTGCTCCGGGGGGAGAGCAATTGTACTGTTTGCTGACGAATTTAATTGAGGATGTGGAGTATGTGGAACAACCGTATATTGCGATTATTGATTTAGAGGAAAAAGAGGAAATTCCTTTAATTACGTTACCGGATTATCAGGATATTCATATTAGTTTGGCCCCGGATGGGTTGGGGTTATTGTTTGACCAAATTACCACTGATCCTGATGCGGAGGAAGAACATACTTTAAAAACCAATGCAGGAGAAGCGATCGCAAGTGGTCAATTATGGTTATTAATCCCCCCAGATCAACTCCTGTCGGAGAATGAAGGACAACCCCCAGAACTAGAAGAACTCCCCTTTGTGGGGTTTTCTCCCCAGTGGATACCCTAAAACTACATTTTGGGGGGTTAAACCTGTTAAAAACGGGTTAAGTAACCCAAGCTATCATTTTGTTGGGTTGGGTTACTACTACTACTGATGATCTGTTACAGGAGAGTTTACTGCATAAAATGTGCATTTTGTCAAATCGACTCCCCGAAAAATAGGTCATCGACTGTCTTCAATTAAGGGGGTTGTGGGGAGTGACTTGACGATAGCATGGGAGTTTGGGGGGTATTTTAGAAAATTGGATATAATACCCCTTTGGATTTTAATTTTTTGTCAAGGGGCCTTTATGCTAGCAAACGCCGTGGCCTCGTTGCCATTTTTTTGAGTTAATTTTTGTAAATTTGGGGATTTTATACTGATATCTGATTGTTTAATTTGGTTTTGATAATTTAGGATTATCAAATAGGAGTGGGTGGAGGAGTTTTGGAAATAGAGCGTTTGAGGGAATGTTCACCCAACGTATTTTAAATATTTTCATAGGTTGGATAGACGAAGGAAACCCAACGTTATTTCACCTATTGTTTTGTTGGGTTACGCTGTCGCTTCACCCAACCTACTACTTATTTTCTATTGGTTAAGAATTAGGACTATTTCGGATATCGTCTAGAGGAGAATTCGGTTCATTTGAGTTTGGTCGTGAACTTGGTTGATTTTCTTCTTCATCAGGGTAAAATTCGATGGAAAACTTAGCTCGGCATTTTCCTTTTTGCCATCCTTTTCCGTCATCGGTTAAAATTTTACAGTCAATTCCCTCTTCTAGAAAATTAATTGCACTTTTTTGATTACGTACACTGTGTTTTATATGATTTTTCATTGCTTCAATAACTTCATCAGCTTGATAAGTTGCTGAAAGTTCTGACTCTAGCTGCCAGAACCAGTAAGCATTGTGGTTTCTATCTTTTGCCGACTCATGGGTTCGTGTAATAATTATTGCTTCAGAGTTAACCGTTCGATATTGATTAGACATTCCATGTTTTTGAGTTCTTTTTTAAAGAATTTACCATTGATTGTTTTGTTATGCAATAGGGTTCAAAAAATATTTTAACGCCATACTTTCTCTTTTTTTATTATCAATAATTCTTTGGGGCGTATGCAATACACCCCTACATTACTCAATCTTAAACCAATTCTCGGTAGGGGCGCAATGCTTGCGCCCAAAACCAAGATAAACCTAACCTATTCCATCTCGTCTTCTGTGTCTCCCTCCTCCTCAACATCTAACTCCTCAACCTCCGCATCAACCACCCCAACAGGAGCAAAATCATTCTCTCCAATAATCGGCAGTTGCTTCTCATACAACATCATCGCTTCCAAACAAGAATTAATCCCCTGAATTGACTCATTGTACTGCTCAATACTCCCTTCAATGTCATCCTGTAACTGACGATTCTTAGCAATTTTTTCCTCCGCTTCTCGTTGTAAGGACTGCTCTAAATTAGCCCTTGCTCGGTCATACTGTTGTAAAATATCATCAGCGTGCTTTTCTGCCATCGGAAGGCTTTCTGTTTTAATCGCTTGGTTGACCTCTTGACGGAAGTTTCGGCGAATGGTAGCAGAGACTTTGGGTTCAAAATCTAGCTTTAACAATTGCCGAATTGCGGGTTCTGCCTCGATAATGCTTTCTGCACCATAACTTTGAGAGGTTTGCTGTAACGTTTGGCGAAACTGATAAACTGAAAATGTCCCTTCGTCATAGAAGCGGGGACTTTCTCGCACATAGCGATCGCACTCCTTCCGAGCAGCACTCACCAACGCAATAGTTAAGCGATTCTCTAACCCTTGAATCTTCTCTTCAATCCCCCCATCACCCCGCAATAAACGGTACAATCGTTTATAGTGATCCGTCTGTTGTAAACGCTCCGCCAACCGTTGCGAAAATGCCTGAGCAATAGTGCGAGAATAGTCCACCAAAACATCCTCTAATTGATTGGCAATATAATAAATGGCCTCCACTAAAATCGCCAAAAAGGGAGCAGTCGCATTCCGAGGATGACTCATAGTTGCGCGTTCATAAGTATCCGCCACCGAAAACGCTTTTAACAGTTCATCCAACCGATTCACCATCTTTAACTTCAACTGGTTAAAATCAGCCTCAAACTGCTCATCCTTATTATTAATCACCCGATTAATTTCAGCCTCCATATACTCCTGAAAGTCTTGGCCAATCTCCTGTAACTGCTGGTTGAGTCGTTCCAACTCCCGTGCTTTCATCGCGTCCAGTTCATAGGGTTCACTGGCCAACACTTGACGATGGGCTAAATAATATTTCCGTAAAGCAATACATAGCGGTTGTAAATCATCCGCTAAATTGGCATAGAGTTGCGGTCGTTTCTCCTCCGTGAGATAACGAGTAATCGCATTACGAAACTCCTCAACCCCACTATCTTGAATTAACTGCTCAATCAACGGTGTTCCCCACTCGCTCAAAATGCGTACATAATTCTCATTGGGGGTTTCATAGCCATACACCGACACCCCAAACGTCGTGCCAATTAATTTCCCGGAATTGGCACAATAATTATTAAACGCACTAACAAATTGGGGGGTTTCTTCCTCCCCTCCCAACCCCTTCACACTCTCGGCAAAAAGACTCTCTAACCCATAGCGATCGCTGCTTTGAGTATGCTTCACCTGACTACCATAAAATCCTAACAGGCCACTGGTCTTATAAATGCGTTTCGTGTCCCGAAATTCACTCTGAATGAGACGCTCTAACCGTTGTCGCAATTGTGCATTATACCAAGTCTCATCAATGCGATTAAAGACATAGAAGACGCGATCGCGGATTCCGGGGTTATTTTTCATTTTCTCCAATAACGAAGTCTCCTCGCTCGTCATATCCCCCGCAGCAGCCGGTTTTAACACCGTTACCACCGCCGACGTATCCGGATGCTCAATCTTACTATACGTCAACGCCGCATCCTTCTTCACAGGTGCATCAATCCCCGGCACATCCACCAAAACATTCCCATCTTCAAGCAGAGGATGAGCGCAATAATATTGCAACTTCTTCAACACCGAACTATTACTCCCCCGACGGGCATAATCTGCGGCCTTGGTGAGATTATCAAACCCCAACTGATCCATCGAATAAGTTGCATTTTGTACCGTTTGGATGCGATCGCGGTTCTCCAAATACCCATCCAACAGTAAAATGAGAGCATTCGCTTGTTTGGCCCGTTCCGACTTACTTGCACCCCCCTCTTGTTGTATAATGGTGCGACAATCTTGGGTGAGTTGATCAATACTCTCTGGTTGATTAATATTGACCGTAGAATTGAGTAACAAGCGATCGCACAAAATCTTCACCTGTTCTCGAATTTCCGCCTCACTGAGAAACGTCAACACCACCCGTTCCTGTCCAGAGTCCGCATATTCAATGGTGCATTCCGTCCCCGTCGCGTGTCCCTCCGCACTGTAGAGCAACTCCCGTTCCAACAGCGCATTAATCAACATCGACTTCCCCGCACTAAACGCACCCGCAAAGACAATCTCAAAATTCGGAGAAATTGCTTTTTTCAAAGAAGCCTCAATCGCGCTAGTATCCTGAAGGGTGCGTAACTCCTCCTCTTGGTGAAATAGCTGTAATAAACGGTTGACTTGTTCTTGGAGACGGACACACTGGGGGTGTACTTGACTCATACTTACCTCTATAACTGTTCAAAACACGAACAATTAGAGGATACACAAACAACTAATCTTATTTCGCACCCGCAAACAAATATTTCGATTGTGAAATTTCTGACCCCCTCTTACCCGTAAGTTGAACCCCAAGTAGAGAAAGTTGGTAGTAAGCTCTTGAGAGCGTCCTCCCCCTAGATATAAACCAAAAGTGTATTAAGATTCCTGATCCGGATCAACCCCCAACGCTAAAAGACGCTCCCGCAAACGTTGCACATTCGCCTCCGCTTCCTCTGCTCTAGCGCGTTCCTGCTCTGCTCTAGCGCGTTCCTGCCCTGCTCTTTCCTCCCCCGTTAACAACAAATTCCCCTCCCTATCCCACCAACGCAACCAAGGCAACTCCACATTCTGATAACGACCTTGCCACAAACCCAACTCCACCCCCAACTCCTCAAGGGGAAAATGTCCCCTCTCATTAGGACTCACCCGTTCATAATGACTCCTCACCAACTGATACACCTCCACCTGCTCCCGTCTCACCTCATAAATCGCATAATAGGCAGGTCGAATCACCGTTTCATATACCCAAAACTTCCCCGTCCAAGGCGTTGTATCTCGTTCCTCCTCACCATTCCCCGACACAAACTCAATCACAATTTGCGGAGGGATTAACTCTTGCCACATCACATAAGACCGTCGCATCTCTCCCTCCAGCATCGGGGGGACATTCGGCACATAAAACCAGTCCGGTGCTTCTGCACCGTTTTGTGGGGGGTCTGTGATGCGCCAATAAATCCCGCTATCCTGTCCAATGGCATATTGTCCATCAGGATGCACCCGCTCTAAAATCGCCGTGATAGAATCCGTTAAGAGAAGACTTTGCGGGTGTTCTTGAAAGTTTTTCACAAACGTTCCATCCTCACAGGGAAGCTCCTTATGGTCCGGTAAGTGAGTAAAAGTAGGGTCTTCAGTAAAAGTCATAGTACAAAATCAGGTAAGCTGTTACGCATTTAAATTGGGATACCGTAGCGACCAAGACTTGTCCTGAACTTCGACAGGCGGAAACTGAGCTTGTCGAAGTTCAGTTTTCAGGGAGTTGAAGGATGGTCGCACTACAGGATTTCTGGAATTCTTGATGTTTGGGTTTAGATGATGAACAGCTTATTATTCATCCATTCGTAGTAAGCTCTTTAGAGCATATTCTAACCGTTCCTAGTAAACTCTCAGCGAACCTACTTCACCCAACCCGTTTTAACGGGTTTAAGCTCTTAGCCTTGGGTTTGAACCCAAGGCGCATTAAGTAAGGTGACTCACGAAACCCCGTATTTCACTAAATAATCATACCAACCCTGCATCCCTTCCCCCGTCTTCGCCGAAACCTCAAAAATTGTCGCTTGGGGATTCATTTTTTGAATATTCATCAAAGCCTTATCCCGGTCAAACCCCACCACTTCCGCAATATCAACCTTATTCAATAACACCACATCCGCCGATTTAAACATAGTCGGATATTTCAAAGGTTTATCCTCTCCCTCCGTCGTAGATAGCATCACCACCCGCAAATTTTCCCCTAAATCATAAGACGCAGGACAAACTAAATTCCCGACATTTTCAACAATCAAAACATCAAGAGAATCTAAATCTAACTGTTGTGCCGCTTGTAAAACAATATCCGCCTCTAAATGACATAACGTTCCCGTCGTAATTTGAATAGTAGGGATACCTTTTTGTTGTAATCGTTGAGCATCATTATCAGTCTCTAAGTCCCCTACAACAACTCCACACGACAACTTTTCTTGTACCTCAAAAGCCGTTCTTTCTAACAGCGAAGTTTTACCCGAACCTGGAGAAGAAACTAAGTTTAAAACTAATAAACCTTTGTCTCTAAAAAACGCTCTATTCTGTTGAGCAAAAACTTCATTTTTCTGTAAAACTGATTCTTGTAACTTTACAGTTTTTTCCTGCTTTTTAGGGTGATGATGTCCATTCCCATGATGATGGGAATGTTCATGGTGATGTTCATGGGAATGTTCATGGGAATGTTCATGATCATGTTGATGGTTATGGTGAATATGAACCAAATTTTTGTCACTACAGCCACAAGTTCCACACATTTTAAGCAACCTCCAGAGTTGTTAATTCTAATTCAGTTAATTCAATTTCTCGACCCGCAAGAGTTTGATAAACAATTTGTTTACATTGGGGACATTCATAAAAGAAGTCAGAGGGGTTAAATTCCTCTTGACAAGAAGGACAATAACACTTAACGGGAATCATCTCTATTTCTAGAGTTGCCCCTTCTGCCATTGTATCTTGTGTGACCACATCAAAGGCAAACTCTAACGCTTCTGGCACAACCCCGGACATTGCCCCGATACTCATTTTTAACCGCTTAATTTGACTGGCATTTTGCTCTTGTGCTTTCGCCAGGGCAATGTCTAGCGTTTGTTCCATAATACTCACTTCGTGCATAGTAGTTGATAGTTGATAGTTGATAGTTGAACTACTCCGGACACGGAGATGGGGGAGATGGGGGAGATGGGGGAGAACCAAGAACAATTGTTAATTGTTTAATTGTTAATTGTTAATTGTTAATTGTTTAATGGTTTCCACTGCCTCTTGAATGCCTTGTTGGGTGGTGGGGGAGAAGGTTTCGCCGAAGTCGAAGTTTACCGCAGGGATGAGTAACCAGTAAGCGTTGGGGGTGGCGTTGTAGAGGTGTTGGGTGAGGGAGAGGAGGGCTTGGGGACTGGTACTATGGGCGAGGGAGGTTTTGCTGGGGTTGGGTTCAATGGCGTAACACTGTAAACTGGTGTTCTCCTCACTCCGTTGGACATCCACAAAAATGACGGTCTGACTTTGGGCAATGGTATCGGCTAACTCTGGGGTTAACTGGTGAACGGACAAGCTATCCACTTCTGGGGTTTGCCAACGGTCTACTCTCTCTGCAACCGCTTGGCCGGCCCCGTCATCACTCCGCAATGTATTCCCATAACCAATGACTAGATAATTACGCATACTGCCACAAAACGCCTACAGTTTCACTATGTCGGCTCTTGCGATAAACCTAGGCAAATTTAACCAAATCTTCCGAAACTTGGAGTTCAACCAGAAAGGGGGGAGATAGGGGAGATGGGGAAGATGGGGGAGAACAAAGAACCAAGAACAAACAACATTACTGTTTACTGTTTACTGTTTACTGTTCCCTATCCCCTGTTCCCTTTTTCACCAATAACTAAACAAGAAAAACTCATTATCCATTCATTAACCCAGTCGTTGCCAGGTGAGTCTGTCTTGCTGACTCCAGCGTAAAAAGGAGGCGGGTTGTCCGACAGATAACCCTTTTAACCCGATGGCCTGACGGGGACTTTCGGTGGCTAAGGCAATGGCGGTTTCTATGGAAGTTACTCCCCAACGGACTAAGTTTTCGACTCCGACTAACAAGGGTAAGGTTGTCCCTGCTAATGTTCCTTCTGGGAGTCTTGCTGTTCCCGCTTTTACGGTAATTTTTCGACTATCCCAAGGATACATTCCATCGGGTAAACCTATGGGGGCTAACGCATCACTCACTAAAAATAGTCCTTGCTTTCCCTGCGCCGCCCGGAGTAGAATTTGCAGCATGGTGGGACAAATGTGTTGGCCATCGGCAATAAAGCCACAGAAGACTTTTTCATGGGTCATGGCTTCTCCTAGCAAACCGGGGTTTCGATGATGTAACCCTGGCATGGCGTTAAAGGCGTGTGTCACCATGCTGGCCCCTTGTTGAAAGGCGGTTTTGGCTTGTTCTGCGGTGGCGAGGGAATGCCCTAAACTGACGGTAATGCCTTGGTTGCGTAAGTAGGGAATGGTGTCTCCTGTGGGGTCTAGTTCGGGGGCAAGGGTGATAATTTTGATAATGTCCCCATACTCTCCGATAACTCGTTTCACTTGTTCGAGGGTTAAGGGTAAGAGATGCTTTTCGGGATGGGCCCCTCGTTTTTTGGGGTTGAGAAAGGGCCCCTCTAAATGAATGCCTAAAATTTTCGCGTTTTGGGGGGGTTGTTGGTGGAGAAAGTCGGCGAAAACGGCGAGGGATTGTTGAATTTTATCAATGGCTGTGGTGACTAGGGTGGGACAATAGCTATCAATGCCTTGGGTCCAGAGATAATGGCTAATTTTAGGTAAAATCGGTATATCTTGGGGGGTGAGGTCGGGGAAGGCTAACCCTAAACCGCCGTTAATTTGTAGATCAATGCCCCCTAGGGAAAGCCAGTCTCCGGCTAGGTCTAGGATATCCCCGGTTGCTGTTTCGGTTTGGGGGCGAATGGCTTGGATGTGGCCTTGGCGGATGGTAATTTGTTGTAGTTCGGAAAGGCCGACTAATCTGGCGTTAATGATGGTGCAATTATTGAGCATTTTTATACTGAATTAAACAAAGTTGGCCATTTTGGTCTGTGAAGCCTCATTTTTTCTAGAATTTGACCATTTCTGACCTATAGGTGAGGGAGAAGACTTCGATGGCCAGTAAATGGGGATGCTGGAGAAGGGGTGTTGTTAATTTTCGCCCTCGTCCTTGCTTTGGGTGGGTTGCAGGGAGGATAAGATCAAAAATATAAGTGTGATCAATATAGTTGGTGAGGAGGCGAGAAAAGGCGACGAGATGGTTGTTGTGCGGCTCACAAAATGCGACAATTTCTTTAGAATGTTGTAGCATTTTGGGAATATCTCGTCGTTGTCTCGGAAGAATTAAAAGCAATTGCGTCCACCATGGCTTTTGGTATAGTTGGTATAAGTCTTCTAGGTGAGCTTCGCTGAGATGTTCGATCGCAATATACATAAACTATTTTAGATTATGAGTGATACTCCCTCAGTCATCGGCATCATTATGGGTAGCGATTCCGATTTACCGACCATGCAGGCTGCGATTCGGGTCTGTGAAGATTTTAACATTCCCTGTGAAGTGGCGATTGTTTCGGCTCACCGAACGCCAGAGCGGATGGTAGAGTACGCTAAAACCGCCCATACTCGCGGAATTAAGGTGATTATCGCCGGGGCCGGAGGGGCGGCCCATTTGCCGGGTATGGTGGCTTCTCTGACTCCTCTCCCGGTGGTGGGAGTTCCGGTGAAAACGCGATCGCTACAGGGGGTGGATTCTCTCTATTCTATTGTACAGATGCCCCGTGGGATTCCGGTGGCGACGGTGGCGATTAATAATGCCCAAAATGCGGGTCTTTTGGCGGTACAAATTTTAGCGTCTCAACAACCTGAATTGTTAGACCAGGTTTTACAATACCGTGAGATGTTACAACAATCGGTTTTAGAGAAGCAAGATAAGTTAGAGCAATTGGGATATCAAGACTATTTGGCCACGATGGGATAAGGGCCGTAGGGGTTATCGGGTTGATCTCTGCGATAGAGATCAATGTAGAGATTAACGTAGAGATTAATGCTAGGTCTTGATGAATTGAGACGTTTTACTCAAATTTTCACGGTTTTCGAGTCAGAAAAGCTAGACCGTTTTGGGCTAGTGTTCCTTTGTTATATCGCTCTTTTAGCCTCAGTTTCTGGTGGCCTATGTCTTATTTTCTTGTTTTTCATCCCAAGACTGCAACGGAACGGGTGTATAAGTTGCAATGGGGAATTAATACCTTAGGACGTTCTCCCCACAATCTCATTTCTATCCCCCATAATAGTTTATCTCGTCGTCATGCGACAATTGTAGTGGAACGCGATCGCTTGATTCTCAAAGATTTAAAAAGTCTCAATGGCACTTTTGTCAATCAAACTCGCATTACTGAAAAAATTATTAAAGATGGCGATCGCATTACTTGTGGTTTAGTCGATTTTCTCTTAATTGATTCTCTGAATGAGTCGGAAACAACAGACCAATTAGATACAGAAGGCATTAAAATTGTTCAACAAGTATCTCCCCAACAAAAACAGGTTAGTTACCGAGATTTTCTCGCACCTAAAGCGAAACAAGATACCGCGTTAAAACTGAGAGAGAGTGATGATACTCAACGCTCAGTTGATAAATTAAAAATTTTATTAGAAATTAGTAAAGAATTATCGAGTCCTGAAGACTCGAATCAATTATTAGAAAAGGTTTTAGATTTATTATTAGAAATTATTAGCGTGGATCGAGCCGCCATTTTATTGGTTCACGAAAACACGGGCAAATTGCAACAAAAAGCCGCGCGATCGCGCAATAACCTGTCCGTGAATTATCAATTTTATAGCACCAAAATCATCAATTACGTTTACCGCAAACAAACCGCCGTCCTCACCGATGATGCCAAAATTGACCAACGCTTTGAAGGCTCACAGTCCATCCTCAGCCAAGCCATTCGCGCTTCCATGTGTGTCCCCCTCCAACCCAAAGACAACGTAATTGGCGTACTATACGTCGATAATTTATCCCAATCCAAAGCCTATACCCAAGAAGACCTAGAATTTCTCATCGCCTTAGCCAACCAAGCAGCCATTGCCATCGAAAACACCCGTCTCACCAACCAAATGCGCGAAGAAGCCGTATGGCGAGATAAACTCGAACGCTTCTTCCCCGCAACCGTCAGTCGTAAACTACGAGAAGCAGGCAACCTCGACATTATCGAAACCGAAATCACCGCCTTATTCGCCGATATCAGCAACTTCACGCAAATGTCCTCCACCATGCAGCCCCGGGAAGTCATCGAAATGCTCAACGATTACTTTAACGTCATGGTTGAAGAAATCGTCTTTGCCAAAGAAGGCACATTAGAAAAATATATCGGCGATGCACTCCTCGCCATTTGGGGGGCCCCCTATCCCCAAGAAAACGATGCCGATCGCGCCGTACAAGCAGCCATCGAAATGCAATACGCCGTCCGTCGTCTCAACCGGGAATGGCAAGAAAAAAACCGCCAACCCATCGCCATTCATATCGGTTTAAACACCGGCCCAGTCGCTGCGGGAAATATCGGCTCTAAACGCCTCTTACAATACGCCGCCATTGGCGACACCACCAACGTCACCAGTCGTATCTGTAACGTCGCCAAAGCCAACCAAATTCTCCTCTCCCAAAACACCGTCGATAAATTAACCCATGATCTCCCCCTCGAAAAACTCCCCTTAATTCGAGTCAAAGGCAAAAAACACCCCTTACAACTCTATCGCCTCCACTGGAAAAAAATTAACACCCACACGACAATTCCCACCCCAGAGGAGTTGTAGGTTTGGGTAATGGGTAATGGGTAATGGGTAATTGGTTTGGTAATTGGTAATTGGTAATAAATAATTAATCAATCTTTATCTCCCCCATCCCCCCCATCTTCCCCATCTCCTCCATCTCCTCCATCTCCTCCATCTCCCCCATCTCCCATCTCCTCCATCTTCCCTTTGTGTCCTTTGTGTCTTTGTGGTTAACTCATCAACTATCAAACCCCTCTTTCATAGGAATAAATATCCCCAACTTGCTCAAATAACTCATCAGAACAACGGGATAATTCCTGAATATCCTCCGACCGAATCAAAGGTTGTAACGATTCCATATTTTTTTGAATCTGTTGGCGATTTTCCGTGAGTCCAGAAATCATCGCACCAACCCCCGGTTGCTGAATTAACCAATTGAGAGCCACTTGAGACACAGAAAACTGATACTTTTTGCCAATTTCTGCCATTTTACTCAGCAACGTCTGAACCCCTTGCCAATCACCATGTTTCGCAATCATATTACTATAATAAAACCCGCGAGCGTGTTCCCCTTCAGCAGGAGGACTTTTAACCCCTAAAAATTTATCCGACAAAAAACCCCCAGCCAACGGACCATAACACAACAATTGAATGTTATTCTCGACGCAGAGTTCCTGCATCGACTTCTCCACCCGTCGATCAATTAAACTATATTGCACTTGATGGGTTTGAATCGGCGCGTATTCGAGAGCTTTTTTTAACATCAGCGTGTCAAAATTCGTCACCCCTAATTGATGAATTTTACCCTGTTCTAAATACCGATTCAATACCTTAAACGTCTCCGCAAAATCTAACTGAGGATTGTGCCAATGGACTTGTAAACAATCTAGATAATCTCGCTGTAAATTTCGTAACGAATTCTCAACTTTAGACTGAATTTGTTTAGGCGTAGGAAGGCCATTAAAAAACACCGCTTTCGTATAAATTTTACAGTCGGTTCTCCCTTTTAAACATTTCCCTAAAAGACGCTCACTGCGTCCATAAATATCAGCCGTATCAAAAATTCTAACTCCCCAGGCTTGATAAGTGCCAATGGTGCGTTCAATGTCTTCTTCCGTGAGAGATTTCCAACTCCGATCATCGAGTTGCCAACAACCGAGAATAATAGAATCGGCGATGGTTTTGGCTTGAGTATTCATTGCGGCGGTTTGCGGATTATTCCCCATAAATAGTCACGAGAATGCGACGTTGACGAGGCCGGACATCACATTCGAGATGAAAAATTTGTTGCCAAGTCCCCAGTTCAAGTTTTCCCTGAGTCACAGGCACGGTTAAAGATGGCCCCAGTAACGTGGCGTGTAAATGGGAATGGCCATTGCCATCGTGCCACGTTTGCTCATGTTTATATTCTAAACTAGGGGGGATTAATTTCCGGAGCGTTTCCGGTAAATCTTGCCGCAATCCGGGTTCAAATTCGATCGCGCCAATGGCCCCCGTACTGCCTATATTAAAAATATGGGCAATTCCGGTTTGAATGTTGCTTTTTTGGACAATAGACTGGATATCTTGGGTTAAATCGTGCAGATCTCCATCGGCACGAGTCGAAAGGTCCAGTTGTTCTTGATGAACCATAAGTCTGCTCTGGTGTACGTTTTTTAGTCTTTAATCAAATAAATCCAGGGGAAGATGGCCATAAACCCCATTGACTAAATCATCTTCGGCTTGACAAGCGACTAAAACCCCACGATAGTTTCCCTCCTCATAGTCGGTTAAGTAATGGGAGAGGGTGGCGGTATTGAATTTAATATAAACGGGAGTCTCCACGGGGGAGATTTCTTCGAGCTTGAAGGGGATGGTATAGCCGAAGGCGGTTAAGTAATGACTAAGTGCGGTATAACCTTGATAGGCGTTATCGGCACAAATCCCTAAGTTCTCCGCTTCGGACTCTTTCACCATTAATAAGAGGGCGTTTTGGAGTTGTTCTTTTTCTTGGGAGGATTGAACGGTTTTAACTTCTGCACAGCTAAAGGTGTCTAGGAGTTGCCGAGCTTGGGTGAGGGTCGGCGTATCAGTGGTAAAATCGGACATAAGAGCAATCTGTTGGGCAGTTTACGAAGCTATCAGTCCCACTGTAGTATAAATCCGCCTGTTGAGGGAAATCAACTGATAAAGGCTTGATGTTCTGCGGCTCGCAGTCCCGCTTGTAGGGTTTCCAGAACGGCGGCGAGATTATTTTGTAACAGTTGCGGTTGATTGAGCCATAACCCTGGAAAGATACGACTGCGGAGAATGCCCTCCTCATCGGGGGAAAGGGACTGATACACACCTTCTTCTAAATAGAACCAATCCAGTCTCTGTTCAAAGAGTTGCCAAACCAGATATTCTTCAACCCCATTCCGTCGATACACCCGTTTTTTATCACCTAAATCAATGGCTGCACTACTGGCGGCAATTTCCATCACCAGTTCCGGTGGGCCTTGAATGTACCCCTCTGGACTAAGTTCAGTCTGTCGCCCTGGAATGAGCAACACGCCATCCGGTTGCACTTCGTTGTCGGAGTCGAGGCGAACGGTGGGTTCAATGCCTATTTCTGTCGGCGGAGTTGCCATCTTATACGTCCATAGCAATCCTATCAAATCAGCGTGAGGTTTGGCATGAGTGGTAAACTTTAGCGGAGATGCCATATATACGACTCCTTCAACCAATTCGGCTTTCTGATCATCAGGCATCGCCGCGTAACGTCGCTCAAATTCTCGGTAACTGAGGCGATCGCCATTTTCTAATGGTGGACAACTTTGAGGCTGAATCTGCATAGTTCGGAGACTGTGGGGACAGTTTTATTATATTCGGCGACGCACCTAAGTTCAGTGACCAATTACCGATTCCCCATTACCGATTACCAATGACCTAAAACGGTAGGTTGGGTGAAGCGATAGCGAAACTCAACGAAAGCCCTGTCCATGTTGGGTTTCACCCTTGTTACATCCAACCTACGCTCTAAATTACCTTCTAGTTAAGTTCAGTGACCAATTACCAATTCCCCATTACCGATTACCAATGAACTAAAAATGCTCGGTGAACGGGAACTATTCATCATCTCCCAACAATTCCTCAATGGCCTGGCGTTCTACGGGTTGTTTGTGGGGTGGGGTTTGTCTTGCGTCGGTAATTAACCAATCTAAGGCTGCGGCCTGTACGTCGATGGTGGCCCCGTTTTTATCCACACAGTACCGACCGAAGACTAATTTATCAATGAGACGAATCCCTGGACCTAAGCGAGAATATTCAAAAATCACACTATTATCGACCGTTGCCCCACTACAGATATAACAACTCCGGCCAATCATCGAGGGGCCAATAATTTTTGCTCCGTCTTCAATGCGGGTCATTCCCCCGATATAGACCGGCCCGGTAATATCGACTTGATCCCAATTGGCCGTGACATTTAAGCCCGCATAAACCCCCGGAAAGATTTCTTTGCCGGGGATGGGGACGTTTTTAATGTCTCCCTGTAATACTCCTCTGACTGCGTGCCAATAGTCGGGGACTTTGCCGATGTCCACCCATTGGAAATCCATGGCCACGGAGTAGAAGGGGGCGTTCATTTCTACTAATTTGGGGAATAAGTCGCTGCCAATGTCATATTTTTCACCGGGGGGGACATAATCGATCACTTCCGGTTCAAAAATATAAATCCCGGTGTTGATCATGGTGCTGAGGGCTTCTTCTACTGGGGGTTTTTCTTGGAAGGCTTTAACCCGGTCATCCTCATCGGTGACGACTACCCCGTAACTGGGGACTTGTTCTTTGGGAACGGTTTTAGTGACTAAGGTAGCGATCGCACCTTTTTCTTTATGCCAGCGAACCGCTTCAGTCAAGTCTAGGTCAATGAGCGCGTCCCCGCATAAGACAACAAACGTATCATCGAAAAAAGGATTAAAATCTTGAATGCGTCGTAGTCCCCCCGCAGACCCCAAGGCTTCCCCGACTAACTGACCATTAACGATGCGCCCTTCAAAAGAATAGGCAATCTCTACGCCAAACCGTTGACCATCTTGAAAATAGTTCTCGATTTCGCTGGCTAGGTGACTGACATTGACCATAACCTGATCGAAGCCATGTTTCCGCAGTAGTTCCAGCAAAAACTCCATCACGGGTTTATGCAAAATAGGAATAAGCGGTTTTGGGGTGGTGTAAGTAATGGGGCGTACACGAGTTCCCGTACCCGCCGCCAGAATCATGGCTTTCATGCTACTCTTCCTCGATATAAACTCTCGATATTGTCCTAATTCGATATGATTTTAACTTAACTTCTGTAAAGTCCCGTGTTCTTGTTCCCCCTGATGCCATTTAAGGTTTATCTTGTCAGTTTAATCATTATTCGAGACTTTGGAGCAAGGGAGTTATGGCTAAATCTTGGTAAAACTCCTCTTGGGATAATTCAACTTTAGACTGAGCCGACAACAGAAGTAAAGCCCAAAAGACCCCAACCCGGTGATGGTTAGGGGATGCGTGGTCGGGTTGGGGGTTGTAGGTCGCCCACCATTGAATTAGCGGTTCAAGAGCGATCGCGTTTTCTGGTTCGTTTAATTCCCCCAGATGTTCGAGGAAAAAGGCTTCTAACTGACCAGCCATTTCCGTTAAATTCTCATTATGGGCTAGTTCGCTAATTTGGCGGACGGTGGCTTTACGAGTCTGGGTTCTTTGTCGGGGTTTGGCGGGGGGTTTGGTTTCCAATACCGTCGCCATCTGTTGAATTTGTTGGATTAATTCTTGTAATGTCACCCGACGACGACGCAGGGGAGGGGCCGTGGGACGACGACGGATATGTTTTTCTAAGCGAGGGGGGAGGGGTTGGTCGTCTTGGGGGTTCAGGGGGTCTAAGTCCTCCTCAAACCCTTCTTCTTCTTCTTCTTCCTCCTCCAATTGTTCCAAGGTGTTGGCCTTGAGAAGCACTAACATAGAGGCCCAAAGAAAGGCTTGGCCAGACTGGGATAAGTCGGCGGTTTCGGTCCCCGGTTGGGGAGTGTCGGTGAGGGTGAGTTTGCTTAAATAGCGGTCGATCACATCGATCACTTGTACGTCCCACGGGTCAATTTCTCCCCGTTGGGCCAAGTCGAGGAGAACTGCGATCGCTTCTTGGGCAAAATTTTGCGGCATATAGCAAAAATAGCAGACAGAGAAAGAACCAAGAACAAACCACCAAGAAAAAAAGATTGACAAAAATTAAATTATGTGCTATCTGCTGGTTGCTCCGAGGCAGGGAGGGCTTGTTGGCGTTGTTGTTCCATCTCACTGCGATATTGTTCTAAATCTTGTTGTAATTCCTCAATCCGCTTCTCTTTGGCCTTGACTTCAGAGCGCATATCCCGTAAATCTCCCAAGGTCGAGAGTTGTTTTTGTAACTTGACCCAGAGACTGAACAACCAAGCTAAAATCGCCCCCAGTCCGAGGGTTAACAATAATTCAATAGCCAACGGGGCCTCTACCTCCAACCCCGGAATGACACGCACTGTCACCGAAGCCGTATTCTCTAAACAGAAAAGCGCGATCGCCAGACAAAACAGAAAAATCAGTAAAAAATTTAATTGCCGCATCATAAAATAAAACACAGTGTCATTAAAAGATTAACTCTACAACTCCCCCTACTCTAAGCGTAGCCTGATTACTGGACATTATGAATATCTCGGTCGCCGATCTTCGTCAAAATTACACCAAAGCGGGACTCCATGAACAACAAGCCCAAAGTAACCCCTTTCATCAGTTTAAAACTTGGTTCGACCAAGCCCTAAAAGCCCAACTCCCTGAACCCAACGCCATGACCCTGGCCACAGCAACCCCCGACGGGAAACCCTCAGCCCGCATGGTACTCCTCAAAGACTTCGATGAACAAGGCTTCACCTTCTACACCAACTACAACAGCGTCAAAGGCCAACAACTCATCGCCAACCCTTGGGCCTCCCTCGTCTTCTGGTGGGTTGAGTTAGAACGACAAGTCCGCATCGAAGGCCGCGTGGAAAAACTCTCCCCCCAAGAATCGGATACTTATTTCCACAGCCGGCCCCTTGGTTCACAACTGGGGGCTTGGGCTTCCGAACAAAGTCGCGCCATTCCCTCCCAGGACTTCCTCGAAAAACAACTCGCCCAGTATCAACAAAAATACGCCAATCAAACCATCCCCCGTCCCCCCCACTGGGGCGGCTTTCGGGTCATTCCCGTGATGATGGAATTTTGGCAAGGTCGCCCCAATCGCTTGCATGATCGCCTCTGCTACCGTTTAGATCAACAAGGGATGTGGCAACGAGAACGATTATCCCCTTAACTCAAGCCGGAAAATTTCTGGAGTGATGGGCGATTTCTGGCCATTTTCGGCTTGATTGATGTTTTATCCAGAAAATGACCTAGGTTTTGTGCGGTAATCTAGAAAAAAGAATTCTCAAGCAGCGAGGAGGTTCATTAGCGCGTGACGAATAATTCACTGGAGAATAATTCACTGGTTGAGCAACGAGATTATACGCTCATTATTGATAAAAGCGGCAGTATGTCCACTCAAGACCAATTAGGGGGGAAAAGCCGTTGGGTCGCGGTACAAGAATCTACGCTGGCGTTAGCGAAAAAATGTGAAGAACTTGATCCAGATGGGATCACGCTATATCTCTTTTCGAGTAAGTATAAGCGTTACGATAATGTCACCTCGGATAAGGTGTCTCAAGTGTTTGAGGAACACCAACCCATGGGGAAAACCGATCTGGCCGGGGTTTTATATGACGCGCTGAATAATTATTTTGAGCGTAAGGAGGACGGGGAAGCGAAACCCAATGGTGAGACCATTGTAGTGATCACTGATGGTGAACCGGAAGACCGTAAATCGGTGATTCGCCTGATCATCGAAGCCTCCCGAAAAATTGACCGGGATGAGGAGTTGGGCATTTCTCTCATTCAGGTAGGCCGAGATAAGTTGGCCACCAAGTTTCTCAAAGCGTTGGATACTCAACTCGAAAGTATTGGCGCAAAGTTCGATATTGTCAATACGGTGACGATTGAGGATATGCGAGGAATGACCTTGGCTGAGGTGTTGTTGAATGCTGTGACCAAATAGCCCACCGAAACCACCTCAAATTCTGAGTAGGGGCAATTCCGGAATTGCCCCTAATGTCATTGAATATTCTGTGATGGATTATTCACTGAACGCTCATGCAACTGCACAATATTCTGTGATGGATTATTCACTGAACGCTCATGCAACTGCACAATATTCTGTGATGGATTATTCACTGAACGCTCATGCAACTGCATATTGAGATGCAAGGGACGGGGTTTCCGATTCTCTGTTTACATGGCCATCCGGGGTCAGGACGGGCTATGTCTGTTTTTACGGATCATCTCTCGCAACGGTTTTGGACGATCGCGCCGGATTTAAGAGGCTACGGCAAAAGCCAGGCTAAGGGCAAGTTTACCATGGCTGACCATCTCCAAGATTTACAAGACCTTTTGGAGGAATTACAAATTCAACGCTGTTTATTATTGGGTTGGTCTTTGGGCGGTATTCTGGCCTTAGAGTTGGCCTTACGCTTCCAGGAGCGATTTTCTGGCTTAATTCTCGTCGCGTCGGCGGCCCGGCCTCGCAGTAGTCATCCTCGCGCTACGTGGCAAGATTTACTCTATACCGGGATTGCAGGGAGTCTCAATGGGTTATACCCCGGATGGGAGTGGAATATTAAAACTTTTGGCCAGCGATCGCTCTTTCGCTATCTCTTTGGCACGCACTCTCGTGAGGCATATCGCTACTTAGCCGCCCACGGAGTCCCGGCCTACCTCAATACCTCTCAAGGGGCTCAAAAAGCTCTCACAGAGGCGTTAAAACAGGGCTATGACCGTACCCCAGATTTGGCTCACCTCCATCTCCCCTGCCTTCTCTTGGCTGGAGAAAACGACCGTCACATTACCGCCCAATCCAGCCGAGAAACGGCTCAAACCATCCCATACAGCCAATGGCACTGTTATCCAAAGGTGGCTCATTTATTCCCTTGGGAAATCCCCACTCAAGTACAAACCACCATTGATCATTGGTTAATTGATCATTCCGCTTTGGGAGTGACAAGCAATCTAAGGGCTGAGAGTTGAATGGGGTGGCTTACATCCCTGAGATGAACCCAGAGCGAAATGCACAGAATGCCCTACTACTCAGCAATCAGCCCGCATTTTATCAATTGTTATAGATAGAGTGAAGAAGACCAAACAAGAACTCAGAGCCGAGTTGACACTTCTCTGTTGACAATTCTCCACGGTTCTTAATGATTCTTCCCCTTCATGACAATTGACCACTAAGAGCGGGGAATCTCTTATGGCCATTCATCTCCCCCAACTCATCCTCAAAAATGGTCAAGTCTTTGGGTTTCATCCGAGCAATGGTGACAGTAATCCCCGTTGCTTCTTCTTCTTTCAGGTCTTCAACATAGCCATAACTGGCTTCCTGAGCTTCCTGTTGGTTGCTAAATGGGCCAAAGTAATAGGTACAGGCCGGGCTATCGGTTTTGATCTCAACCCAATACGCTAAGCCGAGAAACTCGAGCAGTTGTAACATCATTTCCTTAATAATCCCCCCAGATGTCGCAGGACTCTACTCAATGTGGCATTATAACGCCTTCTCTTAACAATACTTAACTTTTATCTCACTCTCCACCTTTTTTTTATACTCCTTCTGCTCCATTTTTAAAAGTCTATTGGGACACAGTTTCCCAATAAACCTGTTTTGACCACCGTTGCCGATAGACTTCATACAGTACCATAGCGGTGGCCACAGAGGCATTGAGGCTGGGAATTTTGCCCCGCAGTGGGATAGACACCAGCACGTCACAGTTACGCTGGGTGAGGACACTTAACCCTTGTCCCTCTGAGCCAACCACTAGGGCAATGGGCCCGCTAAAATCCACCGCAGGTAAGGCGGTTTCAGCGTTCGCGGTCGCGCCATAAATCCAGAATCCTGCTTGTTTTAATTCTTCCAAAGCCCGGCTCAAATTGACAACCCGAGCCACTGAAAGATTTTCTAAAGCTCCGGCGGCGACTTTCATGACGGTGGAGGTGATCCCCGTTGCCCGGCGTTGGGGGATCACCAATCCTTGCGCTCCGATGGCTTCGGTGGTGCGGATGATTGCACCTAAGTTATGGGGATCAACGATCCCATCCGCGACAACGAGGACGGGTTGCTCGGTTTTGGCTTTGGCCTGCTCAATGATCTCACCGAGATCAGCGTATTCATAGGGAGCAACTTGGGCCGCTACCCCTTGATGGTTGCCCCCTTGGGTCATTTGGCCGAGACGACGGGGAGCGACTTCATCGACTACTGTGCCTTTGGCTTTGGCTTGTTCGATGAGGGAATAAAAGCGGGGATCATAGCGGAGTTTGGAGGTGATCCAGAGGCGATTTAACTGGCGATCGCTTTCTAAGGCCGACAAGACGGGATGCCGACCATAAATTAAATCTTGCTCTTGGTTTTCTTCTGATACATTTTCTTTATCTTTTTTCCGAGGCCGAGGGGTAGATTTCCCTCGGTTCGGGCGGTTAGGCTTGTTTCTCCGTTGGGGGGTGGAGGATTTAGAAGCGGGATGAGGTTTAGACATAATGTCATCAATTGTTAACGTTCATCAAATTGCAGCACCGTCAACAATTCTTGTAAACGGGCAAAATCTTTTAAATATAAATAGCCAATCAGGGTTTCAAGACTGGTTGCGTCTTGATACACTTGGGCGTTCAGACGTTGAGGTTTACGGTTTACAGCATTGCGGCCTCGCCGCGCGATCGCGTTTTCCTGTTCAGTCAACACAGGCCGCAATGCGCGTAAATATTCCGCCTGTTGTTCGGCTCGCACCTGCCGCACCACGGCATGATGATAGTCAGAAATTCGTCGCGGTGGACAGAGATAATGGAGGCGGATATACAATTCATACACTGCATCTCCTACATAGGCTAATGCCGCCGGAGAAAGCTGATCTACCTGTTTCGCATCAGGAAGATTCAAACTGGCCTTTTTTGGCCAGTCTAACGAAGGTTGGGAGGATCGGGATTGCTCCTCGCGCTCAGGTTGTTCATTCACCGTTAGCAATTAACAATTAACAATTAACAATTTGCAATTCGCAATTAATAATTAGTAATTAATAATTAATAATTAATAATTAGTAATTAATGGTTTATTTGCCATCTGCCCTCTGCCTCCTGCCCTCTGCCATCCACCTTCTAACCCTCAAACAAATTCTATCCAGTTCCGGGAACTAGATAGAATTTGTCTCTGCATCTCATTTGGCTTTTATCCCGAACAGAGTAATGGCGACTCAATTCGCCGTTGCCCTTCGTCCCTGTGGCTTTAGCCCAAGGATGAAAAGCTAAGGATGAAAAGCTATGGTGTATTTGTCGTAAAATACCACCGTGTTTTAGCGTCAACCTTCCCCTGAAGTTTGCTTGTTGATATTTTCTAAAGCCTCCTCGACAGAAGGTTGTAACGATAAAAACTTTTCGAGGCGCACTAATTTTACAGTTTGCGTCACCCTCGGGTTGGTGACAATTTGAACACTACCTCCGGCAGTTTGGGCTTTTTTGACGATTTGTACGAGCGCACCGAGTCCCGAACTATCGACAAAATCGATCTGGGACAAAACGAGAATAATATGCGTTGGTCCCTTATCAATACAGTTACTTAGGACCCGTCGAAAGGTCGGCTCTGAAAACGCATCGAGCAAACCCGTTAACCGGAAAATCTGACAATTTTCTCGGACTTCACGAGTCCCTCGTAAACTTACGGTTAGCGTGAGTTGTTCCGGAATGACCTTTTCCCTCCTCAAGTGCAGCGATACCTAATCTAAACTAGATTATAAGTATAGCCATTCTTGGGGTCTTTTGGGTAATCCCTTGAGGACTCATTCTCAACTCTTGTGTTGACGCATCATATCCACAAATCGCTCAAAGAGATAATCGGCATCATGGGGGCCAGGACTGGCTTCTGGGTGATACTGGACGGAGAAGAAAGGCAAAGTTTTATGGCGGAGTCCTGCAATGGTTTTGTCATTGAGATTAAAATGAGTCACCTCAATATCGTCTCCGAGGGATTCTCCTGTCACCGCAAATCCGTGATTTTGGCTAGTAATTTCCACTTGTTGGGTTACACCACAAGGTTGGTTGAGTCCCCGATGGCCAAATTTGAGTTTAAAGGTTTCCGCACCGAGGGATAAGCCTAAGATTTGGTGTCCCATGCAGATGCCAAAGGTGGGTTTTTTGCTGTCTAGGAGGACTTTGGCGGTTTCAATGCCTTCCTGAACGGCGGCGGGATCACCGGGGCCATTGGAGAGGAAAATCCCGTCAGGATTGTAGGCCAAAATGTCTTCAGGGGGGGTATTGGCAGGAACGACAATGACGCGACAGCCATAACTGGCCAGTCGGCGGAGGATGTTGCGTTTAATGCCAAAATCAATGGCTACTACTGTTAAATTGGCCTGATCTGCCGGGGTGTCGGTGGCTTTAAATTCCCAGTCGGTGTCGGTGACTTGTGACCATTCGTAGGCTTTGGGGGTGGTGACTTCTTTGACGAGGTTTAAGCCGGCCATGGAGGGGGCTTGTTGGATTTTGTACAGAAGTTCTTGGGGGTCTAAGATTTCGTTAGAAATGGCCCCATTCATTGCCCCAGTGATGCGGAGTTGGCGGGTGAGGGCCCGGGTATCAATGCCGTAGATACCGGGGATGTTGTGTTCTTTGAGGTAGTCGGGAAGGGATTGGTGCGATCGCCAGTTACTGGGCCGCTTACAAATATTCCGAGCAACCACAGCCCGCACTTGGGGACGACTTGATTCTTCATCATCGGGATTTACCCCCGTATTCCCCAATTCGGGATAGGTAAAGGTGATAATCTGACCACAATAACTGGGGTCGGTTAAAACTTCCTGATAGCCTGTCATTCCGGTATTAAACACCACTTCACCAATAGCGGTTCCGGATGCACCAAAGGAAAAACCGCGAAAGGTTGTCCCATCAGCGAGGACAAGAAGCGCAGGAGAGAGACTAGAAATGGGCATAGGTCTTTACAAATGAGACTGAATTATATCCATGACTTACTCTACCAGCCCGGTTCGTCTCAGTATCGTCAACTACAGATTCCTTTTACAAGCCAAAAAAAAGAATACCTAAGCCTCCCTTGGCTCTTGGTTTGAGGGCTAATTCAGGCGGGTTAAAGAAATAAACTCGTTTTCTCTCCCTGTGTACAGACTACTCACTTCTGCTTTCCAACTTCCTCATCTCTCCTTTGTGTCCTTTGTGTCTTTGTGGTTCAACCATCAACTATCAACTATCAACTATCAATTCCCCCGACTCCCAACTCTCAACTCTCAACTCCTGATCTCCGAGAAATCCCTGATCTGATGCTCAATCATAAGGAACAGCTAAGATTATAATAAGTGTTTTAACTCTGTGATTTCACGGTGTTGATGAATAGATCGAGATCACAAGTCCCTAGTGTTTTCAGTTTTTCAGGAATCTTTCAGGAATCACACTACTGGGTGATGTAGATTAAATTACGTTTTGATAAACGTCACGTCCGTGGCGTAGCCAAATTTCTATACTAAAGTTGACGGATCAGTCACTGCTTTTTTCCAGCATAACCGAATTTTTTGGGGTTGCCAGGGGAAACAACCCTCTAATTTAAGAGTAAGCAGTTTCTATCCTGTTACCTGTTGTCACCGGTCGTCAGAGAGGAAATACCATGTCAAGCAAAACGTTTCCTATTGAGTCTTCAAAGGTAATAGTTGCCCCATCTGAACAGATGAGGTTACAAACCAACAGCGACTCGGCTCGACAACTTGAGGAGGATGCTGTGGGAGAGGATTTAGAGAATGCGGATGCACCTGAATCCCCGAAACGGTCGAGTCGAACAACAACGGATTTAGTTCGACTCTATTTAACAGAAATTGGTCGTGTCCCTCTTTTAAGTCGGGATGAGGAGGTTTCTGAAGCGCAGATTATTCAACGGTATGTGAATCTGCTGGAATTGCGGAGCGAGATGGCCTTTTGTGCCACTCGTCAGGCCAGTTACATCACCCTCAAGCTCTTACTCGTGTCGCTGAATCATCAGGAAGATGCGATCGAACTCTGGTTACTTTATGTGCTGTATCGCCATCAGGTGGAAACGATGCAGCGTTTTGTTACGCTGATTAATACCCATGATCGCTTAGCATCTCAACTCAGTCATCGTCCCTCTTTAGAACGATGGGCTAAAACAGTAGGGATGAGTGTTGAAGAATTAAAAGCCATTCTCGCTCAAGGTAAATACCATTGGGCGATGCTGGCCGAGGTGAGTCTCGACGAGTTAGAACTCATCCAAAAAACGGGAGTGCGGGCGAAAGAACACATGATCAAGGCCAATTTACGTCTTGTGGTGTCTGTTGCCAAAAAATATCAAAATCGAGGTTTAGAGTTACTGGATTTAATTCAAGAGGGGACTCTTGGGTTAGAACGGGCTGTGGAGAAATTTGATCCGACCAAAGGCTACCGTTTCAGTACCTATGCTTATTGGTGGATTCGTCAGGGGATTACTCGTGCGATCGCAACCCAAAGCCGGACCATTCGCCTCCCAGTCCACATTACTGAAAAACTGAACAAAATTAAAAAAGCGCAGCGAAAAATTGCTCAAGATCAAGGTCGGGCCCCAAAAACCGATGAAATTGCCAAGGAGTTAGAGATGACTCCGGATCAAGTTCGGGAAGTGCTGTTCCGTGTTCCCCGTTCCGTGTCCCTTGAAATCAAAGTTGGAAAAGAAAAAGATACGGAATTAGGTGATCTACTCGAAACCGAAGAAGCCTCTCCAGAAGATGCCTTAATGCGTGAAGCGTTAGGACGAGAGTTACAGCATTTGTTAGCTGATCTCACCAGTCGAGAACGAGATGTCATTCAAATGCGTTATGGGTTAAATTCTGGCCAGGCTTATTCTCTCGCTGAAATTGGTCGAGCCTTAGAATTATCCCGCGAACGAGTCCGTCAAATTGAGGCCAAAGCGTTACAGAAATTACGTCAACCCAAACGACGGAATCGCATTCGGGATTATTTAGAAGCGCTCCGTTAAATTCCCTATATATTCTCTAGTTTTGCTCTGGAACAAAGGTGAGTTATGCACTCACCTTTTTTTTGAGGTTCGTAGTAAGCTCGCTTAGAGCTTCTAGCTGTAGGGCTGGCATTGCCCACCCTACACAGGAGTAGCGTGACACAGCTAAAATGGTTTCTTTTGGGTGCGTTACCCTGTCGCGCTTCGCACCCTACTCCCTTGGGTTTAAACCCAAGGCTCATTAAAACAACCTAATAACTCCCTCGGAAAACATCCCGCGCTGTCACCCCATACACCTCCTTCGCGGTTTCCACGGCAGCTTGGGTTTGTTTCCCCCAAATTCCATCAATGGGGCCAGTGTAAAAACCTGCGGTTTGCAGACGCTTTTGGACGGCTTTCACCTGTTGCGGACTAAAGGTAGCATCCAAAGCCCCTTGTGTCTTTTTCCCCACAACTCCATCAGAGGTTAACCCTTGGGCTTGTTGAAACGCCATCACTGCTTGTTTCGTTTGTTGGTCAAAATTGCTATCAGGGGAGGTTTGCAGGTAGCCCAGAACCCGGAGACGTTGTTCTAAACGACTGACTCGTTCCCCTTGTGAACCTTGGGTGAGGGGAGGTAATGGGCGAGGGGGGGGCGCGGTAGCGGAGTCAGAGCGAGGGGGTTGGGCTTGGTTGAGGGCGGTTTGGGTGTGTTCCCCTACCATGCCATCTACTATCAATCCTTGGGCCTGTTGGAAGTGACGCACGGCGGCTTGGGTTTGCGGGCCAAAGTAACCGGAAATGGGGCCAGAATACGCACCAAGACGGGTTAATTGGTGTTGGAGGGTGCGAATGGCTTCGCCGCGATCGCCGGTTTTAAGAACCGTTGAGGCGGCTTGTAGCGTGGGTTCAACGGCTTGGGGTTGTAAAAGAGAGTGCGTTGTTGGGCCAACAATGCCATCGGCCATCACCCCTCGATCTTTTTGCAATTGCGTCACGGCCTTTTGGGTAAGTTTCCCGAAATAGCCCGTGGGTTGGGCGTTTAAATAGCCCAGTTGATTGAGTTTTTCTTGAACCGCTTTAACTGCCGTGCTGCGATCGCCCGGTTGAAGAAGTGACAGCGAACCCGCCCCCGCCAACGCCTGTTGATTTAGCCCTAGGAGTCCCACAGACACCCCTAAAACCACAGCCCCCCATTTTTTCCAAGGGAGGCTGTCTCTAGTCTCCCCTGCTTCGATTTCCGGGGACTCATAGGCAGTTTCGTAGGCCACAGCATGATGAAGATAAGAAAGGGATTCCATCATTGTTCTTACTCTTATTTCTTGTGAATTAGGATCATCTTGCACCGTTATGGCTTAATTTTGGCATTTTATTTCCCAATTGTGACCCTTGATTACAGTAATCAGCATTTGAAGGAAACTCCGGAACAGGGAACAGGGAACAGAGAGATGTTACCTTTACCCTAACAAGAAGGTCAGAAACTAATCACTGTAAGGCTTTTAGCCAACTTTCGGCGATTTTTAGTTTCTGGAGAGTCCTGCGTAATCAGTGGTAATCCTCTAGGGATGAGTTTTTCCGGTGATTTCCCCCTTCACCCTTGGCCAAAGGGCCTGATTCCACGCTAGGCATTAAATCACGCCCAATTTCCGGCAGAGGAGGGTAAACCCAACTGCTACTCCGGTAATGGAGAGAGCAACGAGGGGAGACTGTCCTTGGCCGACGGCAAAAGAGGTGACAATCCCAGCCCCAACCGTGGACATTAAAACCGCATCCAGTTGATTTTGCTGATTTTTGTTATTCATCAATCCATTGCTGATCAGGTATTGCTCGCCAAAGTAGCACCTCCCGCCAATGTATTGCGGCACACCCCCCCGAAACTGCAATCAAGATTTAAATTTGTCCACGTTTCTTAACAGTTGCTCAAACTGACACTCCCATCGCTGAAAACAGGTCAACTCAGTCCCCCAATTTGCATAAATTTCCCAAGTTTGCCCAGAGAATTATATGATCTCCCTCGTTTGAGAGGACTCTACGGGGGCAATGGGATGAATCGAACTTAACCCCCTAAATGCTTGTGCTAAATGCTTGTACTAAATGTGCTAGTGTAAAACCATGTTCATCATTGAGTATAAAATTAAGGCAAAAAACGTACAATATCGGGCAATTGACGAGGCAATTCGCACCGCTCAGTTTGTCCGAAACAAAGCCTTGCGCTTTTGGATGGATAATGAAAAGGTCAATAAGTATGACCTCAACAAATATTGTCGCGTCCTAGCCCAAGAGTACCCCTTTGCTAAAAATCTTAACTTAACGGCCAGACAAGCCTCTGCTGAACGGGCGTGGAGTGCAATTAGTCGCTTCTATAAAAATTGTAAACGATCCCCTAATAAGGGGGTGGAAGACGGCAAAAAAGGCTTTCCCAAATTCAAGAAAAATCAGCGTTCAGTAGAATACAAACGCTCTGGCTGGAAACTAGATGAACAAACCAAAAAACATATTACTTTCACCGATAAAAAAGGGATTGGTCGGCTTAAACTGATAGGGTCAAGAGACATCTATTTTTACTCCCTAGACCACATTAGGCGTGTAAGATTGATTCGTCGTGCCGATGGGTACTATGTTCAGTTTTGCATTGCGATTGAGGTGACTGAGCAAGTTGAACCTACCGGACAAGCCGTTGGTTTAGACGTTGGCTTAAAATACTTCTACGCCGATAGTAATGGACACACAGAACCTAACTCAAGGTTCTATCGACAAGGCGAAAAGCGGTTAAACCGACTCAACTGCTGTAAGTCGAGAAAGTGCCTTAAAGGACAAAAACAGTCCAAAAACTATCACAAGGCGAGAAAGCGTTACGCCAAGTTACACCTGAGAATAAGTAGGCAACGTGAAGAATACGCCAAGAGACTGGCCTGTTGCGTAATCCGATCTAACGATTGGGTAGCCTACGAAGATTTACAGATCAAGAACTTAGTTCGTAACCGTCATTTGTCTAAATCAATCAGTGATGCTGGCTGGTATCAGTTCCGCAAGTGGATGGAGTATTTTGGGAAGAAGTTCGGTAAAATCACCATTGCTGTTCCTCCCCATTTTACCTCTCAAGACTGTCCACAGTGCGGAAAACTGAGTCCCAAGTCTTTGTCTAATCGGACTCATAACTGTAGTTGTGGATTTTGCGAGGACAGGGAGGTGGCAGCTAGTATGACTCTCCTTCAAAAAGCAGTCCGTACCGTAGAGCATACGGAAACGGCAGTTCGGCTTCGCTCACCGAGTATAGTTGAGGTGAATGCTTCAGGAGACACCGCCTCTACTGTGGTTGGAGAAATCCTGTTACAGCAAGTGGAGTCGTTGAATGAAGACCCTCCCGATTCTTAGGAATCCCTCGCGTCCCGCGAGGGAGGATGTCAAGGCATTTTAGTAGAGTATTAAGTCTCACTCACTGAGCTTGACCTCCCTTCCTTGGGTGGAATAAATTGATCGTGATTTTTTTCAAGCGGCAATTCATTGAGACAGTACGGAGAGCTACAGTCGTGCAAGCAAGCGTGATGGAAAGGTCTCCGAAGCTCCAAGCTAGGAACTAAACATCAAACAAACAAGTTTGAGTAAGTTTTAGAGAGCGGTTTTGTATAGTTGATGAAGATATTGTGAATGTAATTCCCATGAAACACTGGCACAAATCCTTGGCACTGGTTGCTTTTGCAGTTAGCCTCTTAGGAGAAGGGGCGGTTTTAGCGACTTCTTCCTCTCCTTCCACCAATTCCCCTCCCTCGTCGGCGGTAACACAAGACGCTTCTCTCCTCTCCCAACGACGGGATCGGTTTGATCGCTTAGGACGAGAAGGGGATTGTCGTCTCACCGAACGACGAACCGGAATTTATGAAACTCCGGATGGTGAAGACCGTATTCAAACGTTACCAGAAGGGACAGTTCTCCGTCTTGAAGAAGATAATCGGAATTATGATTACATCGAAGTGTCTGTTTTAGGAGAAGATGTAGAAGGTTATGTGAGTACCCGTGATTTAATTCCCTGTAGGACTAATACCTTGGAAGTTCCCAGACGTTACTGCCAAGAGGTGACTGAAACCGTCACGCTTTATGATGGCCCAGGGACGAATTATGAACGCTTAGAACGTATAACACGGGGGGATGAATTTACCCTTGAACCTGGAATTGCTAGCTTTGAGGATGCGGATGGGAATGAGTGGGTTCAAATTACAACCCGGTTTGGTTTAACCGGATGGATTATTGGCGAACGGAGAGGACGCAGTATTCTCAGGGATTGCCGATAGAGTGAGTTTGGGGGCTTGGCGGAGTGCGTTCTGGGTGGTGTATCCTCAACGATAAGCAACACCAAGCCCCATTGCCCATTACTCCTCCTCCTCGATGGGTTCTGAATTTCCGGCTTTGACCCACCCTTCTTGCTCTGTGCCAGGAAGCCGGACTCTTTCCCAGCGGCCATCATCGCTGGTGTCGAGAATAATCATTTCGTTTTCATAGGCAATTCCCCCAATTCGTTCCGCTTCTAAACTGGGTTCGTCCCGTAAACTTAGACCGTCGGGCCAGGTGACTTGGGCCCGATACGCACCTGGTTCTAATTCTTCTTCGGGTTCTTCGGGTTCTTCGGGTTCTTCTTCTTTTGGCTCTTTTGCTGCTTCGGCGGCGGCTTTTTGGTCTTCGGCGACGGTTTCGGGTTTCGGGGCTTTTTTGTCGTCGCTGTCTTTGTCGGTTTCTGTGCCGGGCCGTTCTTCAGAGAAGACGGGACGGGGTGGGTCTGCGGCCATGCGACTGAAGAAGTAATAGCCTGTGGCTGCACCACTGATCCCTAGGAGGAAAAGGCCGGAAATCACACCAAGAATGAATTGAGCGATTTTTGAGAAGTTCATAGGGGGTTATTTTGGGAGAAAAGAAAAGAGGTAGTTGTGCTGGACTGTATTTTAAGGCTGAATTTGCCGTTGGATGCGATCGCTAAGGGCATTTTTTCGTGAGGCTAACCGCGCTCTCCCCGCAGCGGCCCAGTCTTGCATGACTTTAATCTGATCTTGGGCGGTTCGGGCCAGGGGAACAAGTTGACTGGCCGCTTCTAAGATATCTTCGGTGGTGAAGTCTCGGTTTTGACTAAAGCCAATGTGCATCGCTTCTATGATCGCCTGTTCGATTTCTGCTCCGGAAAAATCGGGGGTTTCATAGGCGAGGCGTTTTAAGTCGTAACTGCTGAGGTTATGGGGCCGCAGACGGTTGAGATGGACGGTGAAGATGGCTTCCCGTTCTTCTTGGGAGGGTAATCCTACGAAGAAGATTTCATCAAAGCGTCCTTTGCGCAACATTTCGGGGGGTAAGGCTTGAATATTGTTGGCGGTGGCGACGACGAAGACGGGGGAATCTTTTTCGGCTAACCAGGTGATAAATGTGCCAAACACTCTGCTGGTTGTTCCGGAGTCTCCTTTGCCGTCAAATCCGGCGAAGGCTTTGTCAATTTCATCAATCCAGAGGACGCAGGGGGAAAGGGCTTCGGCGAGGTTGATGGTTTGTCGGGTGCGGGATTCGGATTCACCGACGAGGCCGCCGAATAGTCGCCCTACGTCTAAGCGGAGGAGGGGGAGATGCCAGTGGTGGGCGATCGCTTTTGCGGTTAAAGATTTTCCTGTGCCTTGAATGCCCACTAAGAGTAAACCACGGGGATGAGGGAGGCCGTAGGTTCTGGCCCGTTCACTGAATGCACCTCCCCGTCTCAGTAACCAGTCTTTGAGGTTATCTAAACCGCCAATATCGGAAATTTGCTCGGTGGCGGGGTAAAAGTCGAGGATTTGGGTTTGGCGGATGGATTGCCGTTTTTCGGCGAGGACGAGTTCTACATCATCGGGTTCGAGTTTACCGTGACCTGCGATCGCGCGAGTCAAAACCCGACGAATTCGTTCTAAGGATAATCCTTGGGCTGAACGGACTAATTCATTTAACAGTTTTTCCCCTAAGTTTTGCCCGGTTGAACTCACCAGTCGTTCTACTTCGGCGCGAATTTCTGTGGCCGTGGGAAGGGGGAAGTCAACAACGGTAAAGACTTCAGTTAAATCTTCGGGAATAGTGACTTCAGTTGAAACCACCACAATATTTTTCGGTTGCGCTTTGAGGGTGCGGGCAAGATTTTTTAATTTACGGGCAATGGCAATATCTTCGAGAAACCGATGAAAGTCCCGTAAGAGAAAAATACCGGGGGCTTGATCGGGTAATTTTTCAATTAATTCTAGGGCTTGTAAGGGGTTACGCTGTCCCACTCCTTGATGATTGGGATTGTTTTGATATCCGTCCACAAAGTCCCAGGTATAGACGGCACGCTGTCCTACTCGTTCGGCTGAGGCTGCGATCGCACGCTCCAACCGTTCCTCCTCCGGTGTGGCAATATAAATTAAGGGATAACAAGCCCGCAATAATAATTCAAATTCCTCTTGAAAACTCATAATTTGGGTAATTGGTAATGGGTGATTGCTAATTGTTAATTGTTAATTGTTAATTGTTAATTGTTAATTGATTACTGTTCATGGTTCATAATTTGCTGTTTCAATGCCTCCAAACCTGCCCAACGACTATCAATTTTAGGGTCTTCTGTCTGTTGAGGTTGCACAATACCAGGGCAATTTTCCCCACAGATTTGCTGTAGAGGTAACTCTAGACTCAATTGTTCATAGACCCAGAGATCGGGTTCAAAATAGCCATCTGGGGCAAGGGTTTCAGTTCCTTCATCCCCTAGGAGTTCTTTCTCCCCCGAATCCGGGAACTCAGACTCCGCAGCATTTAACCAAATTAATTCTGTTTTTTCGACTTTTAAACGATGATTATAATGCTGTAAACAGCGATGACACACCAATGTTGTGATTGTCTCCACTGTTCCACTTACTTCGAGATAGTTTCCCTGATGCGTCACCAACAACTCCCCCCGAACCGGGGTTAGGGTTTCTAACCCCTCAATTAATTGATTAATTTCGAGATGTTCGCTTTGGTTGGGGGCTTTAAGCAGTTGGGGAAGATAAATCGGTTGCATGGTAATTTTTGCCGACAGTCTCTTATAGCAGTAATCAGTAATCAATGTCCGAAGGCAGAGGGCAGATGTTGGATGAAGGAGAAAGTTCCCCTAAGAATAAGGTCAGAAACTAATCATAATCAGGCTTTTAGCTAATTTTAGGCGATTTTTAGTTTCACCGAGAGTTAATAGTTCGGCAGGAGTGCGCTGACAAGGGAAGGAGTGGCCTAGTCTCGCAGTCGGATATAGAGATGGCGATGGGGTTCTGAACCGCGACTTTCGGTAATTAAATCGGTGGCATCTTTGAGGAGATGATGAACTTGTCGTCTTTCCGCTGCCGAGAGAGAGGACATTTCCACTTCTTCCCCTGATCTTCGCACTTGTTGCACCACATCTTCAACCAAGGCGAGGAGTTCGGCCTGTCGTTTGACCCGATAGTTGGCAATTTCTACGGTAAAGGGTTGTTGTTGTTCTCTTTCTCTGCCTAGGTTTTGGGTGGTATTGAGCAAATATTGAATTGCGTCGATGGTTTTACCCCGTTCTCCGATTAAGGTTTCTATTTGTTCGGGGGTTAATTGCTCGTCTTCAATGGTTAACCAGCAAACGCCGTCTGCTTCGGGTTCAGTTAGGGTGACGGGGGTGGGACATCCCAGTAGGGTGACGAGTTTTTCTAACCAGTCTTGACCGTTTTTTTGTAGTTCCTTCACTTTTTCAATAAACAGTAATCAGTAAACAGTTTCTTAACAGTGAATCCTTTTGGGTCTGGTAATGAGAATGGAGGTTAGAGTGGCTGTTTGGCCATCCCTTCACCCCCATCTCAGTTGACAATCAATTGGTTGGTTTATCCTGATGTCTTTTCTTTTTTCTTAGACCGTTTTTGTTTTTCAAAAGGCAAGGTTTCTCGACCTTGGGCTTTTTTCTCGGCTTTTTCCTGTTGCTCGACCAGTTTTTGTAAATTTTCCGGTAAGGGTTCGCGCATCAAGATAAAGGTTTGGGCGGTTTGGAAAATATTGGCAGACACCATGTACATTAAAACCCCGGCAGGGAGTGGGAAGATTAAAAACATCCCGGTAAAGATAAGTGGGGTGATTTTACTGATGGTTTGCTGTTGTTGACTGTTGGGGTCTGAGGAGTTGCTTTGGGAGGAGTTGGTCAGGTTTTGGCTGAGGTAGGTACTCAAGCCAAAGAATAAGACCATGGTGACGATATCCCAGTGGATTGTTCCGTCTGCTCCGGTTGCCCCGACGCGACCGAGGGCTTTAATAAAGAGAAAGCCTTCGTTGGCGGCTAGACCGGGGATTTTGCCTTCGATGGTGGCTTCTCCGGGGGCTAGGGCGACCAGTTGGCCTTGTTCGTTGATTGATACTCGGTCTTCCCCTTTGATGACTTTCCATTGGGGTTGAATGGGTTCGTCTGCTTCTCGGTTAACGAGGGTGTTGAGGGCTTTTCCTTCGGGGGTTTGGAATTCGAGGGCGGTTTTTTGACCGACAACTAATTTATCCCCAGAGGGCAGAATGGCGGAGACGGGATAGTGAGACCCTTCATCGAGGTAGATGTTTTGGGGGTCGGTGGAGTAGATGGCCGGTTGAATTTGTTCGATCTGCTCTCTGGGGAAAATGTCCACATCAACGGTGTAGTTGATGTCCGCGAAGGGGGAGCCCCGTAGGGTGGTGAATAGGGCCCAGAGGATGGGGAGTTGCAGAAAGAGGGGAAGGCATCCGGCTAAGGGGTTGCCAAATTCTTTGTAAATGCCTCCCATTTCTTCTTGGAGTTTTTTGGGGTCGTCTTTGTAGCGTTCTTGAACTTCTTTAACGCGCTTTTGCATTACGGGTTGGGCAATGCGGGTGCGTCTCATGCTGCGAATTGATTTGGCACTGAGGGGGGAGACGGCAAAGCGAATCACTAGGGTCAGTGCGATAATTGCAAATCCGTAGCTTGGCACAATCCCATGAAAGAAATCAAGGATTGGCAGCATGATGTTGGTGGAAATAAAGCCGATACCTAAATCCATTCGTCTGTTTCAGCCTGCTTGTGTTTACGATTCGAGTGGGGAAGGAAGCGTTGGCCAGGGGGTGAGTTCGTTAAGGGGTTTTTGGTCTTAACTGAATAATCTAGCCTGTTCTTTAACCTGCTTGTTTTTGGAAACAGGGTGAACTAACTTTTAATGGTTTCTAAGGATAACCCGGTTTTGTCTGCTGCTTTTTCAGCGATATAGTCATAAATTTCCCGATGACGCGGAATGGCACGCATTTCTAGACGTGACCGATCGCGGAGGGTGACAACAATATCCCCCCAAAGCCCTATCCCTCTTGATACTTTGACAATTTTAACAATTTCTGAATAAATCACATCCGTGCGATCGCGCCCTTGCCAACCGCCTGTAATCGAAATCCGGCGATCGGTAATCCGATAGCGCAGCCACAAGGCCCGTACAATCGCACCCACGGTTAAGGGAAGGCAAATGACGGTAAATCCGAGCAAAATATTAATGATCAAATCCCCAATATGAGGGCCTCCCTCATAAAAGGCGGTTTCTTTAATGCCCATTCAAGACCTCGGCTTTTCTTAACAACTGTTCTAATTCTCGCAAAAAATGTTCATATTCGCACTCTCGCGCTTTGGGTTTTACCCCAATAATCAATTTTTGCCCCGGTTTCAGGGAGGGTAAGAAGTCTTGCAGGATAGCCCGAATTTGGCGTTTAATCCGATTGCGGAGGGTGGCTTTTTTACTCACCTTTTTCCCCACTACAATGCCAATCTGCGGCGGAGTCAAGCCGAAAGAATCTTGGTCTGTACTCCATTTCCGCAACACCAAATATCGCCCATGGTGACAAGTTCCCTGTTTATAGACTCTTTGGAAGTCTCGCCAGTGTTTGAGTCGATTAAGTTTAGGGAGTCCCACCCGTATATCAGTAATCAGTAATCAGCAATCAGTAACTGTTACCAGTAATCAGTAACTGTTACCTGTTACCAGTCATTAGTAATCTGTTGGAAAAGGGTTTATAGCATATTACGCTATATTTGTCAAGTTTTTGTTGACTCTTAAATAGCCCAAGTTAGAGGCCAAGGGAAGGAAGGGCAATTGACCTCTAGCGGCAGAGAATCAGCCGACTGATGATTGTCTTGAGGACTCGCATTAAACAGATAAACGATGCCGTCCTTTGCGACGACGGGCATTGAGGACACGACGGCCATTTTTAGTCCGCATCCGGGCCCGAAAGCCGGATTTTCTCTTTTGTTTGCGGTTCGTTCCTCCTAAAGTGCGCTGTGTCACGGTTGCTCTCCTTGCTGAGTGAATAGCTTGCTAAAGGTACACTTTTGCGCTAAGGCTCAAAAGTCACAGTCTCCTATCATAACATCCTTGTGGAGTTGTGGCGAGGGGGGATTTAACTAAAGTGACGTTTGAAGCGGGGATCGATGCGATCGCGCTTTTGCAAATTACAATCCCGACATAGGGTTTGTAGGTTACTTAAATCATTTGCTCCCCCTTTAGCAAGGGGGATAATATGATCCACTTGAAGAATTGTGTCTTGTTTACTTTTCCCACACCCACAACAGCGAAAATTATCCCGTTGTAAGACAAATTGACGCACTTCAGGAGGAATTGGGATTCGAGGAGTTTTTGCCATTTTCACAATTAACAATTAACAATCAACAATCAACAATTAACAATTAACAATCAACAATCAACAATGGCTCTTTGTTCTTTGTTCTTCCCCATCTTCCCCATCTTCCCCATTATCCATTATCAATTATCCATTGTCCATTACCCGCTCTCCACTTATTGAAAAAGACTAGCAATTATCCTAAAGTAAATAATTGCAAGTTATTTTAAATAAGCCCCTTGTCTGCTTCGAGATACTTACTCAACCGTCGCCAACTCTTGGGTTGGGGGTTAATGGGGGTTGGTGTGATGGGATTGGCCGCTTATGCGCGATCGCAATGGCCCAAAAACCCTCCCCTCGCCAAAATCCCCCCCCTCCCAGACACCGAAACCCCAGACTTGAGTTTCAACCCCATGGAACTCTTGCGGGACTTTGATTATGGCACAGTCAAGCAAGAAAATGGCCGCTTAATTCGGGAATTTGAAGTCACCGCCAATAGTCACACCCTACAACTCAATCGTGCTATCTCCTTTGTCACCTGGAGTCTCAATGGCCGCGTCCCCGGCCCCACCCTCCGGGCCAAAGAAGGGGAAACCATCCGCATCATCTTCCATAACGAAGACGGCCATTCTCACACCCTCCACTTTCATGGCACACACCCCGATGAAATGGATGGGATTAAACCCGTATTACACGGAGAAAGCACCATTTACGAATTTGAAGCCAAACCCTACGGAGTCCACCCCTATCATTGCCATGTAGCCCCCGTCACGCGCCATATCAGCAAAGGATTATATGGCTTATTGATTATTGATCCTCCCGAAAGTCGTCCCCCTGCCGATGAAATGGTGTTAGTAATGGGGGGATATGACCTAGACAACAACGAAAAAAACGACCTCTACACCTTTAACGGGTTTCCCAACTATTACCGAGATCATCCCATTCCTATCTATCAAAATCAGCTAGTCCGTCTCTATCTCCTGAACATGATTGAATATGACCCCGCCGTCACCTTTCATATTCACGCCAATATTTTCCAAGTTTATCGCACGGGACGCAGTTTAACCCCCGATGAGGAGACAGATGTGATCACCATGGGAACAGCAGAACGACATATTTTAGAGTTTTCCTACAGTGATCCGGGGTTGTATATGTTCCATCCTCACCAAGATTTTATTGCAGAAGCTGGATGTATGGGCTTTTTTGAGGTACGTTCTCATCAGACTGAGGAGAGTTAACCTAAATTATTGACAGTAAATTGCATTTAGTTCTAGGCTATTGGTTGTAATTTTCAAGAAGTAACTAGCAATAATATCATGGCAAAATCTCTCAAACCCGTAGAACTCTTTTTAGCAGTTGGTTTAACCGTAACTCTGGGGGCCTGTGGTACACCTCCTGAAGGCGGTGAAGGCGGCGAAGGTGGCGAAGCGGCGACTGAGCAAGTTGAGACTGAAGGCGGCGAAGGTGGCGAAGGCGGTGAAGGTGGCGAAGGCGGTGAAGGTGGCGAAGCGGCGACTGAGCAAGTTGAGACTGAA
>NZ_JAQMSD010000149.1 GCF_028330525.1 Spirulina sp. CS-785/01
ATTGGCTGATTGGTTGATTAACCCGTTTTAACGGGTTTTAGCTATTAGCCTTGGGTTTGAACCCAAGGCATATTATTTTACTGGTTGATTAACCCGTTTTAACGGGTTTTAGCTATTAGCCTTGGGTTTGAACCCAAGGCTATTCTTTAGTTAAACAATTCTCTAAAAACGTTTTAAGTTCATTGACCTTGAATTCTTGAGTCATTTGGAGCATTTTTTGGACAAAAATTGTATAATTTTGTGTCTCTTTTTGTAATTGCTCAATTTTCTGCTCTAATTGCGGGATTCTTCCCCGTTTTGCCAATTGCAAAAAATAGCTAATTGTGTCATTGGGGGGTAAATTAAACTGCTCCCAGTCTAACCCAGAATCAAAATCACTTAATTCCGGTAATACGGTAGTAATTTGCTGTTTTGTATAGTTCCATTGTAACTGTAAATGTTGCTGAATTTTATCTAATAAGTCGTCTTCTTGGAGAGGTTTGGGTAAAAAATCATTACATCCCACTTGACGACTTTGTTGTTGAGTGATATCAAAAGTGCTGGCTGAGGAGGCAAGAATTACTGTGTCTTGAATGTCTTTATTTTTACGAATTTGACGAGTCATTTCAAACCCATCCATGATAGGCATTACTAAATCTAAAATGATTAAATCAGGTTGATGTTTTCGGGCAACTTTTAAGCCTTCTGAACCCTCTTTCGCTTCGTAGATAATAAAACCCAATGGTTGTAAAATATTAAAAATTAAAGAACGGTTTTCGGTATTATCATCAACGACTAAAATTGTGCGTTTACTTCCCTGATACCCAATAATCTGATCTACCCATTCCTGTTTGGAATTAAGCGCAACCTGATTTTCAATTCTGAGCTTTAAGTCAACTTTAAATAAACTTCCTTCTCCTAGGGTACTATTAACTTTTAATTTCCCTTCCATTAGCTCTAAAATTTGTTGAGTAATTGCCAACCCTAACCCTGTTCCTTCATCGCGTTTCCTTGTATTGCCCAACTGTTCAAACGGCATAAAAATCCGTTGTAAATGATGCTCAGATATTCCGACTCCGGTATCTTCTACTTGAAAGCGAATGGGGAGGGGGTTGTGGGTTGAATGGTCTAAATATTTGACGGTTAAACGGACTTTACCTTGTTCTGTAAATTTAATGGCATTCCCCAATAAATTTAACAAGACTTGTCTTAACCGTTGCTCATCAAAGTAAACTGCCTTGGGTAAGTCGGGGGGGAAAGAATACTCAAAATCCAGTCCCTTTTGCTGTGCCTTAATTTGACTAATTTCGACAATCCCGGTGAGAAACGAGGGAAAATGAAAGACTTGGGGATAGAGTTCCATCTTCCGGGCTTCAATTTTCGCTAAATCTAAAATATCATTAATTAAGGTCAATAAATGAGACCCGCATTGCTCAATGACGGTAATTCCTTTTTGGTCTTGGTGAGAGAGAAAATTGGAGCGACGGAGGATTTGTGTATAGCCTAAAATACCATTGAGGGGGGTGCGTAATTCGTGGCTCATATTGGCCAAAAACTCACTTTTCGCTTGGTTGGCCACCTCTGCACTAATTTTCGCCTCTTTTAACCCTTGTTCTGCGGCCTGTCGTCGTTGACTAATGGCGATCATTTCCCCCACAATATTGAGTAGTTTAATCTCGGCTTGTCCCCAGTTGCGGGGTTGGGCGATACTATCTAACCCAATTAATCCTAAAATTTGCCCGCCATAGGTGATGGGGACACAGAGGAGAGACTGAATGGACTGATGGGAAAAAAAGGCTTTTTCGGCTGAGGCCGTGGGGGGGAGATGCTTCACAGAGGGGATAGAGACAACCTCTTGTTGCCAGATTTGTTGGTGTAACCAGTTTAAGGTGTGGGTGGGACGGTTTTGGGTTTCGGGGAGATGGGGGTAGAGGTTGGGGGTGTGCCATTCATGGGTTATGGAGTAGTGGGTTTGGTCGGGGGAGTAGTGGATGATATAACTGCGATCGCAATGGGTATGTTGGGCCACCGCTTCCAAAGCAATTTGAATGGCCGTATCTACGGGATGATCAAGAAACGTCCGAGAAAGATGACTGAGGAGACTATCCCGTTGGGCCCGAGTCAGTAACGCAGTTTCGGTTAACTGACGGTCTGTAATATCAATCCCCACAGAGACTGCCGCTTCGCCATTTTGGTACTTTTGCGCCACGATGAGATAGTAATAGTCATTCCCCCCCAAAGTCGCTTTAACCACCCGCCGGGCCCCACTTTCCTCGCTGTCTAGAAAGTCCCGCATAAACTCCACAAAGGAGGGACTGGTTTTTAAAAAGCCCAATTCTTGCCCCACAAAGGCTTCCGGGGAGAGGTGCAAACTTTGCGCGAGAAACTGATTTACGCCCAAATAACGCCCTTCTGAACTGATCCAGGAGACAAACCCAGGGACGGTATCAATCACCGCCTGTAATTGGTCTTTAGCGGCTTTTAAGGCGGCTTCTGCTTGACGACGGTCTTGGACTTCGCTTAAACAAGCATGGGTGCGTTGCTGAATTTGGCTTTCTAAGTCTTGGGAATAGTTGGCCAGTTGGGTGTAAGACTGTTGTAACTGGGTACTCATGCGGTTAAAGTCAGTGGCCAGGGTGTTCAATTCCGCCACCCGTGACCCTTGGACGGTTTGTTCTAAGTTACCATCGGCGATAGAGGAACTGGCCACCGATAGTCGTTGTAGGGGACGGGATATCCACCGGGCCATGATGATCCCAAAGGTGACGGCCCCACCAAAGGCTAGGGCGCAAAAAATCAGGGTTGTGTAAGTTTGGGTGCGAAGGGTGTTGAAAAAATACTGTTCGGGAAGGGTGGTGACGAGTAACCAGTCTAAGGCGGGATCACTGGAAAAGGGTGTAATTTGAACAAAATGCCGCCCCTCTTCTAGGGTGACGGTGTAGCGTTGGGGGGTGTGGAGGGTGGATAGGGAGGAGGGCAGGGATTGGGCAATGGTGCGAATGGCTGGGTCGGGACTTTTGGTGGCTGGGAGAGGTTCTAGGTGTTGTCTGGCTTCATTCCACTGAAAGGGAGGGGTTTCACTGGCTTGGGCGACTAATAACCCGGATTGTTCAATAATGAAGACTTCTCCGAGGGGGTCAATGTCTAAGTTGTGCAACTGTTGACTTAAATCTTTGGGGGGGTTGGGGTCGAGTTGGCCGAGGGGATTGGTGTTATTCGGGTTGGGTTGTAGGGTGTGGATAATGCGATCGCTGATTTCTTCTTGGAGTGCTGCGATCGTTGTTTCTAAGGTGACTTGTCCATTCCGCCAAGATAACCAACCCGCTAATCCCACAGCAATGGCGATCTGTGTTCCAAAGGAGAAAACTAAGGCCACGCGCAGGGGAATTTTGTTCATGGATGGATGCTGGGAGGATTGGCTTTTGCCTATTTTAACGTAACGCCAATGACCCAGAAAATGGGTTTCAACCCTCGTCCTTTGAGGACGGCTTTTTTGTCTATTGAATTTTGTCTATCTGAATCGCGTTTAGAATGAAGACTATATGCTCAAGCGATCGCTACTATGATAACTAGCAAAGGGGTGAGAGAGACAATTACAACCCTGAACGACTTACAACAGCGTTTAGGGTTGGTGCAAACTGAGGATGAGGACTTTTTCTCGGAGTGGACTGACAATCTGCCGTCTCTCACGGATCAAGAACAAGTCGGCCTTGATCGCCTCAAACAGCGTTATGATTATCATCGCGCCGATGGTTTACTTTTAGAGGGGACCATCAATCTTGTGGTAATCGCTCCCTTACTGGAATTGTTGGGTTTTATTGATCCTCCTTTCCGTCTCAAGTCCCCTGACGGAGTTACTTTAAAACTTGAAGACCCAGAAGAAACTATCCGAGGATTTATTGATGTGCTGGTTGTGCAAGAGCGACTCTGGATTTTGACTGTTGAATCAAAACGAACCACTATTTCTGTCCCTGCGGCATTTCCTCAACTTCTCGCTTATATGGCCGCCAACCCCCATCGCCAATTACCTAATTATGGGATGGCCACCAATGGAGATGAATTTATCTTTTTGAAACTCGGAAGTGGGGTCGAATATGATACCTCTCGCTCTTTCTCCCTATTCCCTAGTCGTCACGAGTTGAGGCAAGTGGCACAAATTCTCAAGGCTTTAGGACGGCTGGTTTTAAATCAATGAATTGGGTAATTGGTAATTGGTGATTGGTGATTATCAGTTATCTTTGTTGACCAAGAATGTAAGTATTCAGGTTGACTGGAGTTAATAAAAAGCGAAGCATCCTCTATCCTCCCCCTTTTTAAGGGGGATAAGAGGGGGAGCGGCTGAATACTTATCAAAAAACAAAGAACCATTGTTAATTGCTAATTGTTAATTATCAAAACTCAAACTGTGTTTGTATGGTAAAGAGGAAAACATCATCATTATTGTTATTTTGATTTAAGGCGGGAAGCCAGATGAGACTGGGGGTGAAAGACAGGCGATCGCGCAACTCATAACGGTACAATGCCTCTAGGTGTAATGCCTCATCCCGGTCCAACACCGGAAACGGTTCATCCCCCGACTCTATCCCCTTTAACGTCGGTTCAACCCCCATAATAACCGCCCCCAAATTTCCCTCTTGTAACAAGTCCGGTAACGTCAAGGCAAGGGCATAATTCCAAATATCTGCATCGCCAAACTCCAGTAACCGGGCCCTCGTTAGCCCCACCCAGCCCGAAATCGCCAAGGCATCACTAAAAGGATAAAAAACCTCTAAACCATAGGAATTACTCGCCACAGGCGCATCTAGACGGGAATCATTCACTCCTGAGATGGAGGTTAAGGCAAAGGGAATTAAATTGGCGGCAAAAGTCCCCGTGGCCTGGCCACTCCCCCCATAACGAAACCCATTGGCCTCACTGTATCCTTGCACATAGGAAAACCCCAATTGCAGCGAGTCCGGTTCACCTACCACCACCTGTCCTAAGATGGAATAATTGCCCTGAAATAGCCCGTCTGAGGCATCATTAGCTTGGTTGGACAGATATCCCACATCCACCTGTAAAGTGTCACTCAATCGCCAATTTAGCCCGATTCCAGCCCCATCTCCGCCTATCCCATACATGGGGTTACGCTGGCCAAAGCGGGAGACAGCCCCACCGCCCCCCTCTTGGTCATCTAAATAGGGATTTAGGGTGTTAGCATAATCAAAATGAGACCCCCCAGTGGCAAAGAGATGCACTCGTTTATCCTCTCCCAAGGAGAATTGATAACTAAACAGATCAAGAAAAACCGAGTTATTATTCTCACTTACCGTTGAAGTATCCACCGCACTCCGTCCGTCATTGGAGAATAATAAATTGGCCGGGGTATTCCCTCCCGTATTCCCTCCTGATGTTAACAGAGGGACCGTATTACTGGCGGCCAAACGAGTGGTTGCGCGATCGCGCCCATAAAAACTGGTGTACAATTCCAACCAAGTCCGATACTGCAACACCGCCTTATTCTCCACATTCGCCCCACTCCGCGTAATATCGGTAATATCGTCACCCCCCAACAGTCCCCCCCGCAACAAAACCACCTCTCCCCCTAACTTCGTGGTAGTGGAAAAACTGCTTAACTCCAACTCCGTCACCCTCGCCTCTAAACCATCCACCCCACCCCGAATCAACGCCAACTCCGTGCTAAACTCCCGAATGAGACGGTCTAACCTCGCCAAATCTTCCGAGACCACAAACTCATTCCCCGTTGCCTCCAATAAACGCTCCATTTGCTGCCAACAGGCATTTAACCCCGCCGCAAACTCATAGCGACTCAACGACTGACTCCCCTGAAACATCCCATCGGGATATCCCGCCAAACAATTATAACGGCTCACCAAATCACGCAACGCCTGATACGCCCAATCCTCCGGGGATACATCCTGAAACCGCGACACCGAGTTAACTTGCGAAAAAGAATCCCGTAACGGTGGCGTTTGCGCCCCACTCACTCCAGTAAACAGTAAACCGTAAACCGTAATCAGTAAACCGTAATGAGGGACTGATCGCAAGGGACTCCCCAAGAATTTAGACCCAAGACCCAGTAATTTATAATGATCCATTACCCATTATCCCTTATTTCTTAGCCCTTAATTGAAAACCCAGTAATTTATAATCATCAATTATCCATGATCAATTATCCATTATCCTTTATCCCTTAGCCATTATTAATAAATGAATACTATCGCACTCATCGCCCACAACTCCAAAAAAGATGACCTAGTACAATTTACCAAAACCCATCAACCCGTCCTCTCCCGGTATCATCTCATCGCCACCGGGACAACCGGACAACGCATTCAAGAAGGAACAGGACTCAAAATTCAGCGTATGGAGTCCGGCCCCGTAGGGGGAGATGCACAAATTGCCGCCCAAATTGTCGAAGGAAAAGTCGTTGCAGTCATATTCCTCATTGACCCCCTCTATGCCCAACCCCATGAACCGGACATTCAAGCCCTGTTACGCATCTGTGTGGTTCATAATGTTCCCCTCGCCACCAACTTGGCCACCGCAACCACTATCCTGGCACATTTAGCCCGAACACGAATCGCCCATCTTATTTTTAACCCCATCTCCGGACAAGGAAACGCAGAACAAGACCTCACCCTCATTCAAGACTTACTCTCCCCCCATTTCCACCTCCACACCCACCAAACCACCGCCGACGAAACCGCCCAACAACTGGCCGAAGCAGCAGTGGAAGCCGAAGCTGACCTGATCATCGCCTCTGGAGGAGATGGTACAGTGTCCAACGTGGCCGGAGTCCTCCTCGAAACCGACATCCCCCTCGGTATCATCCCCAGAGGGACCGCCAACGCCTTTGCCACCGCAATGGGCATTAGTAACCGCATCACCCCCATTCGTAATGCCTGTCAGGTCATTTTAGGCGGCAAAACCCAAAAAGTCGATGCAGCCCGTTGTAATGGGTTGCCGATGATTTTATTAGCGGGGATTGGTTATGAAGCAGAAATGGTCAATAAAGCCAGTCGGGAGTTAAAGGATAAATGGGGCGTTTTGGCCTATTTAGTGGCCGGATGGCAACAAATCGACGAACAACAACTCTTTACAGCCCAAATTGAAATTGAAGGCAAAGTTCAAGAAAGTGAAGCGGGGGCTATCACGGTGGCCAATGCAGCCCCTCCGACTTCGGTTATGGCCCAAGGAATGGGGGAAGTTATTTTTGATGATGGCTTATTAGATTTAACTATTACAACTGCGAATAGTCGCCTCGATACAGTGAATACTATGCTAAATATGTTAGGGGCGGCTTTAGTGAAGTCGGAAGTCAGTAATCCTAATATTCGCCATGGTCGGACGCAACAAATCAGAATTTCTACTGATCCCCCGCAAAAAGTTGTTTTAGATGGGGAAATTATTGGGACGACTCCGGTTGAGGTCAATTGTATCCCTCAAGGGTTAACGGTTTTTGTGCCATAATTTTAGTTCTATGAAAAACTCGCTATTAGTCGAGATTTTGACCAATAGTATTGTTTAATTTAGCAGAATATTTGCTGATCACGGAAGGGCGAAGAAAGCAAGTTTCTGATTTAACTGCATGGCTAATGACTAAAGTTGGCAGAGAAACCCGCTTTCTCAACTGACCAATTATTCATTATCAATTATAAATTAAATTATTCATTTTCAAATAAATCTGAAATTTTATCAAATTGAAAATTATAAATCCATGTTTCTAAGGTTTGTTTTACTTGAGAATGACTGTTGGGAATGTCTTGGATTAATCTTTGTAAGATATCAGCCTCTGCCGCAATAGCGGCCTCTTTAAATTGCTGTTGCCAAGGTTCAGGCATTTCCAATAGAATTGTTAAATCTAGGGCTTCCTCAGAGTCTTCATTCTGGGATTGAGTGGGATGGTCTTCAGGTGTTATAGATTCATAAATAAACTGAATTCCTACATTGTCTCTCATCTTCTGAAACAAGTCATAATCTCGAAAGGGTTTCCGTAAGAAGTCATCACACCCTGATGCTAAAACCGCCGCCCGTTCTTCTTCAAAAACACTAGCGGTTAATGCCAGAATTACTGTCCCACGGTCTAATTCTTGGTGTTTCAGTTTCTCTATCTCCCGTTTCCGAATTTGTTTTGTGGCTTCATAGCCATTCATTTTCGGCATGGCAATATCCATGAGAATTAAATCGGGTTGCCAACTTTCCCATAAAATAACCGCTTCTTCCCCATTCACGGCCTCTTGGAGTTCCAAGCCTAATGGAGTTAATAAACGTTGTAACAGTTCGCGGTTTTCCCATTTATCTTCTACGACTAATATACGGTAGGTGGGTTGATTGGGTTCTAGGCCGATTACCCGTTGGGTCACTTTCGGTTTTTCGAGTTGATCGGCTGAGATTTCTGTTACGGGAAGGGTGAAAAAGAAGGTTGTCCCTTCCCCTAGGGTACTGTTGACTTGCAGGTTTCCCCCTATTTTTTGGATAAATTGTTGACTAATGGTGAGTCCTAACCCGGTTCCTTGTTGGGAGTTGCGGCCAGTTTCGGTTTGACTAAAGGCTTCAAAGAGTAAGGTTACTTCTTCTGGGGCAATCCCTGGCCCTGTGTCGGTGACGGAGAAGGTAAGGGGGAGGGTGTCGGGGGGGAATTGGTCAGGGTGAGGTTCGGTTCGTTGAACTTGGATGAGTATGCCGCCTTGTGTGGTGAATTTCAGGGCATTGCCGATGAGGTTGATGAAGACTTGTCTCAGTTTTCCGTCATCGGCTTGGATGTATTGGGGAACATCGCTGTTAATTTCGAGTTGTAATTGTAGGTTTTGACTGTCGGCTTTGAGGAGAAAGAGAGTTTTAATATCTTCGAGGACGGCATATAGGTCGATGTTTTTGGGGGCATATTCCATGTTCCCTGATTCGATTTTGGCGAGGCTGAGAATATCGTTGATCAGGGTGAGGAGGTGTTCTCCACTGCGGTTGATGATGTCGAGTTGTTCTTTTTGGGAGGGGTTGAGGGAGGGGTCATAGGTGAGGAGTTGGGCAAACCCTAGGATGGCGTTGAGGGGGGTTCGCAGTTCATGACTCATGGTGGCCAGAAAGGTGCTTTTGGCACGGTTGGCTTGTTCGGCTTTTTCTTTGGCTTCGATGAGTTCCTGGGTATATTGGGAGACTCGTTCGAGGAGGATGTTAAAGTCTTGGGCTAGGGAGCCGATTTCGTCTTGGGTGTTGGCTTCGACGCGGAGAGCAAAGTTGTCTTGGGTGGCGGCTTGTTTGGCGGTTTGGGCGAGGTTTTCGAGGGGGGAGATGATGCGATGGGTGGTTTGAAAGACAATATATCCTGCGATCGCTGCTGCCAATAAACTACTGACGACAATCAGTAATTTTTCTAATCCTTGGGCGTTTTCGAGTTCGACTTCGGCTTGTCTGGCTTGGGTTTGGGCTTTTTCTAGTAAACGGTTTAATTCTGAGGTGCTTTGATCAAAGGCTTGAATTTGTGAGGAGACGGTAAGGGTTTGTATTTCCTTGCGGAGACGATCTTCGAGTCGGGGGACTTGGGTGGCTTCATACTGGCTGAAGAGGGTGTTGAGTTGGCGATGATACCCTTCTAAGAGTTCGCTTTGTTGAGCGAGTAGTTGTTTGATCTGTTCTGGTTCAGCCGCTAACCAACTGGGATCACTGTCGATGTAGTCCTCTAGTTGATATTGGAGTTGTTCGACTCCGTGGAGGTGACGATTTAGTTGAATCTGCTGTTCTTGAAATTGTTCGGGGTTGTCTAAGGTGGCTAAGAGTAAGGCCCCGGAGAGTCTTGCTTGTTTGAGGTTAGATTTATAACGAACAAGGAGTTCGGATTGTATATTGGCCTCGGCTAGTTGTTCGATGCCTTTTCCTTGATAGTAGTCGCCAAGGATCATTCCTGCGATCGCGCCTATAAATCCCACACCAATAGCCACGACATAGCCTAAGCCCACTTTTTGCCTTATAGTCCACATTTTACTTATTTGAACGCCCGTGGGTAAGGTATCGCATGAACGTGAGAAAGTTGTGAAACTGGATTTCGGGGGAATCGAGGAATAAACGCACTAGCTATTCAGTACAAGTATGGTTTGATTAAGGTATCACACCTTCACTTTAATTCTACGTATAATCACAGAGTAAACCCCTATGGTCTGAAAGAAATAACTTTTGTTGTGATAGCAGGCATGGTACTCTACATTTTGTGGGTAGATGCAGAGCGTTTTCTAACCGCTAATCCTGCTTCTTTCTGTTTCTGCTTGCGTCTCTCGATTCCGCATGGATTATTTTGACCCCTCCCATCCCCCTGTTTTGCCATTAATGTCTGTTCCACCCTCTCAGGAGGAGTTAGAGACTCTGTTGTTGGTGCAAGCATCTCCTACTCCCTCTCCGGAGTCACAGGCCAAGGAGGAAACTTTCCCCGTGGGACAAATCCAAGCGTTAATGGTTCTGTCTGGGTTGGTCTTCGTTTTTCTCATCTATCTTTTCTGGAAGCAACGATTCCGAGAAGCTCGCTTTGGCGTTTTTGCTACTCTCCTCTTAGCGGTGTTACTCCCGGTGGTGTTGATTCTGAAAACGACGACGGATTGGTTTCAGTCTCCCCTGTTATTAGAGTCTGAACCGTCTCCAACCCCCTCTCCGGTGGGAAAACAAGAGCAATTCCCCGATAATTTGAAGCAACAGGAAACGCCTCCCCCGTTGAGTGATTCGGAAGCGATAGAAAACGCGGAAGAAGTAACTCCAGAGGAGGAGGACAGGGTATCTGAGGGAGATGTCCCCCCAGAGGAGAGAATAGAGGGTGAGGCAACTGAGGGAGATGTTCCTACAGGGGAGAGAATAGAGGGTGAGACGACTGGGGGAGATGTTCCTACAGGGGAGAGAATAGAGGGTGAGACGACTGGGGGAGATGTGCCTACAGGGGAAACAACAGAGGGAGATATTGCAACAAGAACCCCGTCTGATCTAGCTAATTCCTCAGTTTTCCGTGTGGGAGAACCGTCACAGTCGAATCCGTCTCCTTCTAGGGAAACGAGGAGACAAGCGGGGGAGACTTCTCCATCAGGAGATGCTAGTCTTTCTCCTCCTTCCCCCTCCAGAGAAAGACGTAACCGTCCGAGACTTCATGGAAGCCCCCTTGAGCAACCGCGCCACCCGTCTCCTACTCCTCCCGATTTAACGTTTGACTTACCGGAGGTGGTGGAGTTTCGGGCTTTTTTGCGATCGCGCGATCGGGGCTTAGATGTCGTCCTCCTACAAAAAATCCTACAAGCCCTCAACTTCTACCACGGCCCCATTGATGGTTATTTCGGCTTTTACACCCGTTTAGCCGTCCAAGCCTTTCAACGGGAGAATAACCTAGTCGCCGATGGAATCGTCGGCTTTAGCACCTGTAAAATTCTACAAGCCAAACGAGACACCCTAACCCCCCCCATCGAACCCGCCACTGAAATTCAATGTAATAATTAGTTGGTTATTGGTTATTTATTGTTTAGACAAGGGAGAAACCGGGTTTCTGACCTAACTTTAGATATTTCCTCAAAATGTAGAAAGAAACCCAGTTTCTAATCTCGAATAGATTCATTTAATCTCGAATCATCTTACCTCAAATTATCCCCTACCCAACACACCCTACAAGACTGGAGGGGGGTAAATGCTAGATAACAAGTTTTGGCTCTAAGCCTAGAGGTTTTAACCCAAGGTTCAGAAAATGAATTATGATAAAGTTACCACCACCAAAGACATCTGATCCCCCATTAATGAGTAACTCTAGCATGGTTTTATCGTGGGCTGAACTCTACCAACGGCTCAACGTAACCCCTCAGCAAATCCTAGCGTTTTGCGAAAAATGGAATATTAGAGAACTCGCCTTATTTGGCTCAATTTTGCGAGACGATTTTCAGGAAACTGGCAACCAGAAAAGTGATGTTGATGTTTTATTTACTTATGGAGTCAATGCTAGGAAAAACTTACTGTTACAAGTCAGAATGAAAGATGAATTACAAGAGTTGTTCGGGCGGCCTGTTGATTTAGTCAGTAAAACGGCTTTAGAACATGATCCGAATTACATTCGCCGTCACAATATTTTAAACTCCTCTAGGATAATTTATGCAGCGCGATAAAGAAGCAATTTTGGATATCATTGAATCGATCACTAAAATTTTGGTTTATACCGAAAATGTAACCTTTAATGAGTTCATTACTAATGAAGAAAAACAAGATGCTATTCTCCGACGTATTTTAATCATTGGAGAAGCAACCAAACGCTTATCGACTGAATTTAAGCAAAACCATCCCGATATTCCTTATTGTAAACTGCAACAGTTCGCAGTCAATCCCTATCTTCCCCAGACTTGTAGGGTGTGTTCAACGGCCAATAACTTATATTCTTTACCCTTAACTAAAAATCCGTTGAACGCACCGTCTCCCTTTATTGTCTTAACCAATACGGTGCGTTGGGTGGATTGAATCTCGAAGCGTTTTACCTCAAATTATCCCCCACCCAATACACCTTACAAGACTACAGACCTATTATATTTCAGGTAGCTGAATTTTAAAATTTACCCCAAAATCGCTGTATTCAAGCACCAAATTTTCAGCCGACCGTTGCACTTTAAAGGTTATCCATCCTCGGACTTTTTTCTTTGGAGAAACTTTTATAAATGATGGAAACTCTGGAGATTTTATTGAGGTAAATGCCATTGGTTTATAAACAAAACCTTCCTCGTCTTGCAGCCTAAAATTTAAAGCTCCAATCCCCTTCTCATCTTTAGATTTATTAGTCATTGATATATCTAAAGCAACATAGATTTGATCGTCTTCAGGCTCTAAAAAAGCATTATCACTTTTTGGGGTTTCGATAGAATTTACTTTAACTTCATAAAGTTTTGAGTTGTAAACAAGGAATTGACTTGAATTAGCTTGTATTGTAGAGACAATTTCATCAAAATCAGCGTTAGGAGATGATTTATTTCCGTAAATCAAATAAGTGACAAAAACAGATTCATCATTTTGAAAAGCTAAAAGTTCTATTCCACCAACTCCTTCCATTTCATTTTCTTTATCATTATCCTTTAGTTTAAGCCAAATATAAGGTTTTGAAAATTGAGATGTTTCTTTATATTCAATTAATTCTGAGTCTACATTATCAACTCCATTTAAGACTTGACTGCTAGAAAAAAGGTCAAAAAAGTCTGACTTCTTCAAAGTTTTCTTATTGGAAAATTGATTAGATATGACATCATAGGCAACACAGATAAACTCAAAATCTTGAGAGTTTTGTTCACCTTGAAACTTTTCTAAAAAACCTTCATCAACAAATAAAAGAGATTTACTCCCGGAAAAGCCACAAAACTGGCTATCATCTCCCATTGTTGAGAAATCTAAAACTTCATAATTATTAAGCAATTCTTTTAAGGGTCTCACCAGTGAATTAGAATTACTGGCTAGTGCAACAGAGTTAAAGGTAAGGAAAATCCAAAGGATTATAATGCTAAGTAATGTTTTCATGATATCATTTATTGTCTCAAGCTTGCTCAGGTACGTTAATCAGAAAACCTTGAGTAAATTAAGGCATAGGATAGGAATTGTAGTGTGTTTCAATGAACAGTAACTTTGGTCTTGTATCCCTCACTGACCATCTGTTGAACGCACTGCTTTTACTCATATTATCAAAGGATATGGTGCGTTGATACTTTCTAAGGTTTTTACTACCCAACGCACCCTACAAACTAAAATTTAGACTACCGCCTCATTAGCTGCAACAGTACGATCTTGTACAAGATATTTTCTTACTGCAACTGCTACAATAAAACCTAATATTGAGGAGGTTTCAGGACTCAAGTTGCTATTATCTGCTATTATTAATTCTATAAGAATACCACTAACTAAACTTGGTAGCTCTTCATAGACTGCATTAGCCCATTCTTCATCTATTAGTTGATCCCAAGCTCTATGAGCATTAGATAGAAGTTCTTGCGTTTTAATATTTTGTTCTTCTGCAAAAGAACGGATTGTCTCTTCCACGTTACCGCCTTTTTGCTTCAATAAGTTTAGTGCTTGCTCTATAGTGTCTTTTTCATTTATCATATCTCCTTCATATGGATATTCATCTAATATTGCGTTGTGAATTGCTTCCTCTAATTCTTCTCCATAAAGTTCTACTTCTTCTTCAACTTGGTCTATCTCGTACTCATCTACTGTTACATTTGACAACATTGGGAGGTATTTTGCCATATTTATTTGATCTCCAAAGATAAAAAATGATAGATGATAGGTTATAGCCAGCACATAAAATTGGCTATCCCCTTAACTATTGTGCCACCTCATTTGGACTTTGCTCTCCCCGATGAGGTGGGATTTCGTGGGGACTTCCTCAAGGCTTCCAATCGCTCTTGAGTGGTAAAAAGTGGGATTGGGTGACAAAAGTGGTAAAAGGTTTGATAAAGTAGGAACAACCCAAACTCCAGTGATGACCTCACCTAACACTTATGGATATTCAAGACGCTATCAAGTGGACGGATGATCGCGTTTTTGCCAAGACAGGCCAGCACCTTAGCTCACTACAAAGGACTATCTTAGAAGGGACGTTGGAAAATAAAACTTATCAGCAGGTGGCGAAAGATTATCATTGCTCGAAAGATCATACTAAGCGAGTCGCTTCGGAATTATGGCAACTTCTTTCAGATGTGTTAGGAGAAGATATCAAAAAATCAAATCTGAAGTCTATATTGAAGCGAATTGAGTTTAACTCGATCTCCAATTTTGGTTCTGATGCAACACAAATCTTTGGCAATATCAATATTTGCAGCGAAATAACTCATTATCCGACAGTCAAAAAACACCGATCGCGCAATCCCCCCAAAAAACACCACGATCTAACCCAAGTTCCCCGCTACTATAGCCTCTATCCCCGCACCCAAGACCTCGACACCCTGAAACAATGGATACTCGAAGAAAAAAGCCCCCTCATCACCCTCACCGGACTCTCCGGAATTGGTAAAACCGCCCTCGCCACCCAACTCCTCGAACAAATCCAAGACCACTTCGATCGCATCATCTGGCGGAGTCATCGCCAATTTCCCACCCTCAACACCCTCCAAACCCACCTCATCGAATTTTTTGCCCAAGACCAAGACCCCCCACCGCAAACCCTCCTTGAAGCCTTGCAGTTACATCGTAGCCTTATCATCCTCGACGATCTTCAAGACACCCTAACCCCAAACACCCTAGTCGGCACATACCGTCCAGAATACGCCCAATATAGCCAACTCCTTCAAGCGATCGCCCGGTTTCCCCATCAAAGTTGCCTCCTCCTCCTCAGTTGGGAATATCCCCCCGATCTTGCCACCCTAGAAAGCGAAAATCGTCACTGCTACAGCCTACAATTGCAAGGATTAGGGAAAACCGCCAAAAACCTCCTCGCCAGCAAAGGATTAGCAGATCGCCCCCACTGGTTAGACCTCATTCACCGTTACAACGGCCACCCCACCTGGTTAAACATCATTGCAGCCCATATCCAAGACCTATTTAATGGTAGCGTCGCCCAATTTTTAGCCTATCCCACCCTTTTTTTAGGGGATTTACTCCCCCTCCTCCACCGACAATATCAACGCTTATCCTCCACAGAACAAGCCGTAATGCTAAAATTAGCCCACCCAGAGGACGCAACAGAAACCCCCCATCAGGCCACAGAAAAATTATCCGACTCCGAATATTTACAAGCCATCAACTCTCTAAGAAAACGAAACTTAATCGAAAAAAAACCACACCAAACTGCCTCTCCTTGGCACTTACACCCCGTCATTCAACAGTACATCAAAGAACAATCCAGCACTTAATCCCAACCCCCTCAAAGAATCTCCATCACCGTACAATTGCGGCCTTGCTGCTTTGCACCGTATAACGCTAAATCCGCCACACCAATTAAACTCTCAGGAGGAAACTCCGACGTTGGCATTGTCACCATCACCCCTAAACTGAGGGTAATATAAGGACTCACCGCAGAATCTTTATGGGGAATTTGTAACTGTTCCACAGTCTGACGAATGGTTTCCGCAATTAATAACGCCTTATCTGCATGGACAGAGGAAAGAATAACCGCAAACTCCTCCCCCCCATAGCGGGCCACTAAATGCTTATACCCCACCACCGTTTCTGCAATAGCCCCCGCCACTTTCTGTAAACACCCATCCCCCGCTAAATGCCCATAGTAATCATTAAACCGCTTAAAATAATCCACATCCGCCAAAATCAAACATAAAGCATCCTGTTCTCGTTGCAACTTTAACCATTCTTGATTGAGCTTTTCATTAAAGCGACGACGGTTTGCTACCTTCGTTAACCCATCCAACATCGCCAACCGTCGTAACTCCTCATTGGCCGCTTGTAACGCTTGTTCCGCTTGCACCCGCTTACTAATATCATTGGACAAAGACAGTAAACATTGTTCCCCGTGGAGGTTAATTAACTCCACCGACAGTAAAGCGGTGCGAATCGCCCCCCGTTTTGTGCGAAACTGAAACTCATAATTGCGTACCCCCCCATACATCGTCACCATCTTAAACATCTGCTGACGTTTATCCGACTCCACCCACAAATTCAACTCCCTGGCCGTCCTACCGATGACTTCTTCCGGGTTATACCCGGTTGCTTGACAAAAACTTGCATTCACATCCAAATGACGGCCATCACTTAACCGCGTAATGGTAATGGGACTAGGGTTAGCGCGAAAGGCTTTACCAAACTTTTCTTCGGAGAAGCGCAATTCCTTCTCCACACGCTGACGTTCTTTAATTTCCTCTGCCAAGAGGGTATTTTGCATAGTTAGCAGTTTCAGCGCGTTACAGATACTCAATTGATTATCAATTCGCGCCAACACTTCCGCATCGTGAAAGGGTTTCGTAATATAGTCTCGTCCTCCTGTCTCAAAGGCTTTCACCTTATCCCACACCTGATCCAAGGTACTCAAAAAAATAACAGGGATTTCCCGAGTCTGGTGCTTGGCTTGTAACTGTTGACAAACCTCGTACCCATTGAGATCAGGTAAGGTGGTGTTCAGAAGAATCAAGTCTGGTTGCTGGGTTTCCGCTAGGGTGAGTCCGTGTCCTCCTGTGGAAGTCGTCTGCACACTATATCCCCGTTGCCGGAGTAAACGGGAGAGACGCTGCATATCCTCTTGATATTGATCGATAATCAAAACTGAGGATTGAGAAGGATTGGCGAGATCAGGAATCATGAAATTTTGAATGAGAAGCCAATACCAAATCTCATTTTACGGTTTTTTTCCCCGTCCTTGCTCAGGGAGTGAGGATTGGGGAGTGTTGGAAGTGTCGGAAGGGGGGGAGATGGGGGAGATGGGGAGTAATAACTGGTTACTGTTTACTGTTTACTCTCGGTGAAACTAAAAATCGCTGTTCCCTTATCTTTAACCCTGAGAAGACCCTCGCCTCCGGCGATGGGATGAATCAGGGGGCAGTTTGATTCTCGACATACTGTTTTAATGTCTCAATTGTCACCCCTCCGCAACTAGCCACAAAGTACGAGCC
>NZ_JAQMSD010000150.1 GCF_028330525.1 Spirulina sp. CS-785/01
CCCTTTGACTTACCGCCCCTAGAAGATGAAATGACCTCTCCCAGTGAAGACCTAGAATTTCCAGGAGAGGAAGACGCACAAGTGGACCCCGATGAAGTGATGGAGGAAGCCGCCCCTCTGTTAAGTCCTCCTGCCTCTCAAGCCGAAATACTGCCCCCTGAGAACCTCTCCCCTAGTAGTAATCCTTTATTATTCCCCACCCAACCCGAAGAAGTCACGGTGGATATCTCCCAACCCATCACCCTCGAAGAAGCCATTCTCTTAGCCCGTCAAAATAACCCGAATTTTCGGGTGGCGTGGCTCAATTTAGAAAAAGCCCGCGCCGGGTTACGGCAAGCCCTCGCAGCGCGTTTACCCAACTTGGGGACGCAAATGAGCCTCACCCAGACTGACTCGGCCCAAAGCGAACTCTCCAACCGGGCAACCGGTGGGACGTTAGGCGGGGGAGATACCACCACAACGGCCTTTGATGCCACCCTAGAATTAACCTATAACCTCTATACCGGGGGAAGACGGTCAGCCCTCATCCGCCAAGCCGAAGAACAAGTCCGCTTTAACCAATTAGAAGTCGAACGAGTTGCCCATGAACTGCGGCTCAATGTCACCAATGCCTATTATGGGGTGCAAGAGGCTAATTCTCAGGTGGCCATTGAACAGGCGGCGGTGGATAATGCCCAACAAACTTTACGAGATGCCGAACTGCTCGAACAAGCCGGGTTAGGGACTCGTTTTGATGTTTTACGAGCCCAAGTGGACTTAGCCAACAGTGAACAAGCGTTAAGATCAGCGAGTGCTAACCAACAGGTTGCCCAACGTCAGTTAGCCCAAGTTCTCAATATTGGCCAACGGGCGGAAGTCCGGGCGGCGGATGAAGTTGAACGGGCGGGAGAGTGGGATTTATCCCTAGAGGAAACTATTGTGTTGGCCTATCGTAACCGGGCGGAGTTGGAGCAGCAGTTGGCCCAACGGGAGATTGATGAGCAACAGCGACAGGCGGCTTTGGCGGATATTCGTCCCCAGGTGAGTTTGTTTGCCAATTATAATTTTTTGGGGCGATTTGATGATGATTTTGGCCCGGCGGATGGGTATGCTTTGGGAGCTAGGTTACAGTGGACGTTCTTTGATGGCGGTGCAGCGAAGGCCAGCAGCGAACAGGAGGAATTGGATATTGAAATTGCCGAGACCAATTTTGAGCAACGGCGCAATGAAATTCGCCTAGAGGTTGAGGAGGCGTATGCTAATTTACGGGCGCGGGATGAAAATATCCAAACGGCGACGGTGGCGGTTCAGTTGGCGGAGGAGAGTTTACGTTTGGCTCGCTTACGGTTTCAAGCGGGAGTGGGAACACAAACGGATGTGATCGATGCTCAAACGGAGGTGACGCGAGCGCAAAATAATCTGTTAACGGCGATTATTGGTTATAATCGCGCTCTGGCTTCGTTACAACGGGCGGTGAGTAATTTACCGAATAATCGTTTGTTTGATCAGCCTTAGTTGTTGATTGGTTATTGGTTTTTTTGTTGTTGGTTGTTGGTTGTAATATCCCTTGGGTTGAAACCCAAGGCTAATAGCTTAAACCCGTTGAAAACGGGTTGATAGACTAACGGAAAAGTTAACGATTTATCTCTAGGTGGGCATTGCCCACCCTACAATGATTAAGAGTCTAAAGGTAAGTATCTAGGTGGTTTTGTTTAATAACTACGGTGTGACATCTGAATGATTATGTTAATTGTTAATTGTTGATTATTAATTACTAATGATGAATTGCTAATTACTAATTGCTAATTGCTAAGAGGGTGGCACAAGTTGCCGGGTCAAATGGTGTAATTCCGGTAAAATCAGTTGTTCTAGGGCAAGTTTCACGGCATTACTTGATCCCGGTAAGACAAAAATTAAGGTCTTGTTATACACCCCGGCAGTGGCTCTAGACGCGATCGCACGTGAGCCGATTTCTTGATAACTTAAAAACCGGAAAATTTCACCAAATCCGGGTAAGGTTTTTTCTAGGAGAGGCGCGATCGCATCATAACTGGTATCTCTCGGTGCGATTCCCGTTCCCCCATTGGTGAGAATCACCGTAATATCGTCTTGTTTAGCCCACTGTTGAACCTGCTGACGAATGCGTTGCGGTTCATCAGGAAGCAGGGTATAAGCGGGGATGCGGTGGCCCGCAGCCACTAATTGGTCTTGGAGCAAAGTTCCACTGCGATCGCTTTCTGGGGTGCGAGTATCACTAATAGTGAGGACTGCACACGCGATCGCAGTTTTTGAGGAATCTGGATGCGGTTGAACCATCTATCTGTAAACCAGGTAGAGAGACATCAAGAGCGAGTCAATTCCAGTCCTTGTTCCTCCGCATAACGATTCATAAAGCGGATAAACCGTTCCCATTCCTCTGCACTTTTCATCACCAAAACCGCTTCAATGGCGGAGGGCTGTCCATTGACAAATTTTCCTTTCACTTCTTGGGTGGAAATTTCCCCCTCATCGTCAATGAGATACATCCCAGTAATTTCTCCCCCTTCTTGTAATTCGAGGGCTTTAGGCTGTTCAAAATAAAAGGTCGCCGTCCCCGTGTCTCCAGTTTTAGAACGGGTAATGCGCACATCTGGGACAGCTTCTTCGGTAATGCCTTTAGCAAATTGGATTTCTGCGGTCATTGCAATTTTCCTTTTAACGGTTGAGCCAAGTATGACACTATATCCCCTCTTAGCCGGAGGGGTTAACCTCTAGTAGACTATTTTTCTAGGTCAACAAAAATCGAACAATGTCAATCAATGTCTAGCTTTCAACGAGGGGAGTCACCTTTTCTTCTCTCCTATCTTCCCACACAGGTCTATTTGAGAAAAGGTAACAAATTTGGAAACGAGAAACCGTTATTTCAGACACTCACCCTCACCCCCCAACCCCTCTCCCACCCTTGGGAGAGGGGGGGTGAGGGCCATAACAGAAAGTTACATTCCAGGTAAATTTAACCCACTGGTTAATTCTTCCATCCGGCCTCGCATGGTTTCTGTGGACTGATCATAAGCGTTTTTCATCGCCTCTGTCACCAATTCAGATAACTTCTCTGCCCCATTCTCCATCGCTTCTGGGCTAATTTTGACAGTGCGGGGTTCTTGGTTGCCACTTAATACCACGGTGACAGAGCCATCTTCGCATTGGCCCTCAATCTCCATTTGCTCCAATTCATCTTGGAGTTGTTTGGCTTCTTGTTGCACTTGTTGTGCTTTCTTAAACGCCTCGGTTAATTCTTTCATTTTGCCTAAACCGAAGCCAAATCCTTTTCCTTGTCCTTGTCCTTGAGTCATTGTGTATTTTTAAAGTGACGTTGATCCTGATTGTAGTAGTCGTAACTAATTATGGTAGCGGAGAATGGTCTTTGGCCAAGGTGCAGTAGCCCAATATCTCCCCTAGAGCATCGTGCAGCCTTGACCTTGAAGAATCACGCGCTCCCCCTTAAAACTCCCCTAATACTCGCACTTCGGGATGTAAGAGTAAAGACCAATGTTCCTCCACTTTCTCTTGAGCATAATGGATCAACTGCAAAATGTCATTGGCCTTCGCGTTCCCACAGTTGAGAATAAAGTTGGCGTGACGGTGAGCAATTTGCGCTCCCCCAATTTGGTATCCTTTTAACCCCAATTGTTCAATGAGCCATCCGGCGGCGTACTCATCGGGGTTACGGAAGACACTACCACAACTGGGGAGGTGATAGGGTTGAGTTTGTTTACGGTGTTTTAGGTTGCGGGTGGTTTGGGCAATTAATTCAGCGCGATCAAATCCCGGTTGCAGTTGTAAGGTGGCTTGTAACACTAGCCGTTGATCGTTTTGTAAGATTGAACTGCGGTAACTGTACTCTAAGTCATCAACAGAGACTCGCTCAATATCCCCATTGGGTTTCAGTAACAATACACTGACGAGGTAATCCGCCATACAAGCACGATGCGCTCCTGCATTCATCACCACACTGCCCCCGAGGGTTCCCGGAATGCCTACCGCCCATTCGAGTCCTTTCCAGCCCCGTTTGGCGGCTCGCCAAGCAATGCGGGCAATGGGTTCACCAGCCCCGACTGTAATTTGGGCTTCTTCGGGGGAAAAGAGGGTTTGGCGGAGGTGTCGGGTGGCGATAACGAGGCCGGGGAGGCCGCGATCGCTGGCTAAAAGGTTAGACCCTGCTCCTAAAAAAGTGATCGGTAGGGAGTGATCCTCGGCCCAAGCGTAACTCGCTTGTAAGTCTTCACCATTGCGGGGGGCAACATACCATTCTGCGGGGCCCCCAACCCGAAAGGAGGTTAAACTGGCCAAGGAAACATGGGGACGGATCAGACAATCGCTCCCCGCGAGTTGCACCGGGACGCGCTCAAAGGATTTCCCGGCGTAAAAAACAGTTTTGGTGGTGCTAGGCGCATCAGATGAAAGTGTCATAGTGCTTTTCCAATTGGCTGCGGCGGTGATTTATAAGTTGATAGAGAGCGATCTAATCCAGTTAACCCAGTTACACTTCAGGTTAAACCGTTGCTTGAGTGGTGTATAACTCCAGCATTTGGGGAATAATCTGATTGAGATTTCCTGCACCCAGAAATAAAACTAAATCCCCAGTTTGCAAATATTCTTGTAGAAAGGCGGGCATTTCTGCCAAGTTGGGGCAGTGTAACACCGAGGGGCTATCGGTGGATTGATGGGTGGATTGATGGTGGGTTGCGATCGCATCAACCAGGTGTTGACTACTGACTTGCCCTAAGTCGGGTTCTCCGGCACTATAAATCCCGGTAATAATCACTAAATCCGCATCCTGAAATGATTGGGCAAAGTCTTTTAAAAAGGCTTGGGTGCGGCTGTAACGGTGGGGTTGAAAGATGGCGACGAGCCGTTGGGCCAATCCTTCCTCAATGCGGAGGTGAGCCGCTTTCAGGGTGGCTTGCAATTCACTAGGGTGATGGGCGTAGTCATCAATGAAGGTGATGCCTTGGGCTTCTCCCCGCTTCTCAAAGCGACGTTTGGCCCCCTCAAAGGAGGCAATGGCCGCTGCAATGGTCTCGAATTCAATCCCCAGATGACGAGCGACGGCAATGGCCGCCAGGCTATTACTTAAATTATGCGCTCCCAGCAGTTGAGATGCCAACTCTCCTAAACAGCGATTCCCTTCCCAAATCTGGGCGGTCATTGTGCCATTCTGATAATGGACATGAGTGGCGGTATAATCGGCCTTTTTCTCTGGATCAAGACTATAACTAATCGCAGGTTTAAAGGCACGCTGAACAATCTCGCAGTCCAGACATCCCACTAAAGTGTCACATTGCTCTGCAAAGACTTGAAAGGTTTGGATGACCTCATCAAGGGTTTGATAGTGATCTGGGTGGTCTAATTCAATATTGGTGATAATCCCAATACTGGGGTTAAATTTGGCCAGAGAGCCGTCAGACTCATCGGCCTCGGCCACTAAATACTCACTCTCTCCCAGGCGAGCATTCCCCCCAATGGCCTCTACTTCTCCCCCAACAACAATGGTGGGATCAAGCCCCGCGCGTAAGAGAATATAACCAATTAAACTACTGGTCGTCGTTTTGCCGTGAGTCCCCGCTACGGCTACGCTGTTATAGGTTTCAATGAGGGCTGCCAACACATCAGACCGATGGAACACCGGACAGCCTTTACTTTTCGCCGCCTGATACTCCGAATTATTATCTTTAATCGCCGTTGAACAAATCACTTGGGGTAAATGGGTGGCTTCGGGTAAAACCGTGAGGAGGGACGAGGCTTCCCCCCCATAGGTCTTGCCATTGCCCCTATGGCCATTGCTCCTATGGCCATTTGTCATTTCTCGCTCCGTTGTCCGTCCCGTTGTCACCACCTCCTCCATGGCCACCGGGGTTTGTTGGAAATATTCTAAATTGGCCCCATCTTGATGATTAAAAATATGTGCGCCCACGGACTCTAAACGTTGGGTAATATGACTAGAGCGCAAATCTGAGCCAGAGACAGGCAAATTGCGCTTTGCTAGAATATACGCGATCGCGGACATCCCAATTCCACCAATACCGATAAAATGGAAGGGCTTGCCCTGGAAATTTACAATCTTAGACATCAAAACTCCTTACACACCACACCACACACCATGCTGTCTCGACAACACGCGCTATCTTATCAAGAATCGCTGATTCGAGGTACAGTCAATCAAAATTTTCTATCCATTGAGGCTGATTGCCTAAAGGTCTCATTATTGATATAGCCGATTTTTTTCCATTTGGATAGTTTTTATCATTCCCCTAGGGGTTTTTTTGTTAATCCGGAAACTTTCTGAGGTTGTCTCTCTCCATCTTGCTCCTGATTGCTCTTGTTTATGTTATTGTGCCGACTCTTGGCAGTTCTGCCAACTTTTCTCCCCTCTCTCTGGGGAGTTGGGAGTTGGGAGTTGGGAGATGGGGGAGTTGATAGTTGGGGAATTGAACCACAAAGGCACAAAGGACACAAAGGGGAGATGGGGGAGATATACTACTGATTACTGCTTACTGATTACTGGTTACGGGTTACTGATTACTGTACAATAAGCACCGAATCGACTGAAGTTTCCTGAGTCAGCAACTAGAATGCTGTCTCAGTTCAGTCACTAAATCCTGAATGTGACATAAGGCAAAGCTGCCAAAGATGGGAAGCTATTGTTCGGTAACGAGCGATCGCGCCATCAAGAGCGTAAGGGGATCAGTGGCAAACAAACAGAAAATTGTAACTTTTCCTAGAAAGCTCCATAGAATTGGGCAGCCTTTGCGATATTATTTTGGGTATTAAGATTCATTTAATAATGTTGAGCGTGAAGACAGAGGGCAAGACGCAGTGATTAGAGTAGCAATCAACGGGTTCGGACGTATCGGACGGAATTTTTTACGCTGTTGGCTAGAGCGTGAAAATACAGGATTAGAAGTTATTGGTGTCAACGATACCTCTGATCCCAGAACTAACGCCCACCTCCTCCAGTATGACTCTATGCTCGGAAAGTTAGGGGCAGACATTAGCGCAGATGAGAATTCCCTCACCGTTAATGGCAAAACGATTAAATGCGTATCGGATCGTGATCCATTAAACCTCCCTTGGGGAGAATGGGACATCGACCTGGTGGTGGAATCTACCGGGGTTTTTGTGACGGAGGAGAGAGCCTCTAAACATATCCAGGCCGGGGCCAAACAAGTGTTAATCACAGCACCTGGGAAAGGCGGTGATATTGCAACTTATGTGATGGGGGTAAACCATCACGAGTATGAGCATGGGAAGCATAAAGTTATCAGTAATGCCAGTTGTACCACCAACTGTCTAGCTCCCATTGTCAAGGTGATTCATGAAAACTTTGGCATTGTCAAAGGAACAATGACCACCACCCACAGTTATACCGGAGACCAACGGATTTTAGACGCGAGTCACCGCGACTTACGTCGGGCCCGGGCCGCTGCGGTGAATATTGTCCCCACCAGTACCGGGGCCGCCAAAGCTGTGGCACTGGTTATCCCTGAAATGCAAGGAAAGTTAAATGGGGTAGCTTTCCGTGTACCAACCCCTAATGTGTCTATTGTGGATTTTGTGGTCCAAGTGGAGAAAAATGCGATCGCAGAACAAGTCAACGACGCATTACGCCATGCTTCTGAAGGCTCTCTCCAAGGCATCTTAGGTTATAACGATTTACCCTTAGTGTCCACAGACTACCGGAAAACCAACTACTCCTCTATTGCTGATGCGAGCTTAACTATGGTGTTAGGTGGCGATATGGTGAAAGTTGTCGGTTGGTATGACAACGAGTGGGGATATTCTCAGCGCGTTGTGGACTTAGCTGAGTTAGTCTCTGAAAAATGGCAAGGTTAAGTCAATCTAGAGTAATTTGATTGATTTTTGATTGATTTTTGTCTAATAGGAGGGAGTGAGGGAGTCCTTACCCCCTCTTTTTCAATTTCTAGAAAAGACCTAGAAACCGGGTTTCTCTAGCCCATTGTGCGGTGTTGTAGTCCCCTAGAGATAGAAACCCGGTTTCTCCCCTCTACTCCGAAAGTTAATTGTTAATTGTTAATTGCTAATTGTTAATTGTTAAAGGTTCACTAAAAATGCTGAAACCCCTGAGTTAGAGTCAATTTTTGCTCGTTATCCAGAACAACATCCAACTCCGTCGTCACCTCCCCAATAATTGCCGCATCCCCCGCCAACTGCTCCACCAAACCCTGAGCAATATCTGGGGGGAGACAAAGAACCAACTCAAAATCTTCTCCCCCATAAAATATCCAGTCCCAGGCTTTCTCCAGAGAGACGAACTTCTCCAGTCCAAGGGGAAACGGAATCGCCTCTTGAAATAGCTTCGCCCCCACCCCACTGGCCCGACAAATTTGAATCACTGCATCGGCCAAACCATCACTACTATCCATTCCTGCAACATTTGAGGGGGGATTTAGCCCCCAAAGGGTAGATATGGCATCAAAGCGGGGATTCGGGGTCTGATGCGCTTTTATGAGGCGTTCACGCTCCTCTACCGAGAGGGATGCACCCTGCTCAGGATGCAGCAATAATTCTAACCCGGCCCGTGACCCCCCATGAGTCCCGGTGACGACGAACAGATCCCCCGGTTTAGCAGTGTGACGGCGAATGGCTTGGTGGGGGGGAACTTGACCTAAGGCCGTAATGGCAATAGTAAGAGTTGGGGAACGACAGAGATCACCGCCAATAATACTGGCTGTGGGGGGAGTGCTTTGGGGGAAAATGGCATTGGTGCAACAGTCTCTTAACCCCCGATATAATTCTTTGAGCCAAGCTACAGGTAGATCAGAGGGTAAACCTAAACTTACTGTTAGTGCGAGGGGAGATGCTCCCATGGCGGCTAAGTCGGATAAATTGGCTGTTGCGGCCCGCCAACCGACGGTAAAGGGGGGAGTGGTGCGATCGCTAAAATGCACCCCATCCACTAAAGTATCACTGGTGACAACCAGTGACTGTCTCCCCTCCACTGCCAACAACGCCCCATCATCCCCCACAACATCAAAAGAGCAGAACCCCTGCACAATGGCAAGTAAGCTCTGCTCTCCCAATTCACTAACAGTCGGGCTGTCAGTGTGTTGTCGGTTGTTAGTTGTTGGTTGTTGTTTGTTGGATTTCATTATACCAAGACAAGAGACAATTGTCTATTCTCCATGAGAGCCTTGGGTTAAAACCCTAGGCGATCGTCCATTATCCATTATCCATGAGAGCCTTGGGTTAAAACCCTAGGCGATCGTCCATTATCCATTATCCATGAGAACCTTGGGTTAAAACCCAAGGCTCATAGCTCAAACCCGTTAAAACGGGTTAAACCTTGCCCAGGAAACGGTAAACAGAGATAACAGATGAGATGTTCCCATCACGCCTTGGTGAGGGAGGTTTCAGGACAGTAGCTCATCAAGCAATTATCCATTATCCTTTGTTCACAAGGTTTTCACTCCCCTCAATGACCTCAGCCGAGATAATTTTGTCACCGGGTTTGAGTTTTTCGAGGACTTCTTTCCCGTCGATGAGATAGCCAAACACGGAGTAACGACCATCCATGAGGTTAAACCCAGGGGGGGTTAATTCGCTGTCAAAAAGGAAGAAAAAGACTTGAGATGAGCCGCCATTGGGGTTATCACCGGGACGGGCTAAGGCTAAGGCCCCATAGGCATTAAAGGGCAGTACGGGACGTTCTAAGTACAGTCCGGCATTCTCCATAGTAATTTGATAGAGAGGTTTGTCTTCTCCCTCCACTAAGACTTCTAGGGGAATGGCACGATATTCTCCCGTTTCGGGGTCGATGAATCCTTCTTCAGGGCCCGGGGGGTCTCCGGTTTGTAGGATAAAGTCTTGATTCTGGAAAAATTCTAAGCCGTCATAAAAGCCTCGTTGTACTAAGTCCACGAAGTTTCCGGCATTAATGGGCGCACTGTAGCCATCGAGGCGGACTTTTAAAGGTCCTCGGTTGGTTTCAATTTTGACCGTTGCCCGGCCTTTTAACTGGGGAAGGTCGGCAAATTCTTCGGGAATTTCAAAGGGGAAGCCTGTCACCATTAGTTTTTCTAACTCGGTGACGGTGTTGAGCATTTCTCGGCGAGTGGTCCAGACGGCTTCTTTGTCTTTGTTTTTGGCGGCTTCTTGGAGAAGATCAATTTTGCCGTTGAGTTCCTCTAAATAGCTTTTGGCTGTCTCTTGGCGGTCTTGGGGAATGTCTTTGAGGATTTTGTCTTGGCCATAGTCGAGGACGAGGGCAGCATTTTTGATATCGCTGTTGACTTGACTCCAGCGTTTGCTGCGTAAGTCGTAGGCGATATTTTCGAGACTGGCTTGGAGACGATAAACTTTTTCGTTATCAATGGGAAGGGCGTACCGCAAAATGGCGGTGGGGTCTGTGACGGCATTGCCTTGGGCGAGTTGACTTTTGCGGGCGGCCCAACTGGGTTGACTGGTACTGGCCCAGAGAAGGCAAAAGAGGAGCGCGATCGCCAGTCCCCGCCAGACCTGTTGGCGTTTGGCAATCCAAGAGGGAATTTTCAAGAATTTCATAAGGTTTAATAGGTTTAATGTCGTTTGAGCCGTTAGGCGGCAATTCACTTGAGTTCCCTATTCATATTGCCATACTGTTTCCTCTGTTTCTTGCCCATTTTCCGACTGAGAGAATCACCGACAGGGGTAAAATGGATTGCGGATTGTGTTTACCTGCGTCGTAACTCCCATGATTTCAAGTAATGATTTTAGAACTGGTGTCACCATTGAATTAGATGGCGGTGTGTGGCGAGTGGTGGAATTCCTTCATGTGAAACCGGGGAAGGGTTCGGCCTTTGTTCGCACTAAGCTGAAAAATGTTCAAACCGGGAACACCGTAGAACGAACCTTTCGGGCCGGGGAAACGGTTCCCCAAGCCAACCTAGAAAAACGGACTATGCAGCATACCTATCGGGATGTTGATCAGTTGGTGTTCATGGATATGGAGACTTTTAATGAAGTGCGGTTAACGGAGCAGCAAATTGGCGATCGCGTCAAATATATCAAGGAAGAAATGGAAGTGAATGTGGTCACATGGGAAGATCAAGTGTTAGAAGTTGAACTCCCCACCTCAGTGGTCTTAGAAGTCACCGAAACGGATCCCGGTGTGAAAGGGGACACCGCCACAGGTGGCTCAAAACCTGCTATTGTCGAAACCGGAGCCCAGGTAATGGTCCCACTCTTTATTTCTGTGGGAGAAAAGATTAAAATTGACACCCGCAATGATACCTATCTCGGTCGTGAGAATTAGGACGCTCTTTGGGTGAGTTCAATCACCTGTCTCACCCAACCCTTTGTAATGAAAATCGCTATAGGAATTTGACTTGTGCCTATTGATTACCAGCAAGTCCGTGAATTGATAGCCGCGATCGCGCAAACCGATATTGTGGAAATGAACCTGAAAAGCGATGAGTTTGAACTCACCGTGAAAAAAGGTTCACCCCCCCAAGGGATGACCATGGCTGAAGGATCAACCGTGGCTATGATGCCCCCGGTTAGCCCAACGGCCAACCAATCTCCCCCCTCAGCCCCTCCCACCGACAGCACACCTCCCCCCACATCCGAACCCAAAGGGGTGGAGATCACCTCGCCTATGGTGGGAACATTTTATCGATCCCCAGCCCCCGATGAGTCCCCCTTTGTGGACATTGGGGATCAAGTCAAATCGGGGCAAACTGTCTGTATTATCGAAGCCATGAAACTGATGAACGAAATCGAAGCAGAAGTCTCTGGACAGATTTTAGAGATTTTGGTGGAAAATGGAGAACCTGTTGAGTATGGACAAGCCTTAATGCGGGTCAATCCCAATTAATCATAAATTTCCCTATTGTTATCCAAGGGAGAGGCTGTTAAGATTTGGGGATCAATACTTGGTGAGCGTTTTATGCCATTTGCTAAACCAATATCCCAAGAAGTCGTCCAGCAGTTAGCGGAATATTTCGCTATTCTCAGTGAACCGATGCGCCTACGGATTTTAAACCTCTTGCGGGATGGCGAGAAGTGTGTTCAAGAGTTGGTCGAAGCCACACAAACGAGCCAGGCCAACGTCTCGAAACACTTAAAGGTCATGCTGCAAGCGGGCGTATTGAGTCGCCGCAGTGAGGGAACATCGGCTTATTATCGAGTCGAAGACCCTCTGATTTTTGAGTTATGCAATTTAGTCTGTAATCGCTTGGCCTCCCGCATCGAGGAACAAGCCCAACAGTTTCGAGATTATAGTTTAGCCTATCATCGCTTATCGTCTCAGAGTTCTGTTTTCCCCTTGGAACAGCAGGTTGATAGTTGATAGTTGATAGTTGATGGAGGAGATGGAGGAGATGGAGGAGATGGAGGAGATGGAGGAGATGGAGG
>NZ_JAQMSD010000151.1 GCF_028330525.1 Spirulina sp. CS-785/01
AACTCCCCCAACTCCCTCCTCTAATCCTAGTCGCAATTTGGCCGCTCTCATCGGGGACTTAATTAATGCAGAAACCGTGATCGAGTCTCCAACCCCCGAACAATATACCTTGAACTGGCAAATTGCTGATACTCCCCTCCTCTTAACAGAGCTTACTCTCCCGTCCCCTACCTCGGCGACTCTCCTCACAACCGACTTCCCCTCCCCAACACCTCTCACTTCCCAAACAACAACCTCAACCCCAACCTCAACCCCAACCCCAACTCCACTTACCTCTCCTAGCACCTTGCATACCCTGACTGGGGATAATTTAGTCACTGCAATCGATCGCTATTTTACAGCCCAATACGAAAATTATCTGGGAGAGAACACCACAGATACAGAAGTGACTGCTTACAGTATCCGCGAGATGCTCAAAAATATTGAAGCCCAAACCGGGCAACGGTCTGTTATTCTCTACGCATTACGACACCCCCAAGGACTCCAGTTAGTTCTGGTTTTACCTCAAGGATCACCCCTTTCCCAAACCGTTCCCATCTCCTCTGGACAGTTAGGCCAAACCCTCCGAGAGTTGCGAAAAAACATCACCAACCCCAGACGAGGCCGTCAATTTTTGGGGGCTGCACAACAACTTTATCAGTGGCTCATTGCCCCCTATAAAGCCGAATTAGAGGGATTAGAGGTGGATACCCTCATTTTTAGTCTGGATGTGGGCTTGCGATCGCTCCCTTTAGCTGCCCTACACGACGGTGAACAATTTCTCATTGAACAGTATAGTCTGGGACAAATCCCCAGTGTCAGCCTCACTGATAGCCGCTATCGTTCCCTCAACCAGGCCCCAGTGTTAGCCATGGGAGCGTCAGAGTTTCCCGAATACGAACCTTTACCCGCCGTCCCCCTAGAATTAGAACTGATTACAGAATCTACTGGGAAATCCTTTCTCAATCAACAGTTTACCTTGGCCAATCTCTATCAACAGGCCCAAAATCCCGCTTACGAGATTGTGCATTTGGCCACTCATTCTAATTTTCAAGGGGGAGACTCCCATAATTCCTATATTCATCTCTGGGAGGAACGACTCCCCATTGACGGTTTACGGGAGTTGCAATGGGGGAAGACGCGGGAATTATTGGTGTTGAGTTCTTGTCGCACGGCCTTGGGGGATATACAGGCGGAGTTAGGGTTTGCGGGGTTAGCGGTGAATACAGGGGTTAAGTCAGCGTTAGCGAGTCTTTGGAATGTCCATGATTGGGGGACATTAGCCTTAATGAGTGAATTTTATCACCATCTCCAAGACCCGGCGGTGACAACGAAAGCGGAAGCCTTACGACGAGCGCAAGTGGCTCTCCTACGTCAGTCTGAATTAACAGCGATGGCGTTGCCAAAGGGGAACAATAACCATTCTGCGTCTCTCTTGAGTCAAGTACAAGGCCGGGATTTTTCCCACCCCTATTATTGGAGTTCGTTTTTACTTATTGGGTCGCCTTGGTGAGGGTTGCGTTGTCTGGGATGATGGCCTCACTGATTAAGTCTTGGACAACATCGGCCCAACCTTGGGGGGCCGGGGCGGGGGCCACTGGCCATCCCCGTGCTTGGAGTTGGGGATGGGGGCCTTTTTTGCCAGGGAGAATAATGGCTTGATCAACGACTTCCAACATGGGTAAATCATTGGGACTATTACCTAATCCTACGGTGAATAGGGTTTGGTCGGGATGGTTGCGCTGGTAGCGTTGGACTAATTCTTGTACGGCTTTACCTTTTCCGGCGTGGCGACTGATTAAATGGGAAAAGCGATCGCCCACGACCACCTCCGCCCCTAATTCTTTCACTTTCGCTGTAACAATTTCGGGGGGAATGGATTGGAGGGTGACAAAGGGTTCGCTAAATTCCCGTTTTTTCGCCCGTTTTAAGTCCTCTAGGGGTAACTGGGTTAATGCTTGCAGTTGGGCTTCACTCAGGTCGCCAAAGCCTTCTAGCGGTCGTTTTAAGGCGGTTTCAAGGGTTTTGAGGATGGCTCTTGCTTGACTGTAGGTCATTCCCAGACGCAGTAAATGGTACTCGTCGGCGTGTTCTTCCCTTTCGTGGGTAAAGTGGGGATTCCCTACCGGAATAAAGATACCACTGCCATTTTCGACAATGAAGGGGTCGGTGAGGTTAAGCCCATGACGTAAGACTTCTACCTCGGCACGGGTTTTACTGGTGACGGGGATGAGGGGAATGTCCTGTTGTTGTAATTGCGCGATCGCGGGCAAGGCCGCTTCATCACTGTAATCCTCTGCACCGAGTAACGTCCCGTCCAAGTCCGTGAAAATTAAGAGTTGCGGATTGGTCATTCTCCTCCATCACCGTTCATTCCTGAGACCCAAGCAAGAGCAATCTTGTCGGGATATTTCCGAAAACATCCCGACAGGACTTTTCTCTAACTCACCCCATAATTGTAGGCCGCTTTTGTCCCAGAACGGTCAATCACTGCCCAGTACAACCGTTTAAGACCGCGCTTGCTGTAATTCATTCCAGAACCAAGGTCTTGGATAATTTCGTGCTGCCAACCATTTTGAGCGCGGAATAACTCGATACAAAGTATTACGTTTAACAGCAATTTTTTTAGATTTGTTTAATAATTGAGAGAAAATTCAATAGGTTCAAGTGGTTATATGGACTACAAACAAGAACTGATCACCACAATCCATGATTATGGTTGTAATCTCAATCACCTAGAGAGACGACTGCTAAACCTCAGCGAAACCTCTCCCACTGCATTGATCATTCCTGCCTTGTACGAAGAACTGCAACGGCCAGCCCTAAGCCAGATTCGGGAACAGTTGCGGGATTGCCATTTTGTGAAGACGATTGTTGTTTGTCTATTTGCCACCTCCGCAGACCAGTATAAACACGCGGTGGAGTTTTTCTCCGTCTTACCGCAGAAGGTGTTTGTCCTCTGGGAAAATGGCGATCGCGTCATGACCATTCTCCACGAAGTCCGAGAGCGAGGACTGGATTTAGTGATGCACTTCGGAAAAGGGATCGCGGTTTGGTTTGGCCTAGGCATGGCATCCTTAGAAGCGGATGCCATTGCGGTCCATGATGCAGACATCCTCACCTATAACCGTTCCTACCCCCTTAAACTCCTTTATCCTCTCCTAGAAAAAGAATTCGGCATCGCCTTCAATAAAGCCTATTATGCCCGTATTAGCGGCGAACCCAGCCGCTTTCATGGTCGGGTTGTGCGTTTATTCGTCACTCCCCTCCTGCGGGCCCTGACAGAATTATTCGGAGAACGGGACTATCTGCGCTATTTAAGTGCCTACCGTTATCCCCTCTCCGGAGAATTTGCCCTCACCAGCGATCTCGCCCTTAATACGCGCATTCCAGCCAACTGGGGCTTAGAAATTGGCTTATTGGGAGAAGTGTATCGCAATGTCGCCCATAAACGCATTTCCCAAATTGACTTAGGGGTATTTGACCACAAACACCAACCCCTCGGTCAAGATACCCATGAGGGACTACAAAAAATGTGTGCCGATATTTTGCGGTCTCTCCTCCGGACCCTCACAGAAATGGAACAATTGTACATTTCCCGCGATCACATCCATGCGTTACGGGTCAAATTCCGCCGAGAAGCCCAAAACTTCACCCGTCAATATTTTGTAGATGCGCGGTTTAATGGATTCTTGTATGACCGTCATGAAGAAGAAATGGCCATCGAACAGTTTGAACGGGTCATCTTGGAAGCGGGGCGAGAATATGCTGATGATCCCCAAGGGGAGCAAATCCCCGACTGGACAAGGGCTTTAGCAGTAATGCCGGATTTACGGGAAGCTCTACAGGCGGCCTGTGAGGCAGATATGGCGGAAGCTCAGGGGTTAGCGGTCATGCCCAATATCCCGGATTCTCCCCTAGAGTTGATGGCGTGATAGAGACTGGAATGCTGCCATTAATATCCTGAAAATAGCCTTGAGTACGCGCTTAGCATAGCGGAACTTGGGTCTTGGACCTGAGCGCGGGACTGAGATTCGACCTCTACTTTGGTTGGAGCAATCCTGCCAAAGCAAGTTGGGTCTATGAATGAAGAATCCACGTCCTTCTAGGGCGTGGAGTGTCAATGCTTGAATCAGTTGACATTGCTTGAATAAGGCAACATCACCTGAACCGTGGTCTCTTTTTGGGGGGTGCTGTTGATGGTTAACTTGCCGCCGTATAACTGGACAAGACGTTGAACAATGCTTAACCCTAACCCAGACCCCTGTTGTTCGTAAAGTTTGCGCTCAAATTGCATCATTGCGCCAATTTGGGTGATTTGTTCAGGAGTCATCCCCCGGCCTTGGTCTGATACGGTGAAGATATAATGGCCGTCCTCTTGCCAGGATTTTAGAGTGATAGGGGTTCCGGGTTCGGAAAACTTCAAGGCATTACTTAATAATTCTTCGATAATTTTACCTAAGTCTAGACTAGCGATCGCAATCGACCCATCTTCTAACTGTAACAATAAATCCTGACCCCGTTTGGCTCGGTAGGCTTGTTTTTGGGCTTGGGCGGTGATATAACTGGCCGCACAGCTAATAGATTCTTGTCGTAATTGAGCAATACGCTCTGGTTGACACGCAATTAACTCTAACTCCGCATAGCGCAAAAAATTCTGGATCACCCGATATAACCGTTCCCCCGATTGCTGAATTTCTTGGAGCATTTCCCGCACATCGGCAGAGTCTAGGGACTCAAAATCCATTAACAGTAGGTCACTATAGCCTAAAATCCCATTGAGAGGGGTGCGCAATTCGTGGGGTAATGCCTGACTAATATTACTCCGTAACTCCTCCAACTGTTTCTGACTGCGTTGGGTAATAATATTCTGCTTGCGTAACCGACTCCGCACCGCATTTAATAATTCCTCTGGGGTACACGGTTTACTCAAATAATCATCTGCTCCCAATTCCATCCCTTTACGGGTGCTGGTTTTATCCGCTAAGGCCGTGAGAAAAATAAAAGGGATCATTTCGGTTTTCGGGACTTGGCGCAGGGCTTCTAATACCCCATACCCGTCTAAATCCGGCATCATGATATCGCAGATGATCAGGTCAGGAGAATGGGTTAGGGCGATTTCTACTCCTATGGCCCCATTTTCCGCGCTCAAGGTTTCATAGTCTTCAATTTCTAGACATTCCAGCAGATTTTCACGAATATCCATTTCATCTTCGATCACTAAAATTTTTGCCATAGGTCCACAGATTATTATTGAGAAATGACTAGAGGATTCACTTGTAACAGAGAGATGAAGTCAGAAGCGGGGATAGCAGGACTATATAAGTATCCCTGTATGCGAGTTTCTAAGGAACGAGGATTAGAAACTCTCTGTTGATGTTGAAAAAAGGCTAATTCATTGGTGGTTTCTACCCCCTCGGCAACTACCGTTAAGTTTAATCCTTGGGCCATGGTAACAATGGCTTGGAGAATGGTTTGATTTTGGGGATGGGTGGTTAAATGGCGCACGAAACAGCGATCGATTTTGAGGATATCAAAGGGAAATTGCTGTAAGTAACCCAAGGAGGAATATCCAGTCCCAAAGTCATCAATGGCTAAATAAACGCCTAGCTGTTTTAGGCGGTGCATTTGTTCAATGGCTTGATTGACGTTTTGAACTAATGTGCCTTCGGTGAGTTCTAATTCTAGGGTATGGGGGGGGAGGTGGGTGATGCGCAGGATGTCGTTGATTTTTTGGCTGAAGGGTTGGCTGCGAAATTGTCGGGCGGAGAGATTGACGGCCATGGACAGTTGCCGAAACCCTTGATCATGCCAACTGCGCAGTTGTTCACAGGCCCGCCATAATACCCAGTCTCCTAGGGGTTCGATGAGTCCGGTTTCTTCGGCGAGGGGGATAAATTCGCCAGGGGAGATGTAGCCTTTGCTGGGGTGGGGCCAACGGACGAGGGCTTCACATCCGGTGATTTTGCCGTCTCGGAGGCGGATTTGGGGTTGGTAGAAGACTTGCAGATGATCCCGTTCGAGGGCGTACCGCAGTTCGGTTTCGAGGGAGAGGTTTTGGGAGGAGTTGAGGGTGGAGACTCCACTGTAGAATTCGATGGTGTTGCCGCCGTTTTTTTTGGCTTGAGAGAGGGCTTTTTTGGCCTGTTGTAGGAGGTGATCAAGGGCTGTTCCGTCTTGGTGATAAAAGGTAATGCCAATACTGACGGTGAGGAAAATGTCTTGGGGGTTGACGGTGAAGGGGTAGGAGAGTTTTTCTTTGAGGGTGTCGGCTAAATGCTTGGCCTCTCGTTTGTGTTGGATGGGGGGGAAAATAATGGCAAATTCGTCGGCGTTGAGATGGGCAATGAGGGGGTTGGGGGAGAGGGATTTTTTTAAGCGATCGCTGATGGATTTTAAGAGATGATCCCCCATTTCGTATCCCAAGGTATCGTTAATACGACTAAAACGGTCAATTCCGATACAAAAAACCGGAATGAGTGATTCATTCCGGGGGTAAGCGTTACTATATTGATGGAGAAATTCTCCGAAGCGATCGCGCAAGGAAAGACGATTCGGTAATTGAGTGATCGGACTCCAGTGAATATCCGGAGAGGAGAGGGGAGTTTTGGGTTTTTGTTGAATGGCTTGATGACGGGCTAAACGAGTTTCAATGGCCTTGAGTAATTCTTCAGGAAAAAAGGGCTTTGTTAAATAATCATCCGCCCCTAACTCCATTCCCGTCCGCAAATCGGACATATTGGCCTTGGCCGTTAAGAAAATAAAGGGAATACTAGCGGTTACAGTATTTTTACGCAATAGATCAAGGACATAAAACCCGTCGATTTCCGGCATCATTACATCACAGAGAATTAAATCCGGTAATTGTTCGGTGGCTAACTGTAATCCCGTGAGGCCGTTTTCCGCTTCAAGGGCGATACAGTTTTCTGCTTCTAGGAGTTCAATGATATTTTGTCGAATATCCGACTCGTCTTCGATTACTAAGATTTTAGTCATCATTCCCTTTCTACCGATTTTCCCAAAGTTGGGACTTCTTTGGCAGTGACTTGTAACCCTGAATATCCCAATGTATCTATCTTAAATACATTTTCAAATAATTGGCAAGGTTACGGAAAAAGTTGTACCTGTTCCTTCTTCACTATAGAGTTCGATCTTACCTTTATGTAATTCAACGGATCGTTTAACAATAGCCAATCCTAAGCCCGTTCCCGATATTGTCCCCACGTTTTTTCCTCGGTGAAATGATTCAAAAATGCGATCTTGATCACTGATCGGAATCCCGATCCCTTGATCTTGGATGTGGAGGGTGACTTGTTGCCCATCTTTCTTACAGTGCAAAAAGATAGGTTTTCCTGTTGAATATTTGAGCGCATTCGTTAATAAGTTTTCTAAAATCAGGGTTAAGAGTTTATGATCTAAGTTGATTTCTGTGGAGACCTTTTCTAAGCATAAATTAATCGACTGATTGCTATTTTTGCTCACTTTTTGGATAATTTTTTGGCAAAAATGCTCTAAATTGAGAGGAAAGGGATGGAATTGAAGTTGCTGGTCTTCAACCCCACTAACCAATAAAATATCATCTAATAAACGGCTCATTTGTTGCACATTATTTTGAATGCGCTGAAGGTGAGTCTTTCTTTTTTCGTGATCCCAATTTTCTCCATACTTTTCTAGCAATCCTGCCGAAAAAATAATTGTCGAAAGAGGAGTCCGAAAGTCATGGGAAACAGTAGCCACAAAACGGCTTTTTAATTCATTTAATTCTCGTTCTTTTTGTAAAGATTTGCGAGTGGCTAATTCTGTTTGAGCGCGAGAAAGCGCAATTTCAATGGCAATATAAATATCTCGTTCTTCAAAAGGTTTGACAATATAGCCAAAGGGAGATATTGACTTTGCCCGTTCTAGGATGTTCTTATCGGTATAAGAAGTTAAAAAGACATGGGGAATTTCTAAGGTTTCCCAAATTATTCTAGCGGCTTCAATTCCATCCATTTCTCCCTGTAAAAGGATATCCATTAAGACTAAATCAGGTTTAATTTCTTTAGCCATTTCAACGGCATTTCCCCCACTTTTAATGACGTTAGGCACTTGATATCCGAGACGTTGTAAAGTTTGACGAATTTCTATGCCTATGCTAGTTTGGTCTTCAACCACTAGAATTATTTTTGGGTTTGAGTCTGGCATTATTACGCTTTTTAAAATGAGAATTGGGTAAGTTAATTTTTTTGATGTGATCTGGGGGTTTGACTCAATTCTAATAGACTATTCTAATAGACTATTGAGTTGTTTAGTTACCAACCACCAGTTGTAGCCCTAATGATTGACGTGCTTCCTCCTTAAAATCGGAGGGAAGTCCCACTCCATTATCACCAAAGATGAAAACTAATTGTTCTCTCTGTTAACAAAATTGTAAAATAATTTCACCGACTTGATGATGGGGAAAAGCGTATTTGAGTGCATTGGATAAAAATTCTGTGAATAATTAAACCATAAGGGATTGCCATATCAAGAAAATCTGCACCTGTGAGGGGTGCGGGGGAGGGAAATATCCGAAGCTATTGGGAAATGCGGAATTAATCAACACGACTCGTTGAGTCTCATCCAAGACTACACCCCCCTGTTGTAGATTTTCCAGTAAAATACTCAGATAAGAAGTGGTGACAATAGACTCGGCTTCATTTTTTGGCGATCGCTGATATCAATACCCACAGCAACCACCGACTGCTCTTAATTATACGTCTGAGCGGTCCCTAAAAAGTAATAAGTTTTACGCTCAATTCGTTAACCTGAATAATTACATCAAATTACATCAAAGGTAATTTTGTTCTTGTGCAATTCCTTCTTTCCCAAATCCAACAAAATGCCCGTATAGAGGAGATTTTCTCTACGGCAGTTAGCGGAGTTCGTCAAATGATAAACTGCGATCGCGTGGTTTTATATCGACAAGAGACTCCCCACTCCGGCATTCTTGTAGCCCAGTCTGGAGAGATTGTTAATTTGCCGCTAGACTCCCCTTCTAGTTCAGTTTGGGAGTGGTTTTGTTCTCCCCAAACGGTGACGCATCGCTTCGAGAGTCCTGCCGCTTCTCTGCCGGAGTTACAACAGACGACCATGGCCGCATGGGTGACAAGACCCATTATGATCCAACAAGGGGGAAAAACAAGACAGTGGGGGGTGCTGATGGCAGAGCATGGGAGTCCCAAACACTGGTCTAGGGAAGCCTTAGCGGAATTGGAAAATGTCGCGTTATTAATCGCCATCGCACTTCAACAAGACGCTCTCTGGCAACGGGTGCAAACCACAGAAGAAAATTTTAATTGTTTTGCGGATAACTCCACTGATCTCCTGCTGAGAACCACCCTAGAGGGGGTTTGTCTCTACGTTTCCCCCGCTTGTCAGTCCATGTTGGGTTATTCTCCAGAGGAGCTATTGGGCCAACCCTTTACCCATTGGATACATCCAGAAGACTTGGCCGTATTAATTCAATATATTGACCATCCCCAGGACTTCCCCGCTATTGTGCAGTATCGTCTCCAACATCGAGACGGCCATTACATTTGGGTGGAGGCCAAAGGAAAAGCGGTGGGCGATCCGCAAACCCAAGATTATTATGAATGGTATGCCATTTGTCGGAATATTAGCGATCGCGTGGCCGTCCAAAAGGAGCGATCGCGCCTCATTACTATCTTAGAAGCCTCCACAGACATTATCGGCATCTGTGATGTAGAAGGGAACACCATTTGGGCCAACCAACAAACCCGCCAACTCTTGGGCCTCACCCCCGACTGTGATCTCACTCAAAATTCCATTACAAAATATCATCCCCCTTGGGCAATAGCTCTCCTCCTGCAAGAAGCCTTTCCCACCGCAAGAGACAAGGGAGTCTGGCTAGGAGAAACCGCCCTCCTCACCGCCGATGGCCAAGAAATCCCCCTCTCACAAATGATTATTGCCCATTACTCGCCCCAAGGTGAAATTGAGTATTTTTCCACCATTGCCCGAAATATCAGCGATTTTAAGGCCCTAGAAACTCAACTACGGGACAGTGAACAGTTTTTGCGGGACCTATTAGACAGTTTAGAAACCTTTGTCGGGGTAATGACCACCGATGGAATTTTAATTGAAGCCAACCGGAGTCCCCTAGAAGCTGCCGGAATTCAGCGCGAGGAAGTCTTAGGGAAATCCTTTGATCAGACTTACTGGTGGGGGTATTCCGAGGAAGCCCCGGCCCGAATTCGGGAGTCTATTGAAAACGCCTTACAAGGGCAACGAGTGCGCTTTGATATCCCGGTGCAAGTGAAACAGCAAGAGCAGATTATCATTGATTTTGCCCTGACTCCTATCTATAATACCCAAGGCCAAATTCGCTATTTAATCCCCTCTGGCATTGATATTAGCGATCGCAAGGCCATGGAAACCCAACTGCGCCAAACCAATGCCGAGTTACAACGGGCAACACGCCTCAAAGACGAGTTTTTGGCCAATATGAGTCATGAGTTACGCACCCCCCTCAACGCCATTCTGGGGCTATCTGAGGCATTACAGGAAGGGATTTATGGCTCACTCACCTTTCAACAACAGGACTCCCTGAAAACCATCGAACAGAGTGGACAACATCTCCTCCAACTGATTAATGATGTTTTGGATTTAGCGAAGATTGAAGCGGGGAAAATGGAACTCCATCTACACCCTGTTGAGATTGCCACCCTCTGTCACGGGAGTTTCACCTTTATTAAACCCCTTGCCACCCGTAAAAAGATCCAACTGGAGCAGAATTTAGACCCCCACACTTTGCAAATTCAGGCCGATGAATTACGCTTGCGTCAAGCTCTCCTCAACTTATTAAGTAATGCAGTTAAATTTACCCCAGAAGGGGGGAAAGTGACCTTAAACGTACAAGGCCACCCAGAGACTAAAACCCTGAGTTTTCAAGTGATTGATACGGGAATTGGTATTGCTTCCCAAGATTGCGATCGCTTGTTTGACTCCTTTGTCCAGATTGATAGTAGCTTCAATCGCCATTATGCTGGCACAGGGTTAGGGTTGGCCCTCGTTAAACGCATTGCCGAAATTCACCAAGGCACAATCCGCGTCACCAGTGAATTAGGGCAAGGGAGTTGTTTTACCCTCACCTTACCCTGGCAACCGGAACAATATCAGCCTCTGCCCCCTCCTCTCCCCACCTCCCCCATTTCACAGCCGGAACTCTCCTCATTATCGAAGATTCCGGCATTATGGCTGAACAACTCACCCGGTATTTAGGGGAAATTGGATTAAAGACCATTATTTCTCTTTATGGAGAGGAGGCGTTATCCCTCGCGCTGAATTTGAAACCCCAAGCGATTTTGTTAGACTTACGACTTCCGGAGTTATCCGGGTGGACTATCTTGGAGAAATTGCAAAATCATCCAGACACCCGCCAAATTCCCGTCATTGTCATTTCTATTGAAGATGAACCCTCCCAAATAAAAAGGAAAGGGGTGCAGGGCTATTTGGTGAAACCGATTCAGCGATCGCAATTATATACCGTCCTTTCCCAAGTCTTATCCACCCCCTTTGTTACTCCTGGGGCTATTCCGTCCTCTCCCCCAGTCACTCCTCCCCGGAAAAAAACCGTCTCCCCCTCTTTACTCATTGCCCATGAAGATCAAACCGCTATTGATACCCTTTGGGAGTATTTAAACGCCAAACGCTATCATCTCAGCTATGCACAAACCGGGGAAGCTGTGATAGAGCAAGTGAAAGATCATTCCCCCGATCTGATTCTTTTAAAATTACCAGTCACTGCTGTGGACGGATTAAAATTAATACAACAATTGCGGGGCATTAATGCCTCAATTCCCATTATCGTCCTCACAGCATCCACTGCACCAGAGGAGAACTCCCTCTATGTGGAAACGGGCGCAACGGTTTGTTTGAGTAAACCCGTCCGTTTACAACAAATTGCTCATGCGATCGCAGCACAATTGTAATCCTAATGTTTTTTGTCTGTGTCTTCCCTATGTCGAGAGTGTATCCTGTACTAATCATTACCCATGACCGCAAAAACCATTCTAGTTGTTGATGACGAACCCAATAATTTTGATGTGATTGAGGGGCTGTTATCTGAACATAACTATGACCTGCATTATACCTCCAGTGGGTTAAAAGCCCTGAGTCGTCTGGACTCTTTGCAACCAGATTTAATTTTACTAGATGTGATGATGCCCGACTTAAACGGGATTGAAGTGTGTCGTCGTCTGAAAGCGGGACTCTGGCAACATATTCCGGTGATTGTTATTACGGCCTTGACGGCCAAACAAGATTTAGCGGAATGTTTAGAAGCAGGGGCCGATGATTTTATTAGTAAACCCGTGACAGGACTAGAATTGCGGGCTAGAATCCAATCTATGCTGCGGATTAAGGAACAATACGACGCACTCAACGCCAATTTAAAACTGCGAGAAGAATTGTCTCATGCTCTAGTGCATGATATCCGCAATCCCCTCGCCAGTATTATTTTTGCCACCAGTATCCTGAAAAGTACCCTGGCCAATCAAAAACAACAGCAAAAACTAGAGCAAATTTCCCTAGCGGCCCAACGGTTACAACGATTTGCCGATGAATTATTGTTAGTGGCCAAAGCAGAAGCGGGGAGTTTGGTGTTAAAACCGGAATCGGTGGACTTTGGCCAATTGGTGCAGCAAGCGGTGATAGATTTTGAGGCGATCGCGCAACCGAAAAAAATCCACATTCATTACCAATATAATCCCTCTCCCTATTCTATTGCCGTAGATGGGAATTTATTCCGCCGAGTGATTGATAATCTCTTATCCAACGCCATTAAATTTTCCCCCTCCAACAGCACCATCCACGTTAAACTAGACTATCGGGCCACTCCCTCCCCCCAAGTCACCCTGCGCATTGTTGACGAAGGATCAGGAGTGAGTCAAGAAGTGCGCGATCGTATTTTTGAGCGTTATAACATTGGCCAAACCATGGAAGGAGTCGCCCAATTAGGATTAGGGTTAGCCTTCTGTAAAATGGTCATCGACGCACATCAAGCCCAAATTTCCGTAGAAGACAACTACCCCAAAGGCTCTATTTTTACAGTAACTATCCCCCAAGGGGAATTATAAGCGTAACTGCCAAATTTTGTCTCTGACCTCCCCCAAAACCACCGCAGAATAGCCACAGTTATAACTCTAACTATCCCAAAACTTGCTCATTTAGATCACTGATGACTATAGATTAGGTTCTCATTAACTAGATTCCGTTGAGACAAAAAGCACTCTCTATGTGTCGAGAAATGCTTCGAGAGCCAACGATTAAAGTGATTGCTTATACCCCTGAAATACGCGAGTTAGGATTAGACTTATATGGGAAACGTTTAGATAAAGGTTATAGTCTCACAGATTGTATTTCCATGATAGTGATGCAACAAATGACTATTGCCGAAGTCCTGACCCATGATCGACATTTTGCCCAAGAGGGTTTTACGCTTCTGTTTCAAGACTCATAATTTCTGAGGAATTTCATGGTCAGATAGAGCATGAGGTGAGAGAAATTGCGTTGTGTAGGTGACTAATGCCCAAATCCTGACTATATTGGGGTCAGATTCTTTCGTAGGAGATCATTCAGGGATGTCAACATTACTTGTCACCCAAACCACTATCTTCAAAACCAAACCCATCCCATCGAGTAAACTGGCCAACAATGATAAACTGACCGTTTACCGGGGAGAATACGGGATTAAAAACGCTACGAAGACCGGAAATCACTATAAAGTCAGCTTAGATCATGCGTTGGGGGGACGCACCGACTGGTATGTGTTTCAAGGTCACATGGAGGTGTTAAACGCTGCAACGCTGGTGATTACCGATGATACGGTGTTTAAAACCAAACCGGTCCAGTCGGGGAGTCTTTCGGATCAGGAAAAAGCCATGGTGACACAACGGGAATTAGGGGTGAAAAGTGCGGACCCCCGTGGTAATCATTTATTGGTGACATTGATGAATCCCATTGAAGGCCGCACCGAATGGTATGTCTTTAAGGGCCATGTGGACACCATGAATATTGAAGATTATGCTCCCCCCCAAGAAACTCCCCAATCTACTCCCCCGCAAGGCCGGATTGTGCGGATTTCGGGGATTGGCCAAGTGGGAATTTTGGATTCGATTGTCAGTGGGGGGAATTTTACCTGGAGTGAAGCAACGAAAGGGGGAAGTCGTCTTCCGGTGAATGCAGGGGTGACAAATCAGATTATGACGATGGCTAAACGGATGGATGAGGTGCGGAGTAAGTTGGGCGATCGCCCGATTACGATTACCAGTTGGTATCGCCCCCCTCGCGTCAATCGTGCGGTGGGTGGAGCGCGAAATTCCAGCCATTTAAGGGGGCATGGGGTAGATTTTGTGGTTTCGGGAATGTCCCCCCGTGAGGTGCAGCGAGAGCTTGATCCCTGGTGGAATGGGGGGTTAGGTTACGGTCGCACGTTTACCCATTTGGATAATCGCGGCTATCGCGCACGCTGGAATTATGGCAGTTAGTCTTGGGGAATGACTCGCGTCATCACCCGGCGATTTTGTCCGGTGCGGGTGACGGTGATGGTTTTTTTGTTCAGTTGACCCACTGCTCTCGCTCCGGTTACGTTCATGGGTGGGTCAACTTGTTGATAAATCACATTGCCTTCCGCTTCTAGGCGTTGTGCGTCAATATTCCAGAGGATTTTTTGCGCGTAGAGGTCGGCTTCTTCGTTTTGGCTGAGTCCTCTTACTCCGTCTTGCAGTCGGGCGATTTTTTGGTCTAGGTTGACAAATCCTCGGTTGCCACTGACGAGGACATTTTCTTCGAGATGATACAGTTGCACAGGTTCATTGCTTGATACGGTGCGTTCGATCAATGTCCAGATAATGGAGTTTGAGGCAATTTGTAGGGGAGGGTCTTGGGAGGTGGATTTTACATTGTCGGTGAGGATGAGGACTTGGGTTTCGAGGTTCATCTCTCCTTGGTCGGCTAAGATGCGATCGCTGATTTTCTTTTCTGTTTCAGTCTGGCCGGCAACTGAGATTTCTTCGTAGCGGTCGGCCTGCAAGGGTTCAGGACTCTCTAATTTCTGTTCGGGAACATACCAAATGAGCTTTTCGGTTTTCAGTTGTAGGGGGGACTGACGGGCCGTGGCGATAATTTCCCCGGTCACTTCTAACCGTTGCTCTTGACTCCAATATTGTCCCTGTTGGGCGGATAATTCTACTTGTTCATGGGACCCCTGCACATTCTGACGCACCACTAACCGACCTTCATCGGGAAACCAGTCCAACTCCTCACAACGCAAACTCACTCCATTGCGGGGGTCAGTGGCGATGATATTATCCCGTAAGAGAAGTTTTTCCCCATCTTGGATAATTTTGCCGCGATCGGCCTGAAATTGAACCGCTAATTCTCCTTCAGAAAAGAGATTCCCTGTTACTTTCTCTAGGTCAGCATTTTGTTGATTTTCACTATAAACGGTTTTTTTGGCGTTAATTTTCCAGAGGGGTTGTCCGTCTTCGGTGGAGTTTTCGAGGGTGGCATTTTGGAGGGTGAGTTGTTGGTCTTCGATTACTGTGTCTGCACTGTCTTCTGTGCTAGTCTCTGTAATATCAGGAGGGGGTTCACATCCCCCCAGGAATACACTCACCCCCAACACCACCCCCACCAGTCGCTGAGGACGCAAAATAGCCCAAGATTGCAGAATAGACATTGGTAGTTGATTGTTGATGGTTGATAGTTGGGGGAGATGGGGGAGTCGGGAGTCGGGAGTTGGGAGTCGGGAGTTGGGGGAGAT
>NZ_JAQMSD010000152.1 GCF_028330525.1 Spirulina sp. CS-785/01
ACTGGTAATGAAAGCAGAATATGATTTTAGTCACGGAAAACGAGGCGCAATTACTCCAAAGCTACCCGGTCAAACGCGCATCACCTTACAATTAGATGAAGACGTATTAGCTTGGTTTCGAGAACAAGTGCATTTAACTGGAGGGGGAGACTATCAAACTTTAATCAATGAAGCCTTACGTCAACATATCCAGCAATGTCAGGAGTCTTGAGAAGATACATTACGTCGTGTGTTACGAGAGGAACTCAAGCGAGTTGAACAATAAGATATTTTCATCTTGATCGAAGTTTTGAGCTTTTAGATTAACTATAATAAAATCAAACATTCACACTATTCGATTATAGCGTTATGTCCCAACTAACTCTACAACTAACCGTCGATCAAATTATTGAACTCATCCAGCAACTGTCTCCCGAAGAGCAACAAAAAATCATGGCTGTTTTACAAAATCCTTGGCTCAAAATGGCTGGTAAGTATAAAAATGATTCCCAGTTTGAGGAAATGCTGAATTATATTGAAGAAGACCGAAAACAACTGAAGAATGAGCAAGAAAATCGCGGGACAAGACGAATAGGTAATAGATCGGAATTTCAAGGATTCGAGGAAGACTAGCAGTAATTAGGCGTGCTGCTTCTAAAGGTAAAGAACATAATTTAGTGCAGGCATATCAAAATCTACAAGAGTTACTGAATGATGTTAAAGACTTAAATCTCTTGAGTTTTACCAACAGTGCATCTCAACTCTACAAACAGTTAGTTCAGGACAAAATCCGAATTGGTACAAACGATTTACGAATTGCTGCGATCGCACTTTCTTTAAACGCAACAGTTGTTACACGCAATACTCAATATTTTGCTAAAGTTCCCAATTTAAAGTTAGAAAACTGGGCAATCAATGATGAGAACTAGACTCTAAACTCTAATTTTTTACGCTGCCGAGTCTTGACATTACAAAACAAGCGGTTAAACTAGAAACGCTGATAAACTCATCCAACCCAAAACTAAATCATGGTGAAATTTTCCCGTCGTCAATTCCTGCAAGCGGCAGGGGCCGCGTTCACTACTTGGGGACTTCATCACTGGCAACTGGCCAAAACCCAACGAGTCTTAGCCCAACCCACAAACCGCAAGTTAGCTTTATTGGTGGGGATTAATGACTATTCTAACCCTAGTGAACGTCTGGCAGGTTGTGTGAATGATGTCATCTTACAGCGTCAATTACTCATTCATCGCTACGGGTTTAATCCCCAAGATGTGGTGATGTTGTTGGATGAACAGGCCACGCGACAGGGGATGTTAGAGGCATTTGAAGAACATCTCATTAAACAAGCCAAACCGGGGGATGTGGTCGTTTATCATTATTCGGGTCACGGTTCATTAGTGCAAGACCCAGACCCCATTTTTCGACGGGTGGGGACAGATATTGGCTTAAATGGGACGTTTGTTCCGGTTGATGCTAAGTTGCCGACGGGCTATCCCGAAACTGGGGGAACGGTGGCTGATATTATGGGACATACCTTGTTTTTGTTGATGTCTGCAATCCAAACGGAGAATTTTACTGCCGTTCTCGATAGTTGTTTTTCGGGGGCTGCGACGCGGGATTTTCGGGTGCGATCGCGCGATGGCGGAGAAAAAATCCAAATTGCCCCCCAAGAAAAAGCCTATCAGGAACAATGGCTCAGTCGCTTAGATTGGTCTGAGGAGGAGTACATTCAACGGTATCGTCAGGGAGTGGCCAATGGAGTGGTTTTAGCCTCCACTCAACGGCATCAATACGCGGTGGATGAACCGTTTAGCGGCTTTGCTGCCGGGGCGTTTACTTTTCGCTTCACTCAACATCTCTGGCAGAATAATAGTACCCCAAAAAGCGCGATCGCAGCCATTAACCAACAACTCCCCCGACGCTATAACCAAAACCCCCTCTGGGAAGTCGAAGTGAATACCAACAATGAAGAAAAACCCCTCTTTTTTGTAGAAAACCCTGGCCCCGTTGCCCACGGAAGGGTCATTGAAACCCAAGGAAGACAAGCACAAGTCTTGTTAGTGGGACTCCATCCCGGCCAAGTTGAACCGGGATTAGAGTTAGTTGCGGCCAATGGGGGAAAGGTGCGTTTGTTCGGTCGAGAGGGGTTAATTGCTGTTGGAGAGGTTTCGGGGTCTATCACAGCAGGAGAATTATTGCTCATTGCCCCCTAACCAGAGGCAATCTTGGACAAACTGGGTTAAAACCGTCAGAGGAGGGAGCGTAATATTTTTAGGCGAGTCGGGTTGGGCCGGATGGAGCGTCGTAGAAGGATAAAGAAGCCGTTTGCCGAAATCGGGGTGGTGATAGATGTCGAGGGTTTTATTTTTCGAGTTAGCCAAGGCCGTATAAGTGGGAGCATTGAGAAACTCCATCGCTTCAGGAGGACATAACGTCGGTTTCTGCTTATGGACAAACTGCAACCGTTTCACCGCCCGATGTAACTCTAAGTTCATCTGACGCAGTTGTTGGAACTTTTTGGTACTGAAAACATGAGGAGTACGGGTTTGTAAGGTATCGAGAAAGGCCAGTAAATGCCGTTCAATGGCCGCCGCATCCTGAAACGGTAACGTGGCATAAAACGCCGTCAGAAATAAATCCTCGTTACTCTCGACGCGAAATTTTAAATAGGTGCGACGGGAACTAATGCGAATACTCGGCGGTTGTTCTACTTTGGGATAGGCTTGGCGGACTTGATGATAAATAGTGGCTAGGGCTAAATTCGCATCAATATTAAAAGGGGCATCGACGGTGACTTCTACGGAGGGGGGCGTTTCTTGGAAAAACTCTGGCACTTGGGCCGGGGTGAGTTGATAAATTTGGCTATCATCTCCTTGGGGACTCAGATCAAGCCAATCACAGGTTAAGTTGGTGGTGGTTAATTTGGCCCGTCTTACTCCATGAAGTCGCGTACCCGTGAGGATGGCCCCGGTGAGATCAGCCCCGGCCCATTCTACTTTGATTAAGCGGGCCCGACCGAGATCGGTATGGACTAAACTGGCATTGACTAAAATCGCGCCACTGAGATCAGCCCCTTTCAAGTTGGCCCCACTGAGTTTGGCATCACTTAAATCAGCCCAGCGTAAGTCGGCCCCGCCTAATTCGGTCCAGCGTAAATTACTCCCCCGTAAGTCGGCCCCTTGTAAGTTGGCACAGGTGAGGGTAGCTTGACTGAGATCGGCTTCTCGTAAATTTACGGCCCGTAGGTCGGCACGGGTTAAGTCGGCGTTACTGAGGAAGGCTTGTTCTAAGATACTTTCGGCGAGGAAGGCCCCTCGGAGGTTACATTCGGTGAGGTTGCAGTAACTGAGGTTGGTTTCTCGAAAGAGGGTTTCTCGTAAGTCTGCTCCCTGGAGGTTACTGTTGCTTAAATTGGAGCGACTGAGATCAGCGCGAATGATTTCGGCGTGAATGAGTTGTGCGTCTTGGAGTTGCGCGTTGTTGAGGGTGGCGCGGATCAGGTTGGCGACGTTGAGGGAGGCGGAGTTGAGGGTTGCTCCGGTTAAGTTGGCCCCACTGAGTCGGGCGACGTTGAGTTTGGCGTGGGTGAAGTTGACTTGACTGAGGTTGGCCCCACTCAGGTTGGTGACGTTGAGGGTGGCGTGAGTGAAGTCTGCGCCACTGAGATCGACGTTGCGGAGGTTGGCTTCACTGAGGTTAATCCGTTGAAATTTTCGTTTTCCATGGGCATACAGGTTGAGCAGTTTTTTGGGGTTCATGGTATTCAGGGGACAATTTGGGGGCCAAACCCTGATTTGGCTGAGATAGGGGGGATGTTTTTTGGTACTTTGAGCGTTAGCAGTATTAGCAGAGTAGGAGAGGGTAGCGTTTTGAAAACTGTGGGAATTGTGGGTTTAGGGTTAATTGGGGGTTCATTGGGGTTAGAGTTGCGATCGCAACGCTTACGGGTTTTGGGGGTGTCTCGTCAAGAGCAGGTTTGTGAGATTGCTTTACGTCGGGGTATTGTCGATGTTGCTAGTGTTAATTTATCACTCTTGGGGGAGGCGGATGTGATCTTTGTTTGTACCCCTCTCCATGCGATTGCGGCCATGGTGGAGAAGTTAGTGCCTTATTTGTCGCCAGGGACGATTATTACGGATGTGGGGTCGGTGAAAGCTCCGGTTTTGCGGGAGGTGATGCCCCTTTGGCCCCATTTTGTGGGCGGCCACCCGATGACGGGGACGGCACAACAGGGGGTGAATGCAGCACAATCGGGGTTATTTGTCAATACCCCTTATGTGATTACTCCGGTGGAGGAGACTCCGGAGGATGCGGTGGAGGAGGTGGGAGAAATTGCGCGATCGCTGGGCTGTCAGTTGTATCATTGTTCCCCAGAGAAGCACGATCGCGCGGTGGCTTGGATTTCCCATTTGCCGTTGTTTGTCAGTGCGGCCTTACTGGAGACTTGTTTAGGGGAGACGGATGGGGAGGTGTTACAGTTGGCGCAACGGTTTGCCAGTTCTGGGTTTCGGGATACTTCACGGGTTGGGGGAGGGAATCCGGTGTTGGGGGAAGCGATCGCCCAGTATAATCGAGAGGAATTGCTGCGATCGCTCTACGCCTACCGCCACAGTTTAGATGGCCTCATTAACACTATTGAACAGGAAAATTGGCAGCAATTAAACCAACAATTACAGATTAATGAAATAGAGCGTTCTAAGTTTCTATGAATGAATTTCTTGACGAGTCCAGCGATCATAATTAATTTCGTAAATTTGTTGGAGAATATCATCAACATTATATTCCATTTTCCACTCTGGATAGTGGGATGCAAATTTGCGATTATCACCAATCCACCAGATATGATCACCGATGCGATTGCGATCGCTGTAAGAATAGTCCATTTTTTCCCCAACAATCTCTTGACTTTTATAAATCGCTTCTAACACCGAAGCATTACTAAAACGTCCTCCACCAATACAGGGTAAGAGCATCTCAATCATGCTTGACAAAAGGATTGTAGAAGAGTAGTCATGTAATCATCGTCCATAGCAGCACGTTGTCGCTTTTGTCGAAGACTGCGTTGAACAGTAGAGTCTTGACGGAGAAGGTTAAGAGA
>NZ_JAQMSD010000153.1 GCF_028330525.1 Spirulina sp. CS-785/01
CCCCCCCCCCCCCCCCCCCCCCCCCCCCGGTTGTTGAGATAAACGCGGTTTCCTCGTACTTCGATTACGTCGTTGGGAGTGCCGATGACGCGCTTAATAAAGGCTTGATCCCTAGGGTATCCTTGTTCTTGGAGTTGGGGTGGGGGGGTGAAGACGATGATATCGCCGAGTTGGGGGGGGTGGAGGTGGTAGGAGAGTTTTTCGATGACGACGCGATCGCCTGTTTCTAGGGTAGGATACATGGAGTCTGAGGGGATGTAGCGGGGTTCGGCGATAAAAACCCGAATGATGAGGACGAGGAATAGGGAAATGGAGATGGTTTGCAGGTTTTCTAAAAGTTGCGATCGCGCCTTTTGCGGTTGGGCTGGCAATTTCTCTTGGCCAATATCTTGATTTTCTGTGGTCATTCAGAACTCCCAAAACAGATGGTTGCTTGATTTATTTTACTGTACGAGTTTAAACTGGGTTTCTTCAAGCGAGCAAAACATACTCTAATCCCTTTCCCTATTCCCTCCTATCACATACCAATTTAAATGCACAACAGCATAACAATATTCATAAAGAATTCAAACAAACTTATGCAAAAACTGACAAGTCAAATCAACCCGTCCTTTTCGCAACATGGCCGGATCAAGTCGTTCCGTTGTATTACAAGTCATTAACACCACTAACTGCTTATTCTTATCCCCTTCAGACTCCTCTACCACACTTTGATAAAGCGTCCCATCCAGCAATCCTAAAATATGTTCGGTTTTACTACTTTGTTGGGCAATTGCACTCGACCGATCCTGTGCTAAATTATCCGCTTCATTAATAATAATACAAATCTTTTCTAAATAACTGGGGGGGACAAAATTCTCAACCGCATCATGGTCTAAAATAAAGACAACATACCCCAACGGCATTAAAATTTCTTTCGCCACTGCTTGAGTCCAAGCAGTTTTTCCTGTCCCCGGTTGACCTTGGACTAACACCGCAAGTTGGTCTTGATTTAAAATTGCTTGCTGGACTCCATCGGTAAAATCTTGAATATCTTGGGGGAAAGAACGGATGGGATATTGACTTTGCACTTGTCCCACGCGACTCTGATATCCGCTTAACATTACCGCTAAATTATAAGTCGCTTTGTTTACCAAAGGGGTCATATTTTGCGCAATTAAAGTATAACACCGTCGTCCCCGTTCATAGGCATAAATTTCTAACCAAATATCCGGTTCTGACCAATACGCATACACTGTTCCTACTACTTCTAAGCGAGGCCAAATTGAGAACCGTTCCACCGGATAATAAAAATAACGGTCGAGGTAATATTGGGTAATTAGATCGGGTTTTCCTAACAGATCAAGGATTTTAAATAGTGTGATTTCTTGTAAACGGTTGAGAACATAATCAATGGGAATACTGTTCCGATTGACCATTTGTTTCACGGGGGTTTCTACGGTGATAATTTCCCCATGTCGCTGGTCTGGGAAAGGGGGGGCAGGGGTTAAATATTCCCAATATTCATTAAATTGTTCTTGAGTCCGTTCAGAAAAAATATTTAAAATATTAGCCCACCAAGCGTAATGTTGGCGGCCTAATGCGTCGGCCACATCACTGGCGAAATCTAAGGTTTTTTGGGCAAAGTTTAAAGTATCATTGGTGGTTAAATGGAATAAGAAATCCCAATCTAATTCTCGTTCTAAGGGTCGCCATCCTGATCCTAAAAGACCTTTGTTTTGTTGGTTGCGTTCTTGGTTTTCTTTGTCGTTTCCGGGGAAGCTAAAAGTCATAGATTTTGGCAAGGTTGAAGCTATTTCAGTTCAAGGGGGTTAAGAGAGTAAGGTGAGATAGGGGGGAGGAACATGATCGACTAACCAAACCTGATTTTCTGTACAATAAAAGGGGAATCCATCATGGTATAATTGGGTAGCATTGATTTGGAAAATTGCGGGTTTGCCGTGAAGTTGTTTGCCGTGACGTTGTTTGCCGTGACGTTGTTTGCTGTGACGTTGGCCAACTTTTTTCGCAGTTATTTGATCCGAGGATAAATGAACATGATGACGGGACATTTTCCGGAGTCCCTGTTGCAGGATTTTGGGGACAAATTTTTGGCTAGTGCCGTGGTAGAGAATATCCGGGGGTTGGGTGGGAGTGAGTTGTAAATCAATGGGGATACTATGGCCTTGGTTTGCTCGAATTCTCTGGCCGGTTTGATCAAAGGAAAAGCGTTGTTTCTCATTTTCTGCCACCACTTGGGTTAACTCCTGTCGAGTTAGAGGGAAATGGTGTTTTTGGGTGGCCTGTAATAAGTTTTCCACGTCAACCCACCCCCCCTGATCTAGGGTTAATCCTAGTTTTTCTGGGTGGTGACGGAGATGATAACTTAGGTATTTGCTGATTTTAGTCCGACGTTTCACACTCAGCATCGCAGCATCTCAGCAGGGCTAGAGGCTTATTGTAGCATAGTATAATACAATTCTCGGTAGATCGGTGAGGGTAGAGGAGACTATTGGGCCTCATTATCGGGAGTAGATGCGGGGGAGGGGGGAGGGGATTGGAGAATTTCGGGATTTTCTGCGACTTCTTTTAATTTGTCTAGTTGGACTTTGAGTTCTTCGTTTTCCGGTTGCAGTTCGATCAGTTTTTCCATGGGAGCGATCGCACCTTCAAAATCCTGGCTTTGAATATGGACAGCGGTGAGAGCTTGCCACACTTGGGGGTTTTCCGGTTGCAGTTCGCTCATTGTTTCTAGGGGTGCGATCGCTTTTTCATATTGCTGCATCTGTAACCGCGCATTGATCAACCCTTGTAACGCATTTAAATTTTCCGGTTCTCGCTCTAAAACCGACTCATACCCTTCCGCTTGTTGCACCAAATCTCCAGTTGCTTCCGTTGGTTGCCTCTGCGCAGTATTCTGAGCAGTATTAGGAGAGGGACGATTATCCATCATTGATAATCCCATAAACCCCATCGAACCCAGAAAGGCCGCACCAGAAATAATAATTAGCACTCGTTGAACAGGAGAAATCGCCATAAACACCTTGGGGGTGACACTATACTAGGGTTAAGTTACCCAGATTTCTATTGTACGCGATCGCGCAAAGTTCTATGTTGTTGTCCAAACTGCCATCTTGGGTTGCCTCAACCCTCACACTCCTCATTGCCTTCACCGTTGCCATCACCCTACAAATTCCCCGTCTCAACAGCATCACAGACCCTAAAGAAACCTCCCCCCAAGCCTATAAAAGAGACGAACAACTCCAACAATTTCGCATCCAATTACTCAAACAATTTCCCACCTTTGGCTTTAAAAATCTTAAAGCCGACTGGGCAATGTTACAGTTTCTCCAATACTTCGGAGATCAACCCGCCCGACAGGTCACAGGATATGGTTTAACCCTCGACTATTTCGAGATTATCTTAAACAATGATCCGCGCTTCCTCGATGCCTATAAATTCTTATCCACCAGTGGCACAATTTACGCCGCCCAACCTGAACAAACCAACCAACTCATGGAGCAAGGCATTCAACACCTCACCCCCCAAGTTCCCCGTCATTCTTATTATGCCCTTCGTCACAAAGGCATCAATGAAATTCTCTTTTTAGGAGACAATCAAGAAGCTAAAAAAAGTTTTGAAAAAGCCGCAGAATGGGCGAAAACCTATGAGGATGAAGAAAGTCAAAGAGTTGCCCAAATGTCCCAAAATACCGCCGATTTCCTTGCCAAAAATCCCAATAGTAAATCTGCACAAGTTTCCGCTTGGGTTATGGTTTTACAGTCCGTTAAAGATGAACAAACCCAAAAAATTGCTTTAAATGAGATTCAAAAACTAGGCGGAAAAATTACCACAACTCCAGAAGGCAAAGTTAATATTCAACTTCCAAAGGAATAAGATAGCTGTTGTGCATTTAAAATAATTACTAACTCGATGCACTGGTATAAAACCGGAGTGCGAACCGCCAAAAAAGACGAGAACAAAGAAACAAACCAATCGCCAATCCGCCTCCCAATACCCAAAACCCCTCTGATCTTCCCAATAAAACCTTAGCAGGAATAGTCGTTAAAAAAGCCACCGGAATGACAAACGTAAAAAAGACCCGATACAGCGCAGGATACGCCACCATAGGAAACCGTCCCGCTTCTAATAATCCCCGTAAAACCTCCGTAACATTATAAATTTTTACAAACCAAATACTGGTTGCTCCCATCATAAACCAAAGACTATACAAAATAATAATCCCAAACAATAAAGGAATTAAAGCCAACCCATAATTTAAAAGCTCTAAATTGAGACGACTTCCCGCATAAGTAATGATCACCGTCCCAAACACCAAATCCGGAAACCCCCACGGAGAAAGCGTTCGCGCCGATAGCCAAAATTGACTACTAATGGGTTTTAATAAAATAAAATCCAGAGTCCCTTGTTGCACTTGTTCCACAATGCGATTGAGATTGGGAATTAAAAACGTAGCCGCAAACCCTTGTAATAACGTAAAAGTCCCTAACACCGTTAACGCTTCCTCCCAACTCCAATCTTGGAATTGATACCCGGTACGGTAAAACAAAAAAAGACCAAATAGACTTCCCGAAAGATTCGTCAGACTACTCAACGCGGCAATCAAGAAATTGAGTCGATATTCTAACTCGGCAGCAATGGCCGTCCCCCAGAATAAGCGTAAAACTTGCAAATAACGCACCATAGACTTAACTCACTTTCCCCGTATTTTGCGGTAATAAATGTTGAGCCGAAGCCTTATAATGAGCGTGATTTAACGCATTAACAACCGCCGCTTGGTCTTGTACCCAATAATTAGAATTAAAGCGCACAAAGCGTTTTTGAATACCCGAACCAATAGCGGCCACAACAGGAACTTTGGCACTCTCTTTGTCCCCTGAATGTTCTTGTAAAATCCCCCGTAAATTCTTCTGCCGGGTTGAATCACTGGCCTCCTCTAAGGACAACTGCACCATCACCATCTGTACCGTTTCAATGGGTTCGATATCTTCGACAATTAATTGCACTGTATCATCATCTTTACGCTCTGGTTTCCCCCATAAAATAACGCGAGAATCTTCAATTAAATAGGGTTCAAGACGTTCAAACGCACTGGGAAAAACGACTCCATCCACTTGACAAGTTAAATCTTCTATGGTAACAAAAGCCATGCGATCGCCTTTTTTAGTAGTAATCTCCCGCACCGTATTCAACATGGCAATAACACTCACTTTACTCCGTTTCCCATAATCTCTCAACTGAGATAAATTTACCGAAGCAATAATTTTTTTAGCGGGTTTAACCACATCCAACGGATGCTCAGAAATATAAAATCCTAATAACTCTTTTTCCTTCTTTAACTTCTCCTGAGTTTCAAAATCCACCACATCTGGCATTGCAGGAGCAGTATCAAACCTATTAGATTGTACCGCCGTTTCTGCCGCACCCCCCATCAAGCCGGCCTCAAAAATATTCATTTGGCCACTATCTCGATCCTTCGCTCGTTTTTGCGCCCAACTCACCACCGCATCGAGATATTCTAAAGACTGTTTCCGATTTTCATTTAACTGATCAAACGCCCCACACATAATCAGCGTTTCCAAGGTGCTTTTTTTAATCGTCCGTAAATCCACCCGACTACACACATCAGCAATAGATTCAAAGGGGCCAGACTCTCTCGCCTGTAAAATATTTTCAATTGCTCCCTCTCCTAAATTAGGAACAGCCGAAAGACCGAATAAAATTTTTCTCCCATCTGGGGTAAAATCAATCTGAGAGCGATTAATATCCGGCGGTTCAACCTCAATCCCCATGTCTTGGCATTTAGCAATATAACTCCTAACTTTATCTTTATTACTACTATTCCCCGTCAATAAGGCGGCCATATATTCAACGGGATAATTAGCTTTTAAATAGGCAGTTTGATACGTCACATAAGCGTAAGCGGTAGAGTGAGATTTATTAAAGCAATTGGAGGCAATTAACCCATTCTCCAGTAAAAAGTTATGATCTTGAGCCACCCCAATATCATAAACAGGTTGAATGCCTAAAGATTTACGACGAGTAATTTTAACCATGGTTTGTTAATAAATAAGAGAACAGGGAATTGTAATTAATTATCTATTATCCATATAAATTCATCACCTCAGTAATCCCCATACGGGATTCTACACCGAGAGAAAAAGACGAGCGATCGCCCTTTTCAAAATGCTCCGCCGCCGCACAAGCGATCATCGCCCCATTATCCGTACATAACTTTAACGGTGGGAAATGGACTTCAAAGGGATGGCCTTGGGCCGCCGCCGCTAAATGCTCCCGTAACGCACTATTAGCCGCCACACCGCCCCCAACAACCACCGTCTGTAACTGATAATCTAAAGCACATTGTACCGTCCGTTTGGTCAGCGCACGAGCCACCGTCGCCTGAAAACTGGCCGCAATATCCGCCACAGGAATCTCCCCCTCCCCTTCCAACTGCTGCACCAACCGCAAAACCGCCGTTTTCAAGCCACTAAAACTAGAATCATAGGGATGATACCCCCCCTCAGGCCGAGACACCCTCCCCTCCGGTAAAGGAAAGGCTTTCGGGTTGCCCTGTTTGGCGATTTTGTCAATGGCAGGCCCCCCAGGATAGCCCAACTTTAACAAGCGGGCCACCTTATCAAACGCCTCCCCCACCGCATCATCCCGCGTACTGCCCAACAGGGTATAATCCCCACACCCGGCCACCCGGATTAAACTGGTATGTCCGCCAGACACCAACAAACAGAGAAACGGCGGCTCTAACTCTGGGTTACTAAGATAACTGGCATAAATATGCCCCTCTAGGTGATGGACTCCCAAAAACGGCTTCTCATACAGCATCGCCAAGGTTTTCGCCGCCGTTGTCCCCACCAACAACGCCCCCACTAAACCAGGGGTACAAGTCGCCGCAATACCGTCAATCTCCGCCCAAGTTAACTGGGCTTCCTCTAACGCTTGAGTCACACATACATTAATTGCCTCTAAATGATGCCGAGAGGCAATTTCTGGCACAACCCCCCCATAACGTTGATGAATGGGGATTTGTGAAGCGACAACATTACTGAGAATGTTACGATTTTTTACAATTGCAACGGCGGTTTCATCACAACTGGTTTCAACTGCTAAAATTATAGCCATTTTTCCGTCTCAGGTTTCTCAAAGAATCTTTAAAAACTGTAATATTTCTTCACGTTTCCGGCAAAAATCATCCCTTTGCTTTCACTTTTTGTAACTTATTCTTTACGGGATTGACCTGTCAGAGTAAGATTGCATCATTGTAAGACTTATGGACAAAACCATGTAATCCGCGTTGGGTTGCCCCATAGGGGAGAACGGCTCAAGGGAACTGTAGGGCATACAGAAACCCAGACTCTCCCAATGCCTTGAGATTCCCGCCTTGAGATTTGCTCCGACATCATTTTTAGGGGGTGGGAGAAATCTGTCAAAAGGCGATTGTTCATAAGTTGTACACCCCTTATTGTATAAAAGATCAGTTGGCAGTTTTAGACCCGCTAACTTGATTTGTCCAAATCCAGAGATTGACTTGTAACAAAAGGTAACATTCACTTATGCGTAAAATACTGGCTCTGCTCTTAGTCTTTACGTTGTGGTTCAACTTTGCCCCCACAGCGTCGGCTGATGAATACGGACTTGTCCCTTGCAGTGAGTCTGCGGCCTATCAACAACGGGCGAAAAACTTCCGGGACACCACCGCCGATCCCCAATCTGGCGAAAAGCGGGCAGATCGTTATTCTGAAGCCCTTTGTGGTCCAGAGGGATTACCCCACTTAATCGTCGATGGACGGTTAAGCCACGCGGGAGATTTCATCATTCCTAGCATTTTATTCCTGTACATTGCGGGTTGGATCGGCTGGGTTGGCCGGGCTTACCTGATTTCCATCCGCGATGAGAAAAACCCCGAAGACAAAGAAATTATTCTCGATGTTCCCCGGGCTTTTAAATTCATGGTTGGTGGTTTCCTCTGGCCCTTGGCTGCGGTGAAAGAATTCCTCTCTGGGGAATTAACCGCCCAAGAAACCGAAATTCCCATTTCTCCCCGCTAACTGGGGGCTTTATTCCACAGCGTCGCACCTTCTTAGGTTAGCGTCGCTGCTTCACAATTAGTCACATCACAACATTGGAGAGCTAAACAATGAACCGTTTTCTGTCAAGCGCACCTTTTTTAATTACCGCTTTGTTGGTATTCACGGCTGGACTCTTAATCGAATTTAACCGTTTCTTCCCCGATCTCCTCTTTCACCCCATGCAGTAAGAGGAACTTTGGGAAGTTCTCTTAGAAAACGCAACAATTCTGGCATTCCCATATAAACTAGGAAAAAGAGTGTTGTTGCTAACTCGCAGTTCCGCTCAGGATTGCGGGTTTTTTATTTTTTGTTTGTGGTCTATTTCGCGTTAAATCACGGCTAAAGTGGGATTTCAAGGAGAAATCGCCGCCCTTGCAGGGGCATTCCTCTGGACTGTGGCGGCGGTTATTTTTGGCCAAGCGGGCGTAACCCTGTCGGCCTTAGTCTTAAATTGGCTCAAGGGAGTCATTGCCATTGTTTTATTAGGGGGGACTATCCTCGCCACCCAGTCCCCCATTCCCCCCTTTGATCCTCTCCCGATTAGCTTTTTAGCGGCGAGTGGGGCGATTAGTATTGGGGTGGGAGATACGGCGTATTTGGCCTGTCTCAAGGAATTAGGCCCCCGACGAGCGTTATTATTAGAAACCCTTGCCCCTCCCCTGTCAGGGATTTTGGCGTTTTTGGTCTTAGGGGAAAAACTCTCTGGCCTCGCTTGGTTAGGTATCGTGTTAACCCTGTTGGGAGTCGCTTGGGTGATCAGCGAGCGATCGCACAACCCCATCACCGGCCAAAATAACCTCAAACTCGGACTCCTCTGGGCCATTATCGCCGAAGTTGGGCAAGCCACCGGGGCCGTCCTCTCCCGTGCGGCCTTAGTCAACTCCGACATTATCCCCCTCTGGAGTACCTTATTTCGCTTACTAGGGGGGACTCTTTTGGCCAGTCTTTGGTTATGGGCAACTCATCGAGAGCAACCCATCTTCACCTGTACCCGTCGTCAATTGTGGGCTATTGGCTTTGCGGCCTTCGTCGGGACTTATTTGGGCATTTGGTTACAACAAACTGCCTTTAAACACTCCCCCACAGGTATTGCCCAAACCCTCTTAGCCACCAGTCCCCTATTTGTGCTACCTTTCGCCCTCTATCTTGGTGAAACCGTCAGTATTCGAGCCATTTTGGGCGTTATCCTCGCCTTAATCGGCATTAGTTTACTATTCGGTGTTCCAGTTTAGTGGAGTTAATAGGTGAGTCTTTTTTCGCGCTCAGACAAATTACAAAATATCAAGAAATCTGGAAAAGTGCTAATTCAAATTCCAGAGCGTGAAAACCCGAAACGGAGCGCAAACGACCCAAGGGAAACACTGGTCAGACCCGCCTTTCAGATGGCTCTCATTCTCTCATTGCCTTGGGGGAGTCTCTGTACCTCCGCCGCTACTCTCACTTTTCCTAGGGAAGTGGAAAATCGTGTATTTCGAGAAAAACTGTACATTGGCCTCCGGACATTGAAAGAAAGTGAGATATCCTAGAAAGTAGTGAGGCTCAGACATTTTCTCCCTAGCCTCTCCTACTTGTTTCATTGATTTCGTAGAATTTGTTAGATTGGGTTCAATCTTGCAAATGTCCCTTTGCATAACGCTACATCGGTGGCCTTGAATGAGTTACTGTCTCAATCCCTCCTGTAAGAAACCTAAAAACCCCGATAATCTCGAGGTCTGTGCTGCTTGTGGTTCTCCTTTGAAGATGCGCGATCGCTACCTCGGAGTCAAGTCTCTTGGCCGTGGTGGCTTCGGCACAACTTTTTTGGCGCAAGATATGCAGCTACCAGGAAATCCCCTGTGTGTCATTAAACAACTACGGCCTTCAACCAATGACCCGCAAATTTTTCAGATGGCTAAAGAGCTATTTGAACGGGAAGCGGAAACCTTGGGTAAAATCGGCAATCATCCCCAAGTCCCCCGTCTCCTCGACTATTTTGAATACAACAAAGATTTTTATCTGGTTCAAGAATATGTAAAAGGTCATAACCTCCAACAAGAAGTCAAACAAAACGGGCCATTGAGTGAAGCGGGAGTGCGGCAATTTTTACAAGAAATTTTGCCCATGTTGGACTACATCCACACCCAACAAGTGATTCACCGGGATATTAAACCCGCCAACTTAATTCGCCGAGAACAGGATAAAAAGTTGGTTCTCATTGACTTTGGGGCGGTGAAAAATAAGGTCAATCCTCAGGCCGCCGCCAATACCTCCGATCAAACTGCCTTGACTTCCTTTGCCATCGGGACTCCAGGCTTTGCCCCTCCCGAACAAATGGCCCTGCGTCCTGTTTATGCCAGTGATGTTTATGCCTTGGGAGTGACTTGTATTTATTTAATGACCGCAAAATCCCCCAAAGACCTGCAATACAACCAGAAAACCGGGGAAATGATGTGGCGGCAAGAGGTGGATATTTCGGAAAACTTCGCCAAAGTCCTCTATAAAATGCTGGATGTCTCGGTCCGTCACCGTTACCAGTCAGCACGGGATGTCCTCAATGCCTTGGATATGGAACCTTATATGGACAGTCTTGCCCAAAGCATGATCGCGCCGACGGGGGGCAATGCAGAGCCCGAACCCGAACCGGAAGAACCCCCCGATTCTCAACCGTCTTCGGCAACACAACGGTTGGCTATGGCGATTCGGGCCAAGCGCGATCGCAATAAGGGTCATAAAGCCGGACGGCTTGGGGGCAGTTTAAACCGGATGTCCAACCGTTTACCCAATTCAGGCCGGGGAATGCAAACCTCTGGACGACCTGTGCCAGGGAAAAAGAAAGTTTCTCGCTTAGATGCGAAAACGGTTTTAGACTCCTATCGCAAGGGAAGACGGGATTTTGCCCAACAAGTGTTAAGTACCTTAAATTTACAAGAAGCACAGTTGGCCGGGGGCATCTTTCACCAGTCCAAGCTACGACGCACCAATTTACAAGGGGCGAATTTAGAAGGGGCTGATTTTGGCCGGGCCAGTTTGGCTGAGGCCGTGTTACGGGATGCGAATTTAGGCCGGGCTTATCTTTCTGGGGCCGACTTAGAGGGGGCGGACTTACGTGGGGCTGACTTGAGTCATGCCAATTTAACCCGGGCTAATTTAAAAAATGCCAATCTCTGTGGGGCTAATTTAAAAGGGGCGAAGGTGAAAGAGGAACAGTTATCCTTGGCTAAAACTAACTGGTTCACGGTGTTACCCCAAGGCCGGAAAGGCTTGTGGTGATCAATGAATTTTATACCAATCAAACGGATTTCTGATTAGCGAAGAACAGGGGATTATTTCTTGTCCTACCCCCCTCTGAATTCAATAAGATAGATTAGATGAGGAGTCATTTGCTTTCGTGGAAAAGCGGGGTGAATTGGCTTGCTCGTGTTCTTCTCTATCTCCTGACTCTAGGCTTGTGCAGACTCCGAAAGCGCAAAAGATTGATCTTACGCAAGAGTATCCCTGTCCCTGTCGGCGTAAAGGGACACTGAAACCGATTATGCTGACAGATGCCTTTGGTTGCGATCGCTGCCAACAGATTTTTGTCGTCTCTGACAATCGACAGTCCATTGAACAACTTTCTACAGTCTATCCCTATAAGCGAGCATGGCGTTGGACTGGACATCGTTGGGTATTATTGCAGTCTCGCTTCAGTGAAAGCTATTTTCCGGTTTTTAGCACCTTGGTGATGTTAGTCTTAATTGGGGTTTTACTGGCCGTGCGATCGCCCACTGGCTTCACCCTACTCCTATTTGTCATTCTAGTGATACTGTTGGTTATAATTCCTGCTGTCCTGTTTTGGCTGTCGTATCGCCGTTAGCAATGATGACCCAAAACCCTGAAACGTCTCCCTCTGCTGTTGTTCCCTTGGTACAACGCGCTGATCAAGCGTCTCTGATTCTGGCTCAAACTATTGGCAAAGAACGGAGTCGTGGGTTAAGCGCGATCGCACGAGGGCTAAAAGACGCACAATCTGATATTCTCGAAGCCAATACCCTCGACTTAGAAACCAGTCGAGATATGGCGATTCCCAGTATTATCCAAGACTGGTTACGACTGACTCCCGAACGCATCCAACAAGCAGCACGACTGTTAGAACAACTGGGAGAACAATCAGACCCCATTTTACAGATGCGAAACGCCCCCTACCCCATGGAGACTTCCCAAACCTATTGTCAGTTAATGCCCTTGGGAGTAGTCGCCTTTATTTATGAAGCATTTCCCGAACTGGCGGCCATTGCGGCAGGGTTTTGTTGGAAGGCAGGGAATTCTGTGGTGTTGCGGGGGAGTGGCAATGCCAGTCACACCAACGGCATCATTGCTCAAGTGTTACAGAATGCGGTGGAAGATAGTGGCCTACCCCCTGGCAGTGTGGAAGTGATTTCGGCTGAACAGGGGATTTCGATTCAAAATTTAGTCACCCAAGATCAATATCTCAATTTAGTTATTCCCTACGGACGCAATAGTTTAGTCCAACAGGTGAGTCAACTTTCCACAACTCCGGTGTTGCGGGCAGCCATTGGTAATTGTTATTTATACTGTTCTCCCAGTGGGGATGTGGACTTATTACGTTGGATGTTGATAGATAGTCATGCCAGTGAACCTGATCCTGTGAATGCCATTGAGAAGGTGTTAATTAATCGCAATTCTAAATATTCTTCTCTCCCCCGTTTGTTTACCAGTCTCAAGGAAAAGGGCTTTGAATTGCGAGGCGATCAGGAGTTGGTGGAGAATTTCCCCGATGAATTAAAGTTAGCGAAGGACAATGAGTGGGGGAATGCCTATTTAAAGAAAATTGTGGCGTTTAAGGTGGTGGCGGATATTGGTGAGGCGATTAGTTGGATTAATCGCTATAGTAGTGGCCATGCCGATTGTCTGGTGACGGAATCCTATGGGGAAAGTCGCCAATTTGCCCAGGGGATTAATAGTGCTTTGATTTATATTAATTTTTCGCCTCGGTTTTCCCGCAATCCTAAGCGAGGGGATGCGGTCTTTTTAGGGATATCCAACCAAAAAGGACAACGACGGGGGTTAATTAGTTTAGAGAGTCTCACCACTATTAAGCAAGTGGTACAGGGGACTGGGTATTAAGGACAATTGAATGATTTACGATGAAGTGAGAATGTTTTTATTTCTGTCTAAACTGCTTCCCCTGTTTGTGTATCCGTTGGGTTTGTCTTGTATTTTGTTGTTAGTGGCGTTGGGGTTGGCGTGGAAACAGTCCCGTTGGTTTCCTGTGCCAATTGCGATCGCATTTTTACTCCTCGTTGTGGCCTCCCATCCACGCCTCAGCGACTTGTTAGTGCGCTCCTTGGAATGGCGTTATGTCCCCACCCAAGAAATTCCCGACGCGGATGCCATTGTGGTGTTAGGGGGATGTATTAAACCCGCCACCTATCCCCGGCCTATGATTGATATTACCGAAAAAGGCGATCGCATCCTCTACGCTGCCAAACTCTACCACGACGGCAAAGCCCCAGTCATTCTTGTCACTGGAGGCCGCATTCAATGGGGATATAAACAACTTCCCCCAGAGTCGGAAGACATGGCCACCCTGTTACATTTACTCGATGTCCCCGACTCCGATATTTTACAAGAAACTCGCTCCCTCAACACTTACCAAAACGCTATTTATAGCAAGAAAATCTTACAGCGAGAAAACCTCAAGCGGATTATTTTAGTCACGTCTGCCCTTCATATGCCCCGCTCTTACATGATCTTTCAAAAGCAAGGCATTGAAGCCATCCCCGCCCCCACTGACTTCCTCACCACTCGTTCCCTTGATGCCTCTCCCCAACCCAGTTTAAAGACTTTTTTATTAAATTTAATTCCCGATGTTGCAATTTTATCCAGCACCACAGAAGCGATGAAAGAATATATCGGGATTGTGGTTTATTGGTTACGAGGGTGGCTTTAGGGATAGTTGATCATTGATAGTTGATCATTGATAGTTGACGGTTGAACCACAAAGACACAAAGGACACAAAGGGGAGATGGGGAAAACAAAAATATCTTATTCCCGATTCCCGATTCCCGATTCCCGATTCCCGATTCCCGATTCCCGATTCCCGATTCCCTGTTCCCTGTTCCTTTTGTCACAAAGAACAAACAACAAAGAACAAATAACCAACAACAAACAACCAACAACAAACTGAATTAATTTAAAAAAACAATTTGCATAAAAGGCTCTGAAGGATCAAGCCATTCGTGGAAAGAAACGCCCACCGCAAAACCGCCTAAACTCACTAAACAGAGGATGCCAAAAGACTGCCATTCCCCACAGTCCGCCCCTTGTAACTCTAAACGAGCTAATGCTCCGGCGGCTAATAAGACAACAAAACGGACAAAATGATGAATCCACGTAATGAATACAACTGCCGCAAAAGCTAACAAAATGACCGAGAGAAAAGCGCGAGAATCGGATTGAATTAAACTGGTAAATAGACTGCGGATTAAACTACTCGGTGCGGTGAAGATTAACGCTAAGAGAATAATTAAACAAGCGGCTAACGTCCAGAGCATCCAACGGGATAGGAGAAGCATGAGCCATGAATTCTCACTGGGTTCTCCGGTTAAATGGTAGAGACACTCTAACCATTCTGGGGTGGCAATGGAAATGAGCCAACCAAAGACACTATAAATCAAAAATAAAATACTGAGGGAGAGGATGGGAACTTTGTGAAAAAGAGACACAATCGGTTTTGTCACTTCTTATGGGTTGTGTTTCCGTCTGGGTGACGACTCACGGGGAAGGGGGCAACAGTATTGATTGTATCCCACTATTACACTCCAATCCTCGTCCCCTCAGAATCTCAAACTGGGGTTAAACTATTTCAAACTGGGGTTAAACTTAGGACATGGCTTGGATAATATAGTCGAAGTAGGGAGCCGCTTCTTGGGCTTCCTCTGCCGAGAGTAAGCCTAAAGAGGCTTCCTTGAGACAGCGAATGGCTTCTACCATGCCAGGCACAGGAACATCTAGAGCATTGTACATTTCCCGCACACCGACTAAACCAATGCGTTCAATGGGTCCTTTGTCTCCGGCTAAGACTCCGTAGGTAATTAACCGTAAATACCACCCGTAGTCCCGTAAACAGAGGTTACGTTCCCGTTGTCCGTAGGCGTTTCCTCCGGGGGAAATGAAGTCGGGCCGTCTTTTCCAGAGTTCTTTGCTGGCTTTCTCAACGATTTTATCTTCGTTTTCTGCTAAGGTTTCAGCAATCCGCATCCGGATTTCTCCGGTTTTCAGGAATTCGTTGATGCTTTTTAACTCTCCGCTACTCGGATAACGGAGTTCATCATCAGCTTTGAGAATGACTTGGCTAACTACGCTCATACTATTTGAGAAATTAATTATCTTTTGCTTAGTTTACCGATTCGGTGGGCCACAAAGAAAGTGGATTTAGAATGGGGGCTTGCTGAATGGCTCACCCCGTTTATAATGATTATCCCCCTTTTGTGACTAACGAAACACTGTTGATTTGAGCCGGATAGTATCCATGATAAAGGAGAATGGACCCCTTCTTTGGCAACAAGGAAGTTTAATTGAGTTGACCATTGAGGATTTGAGCGATCGCGGCGATGGAGTGGGACGCTACCAAAACCGGGTGGTGTTTGTGCCGGATACGGTAATGGGCGATCGCGTATTGGTCCGTCTTCTGCGCGTTAAGCGACAATATGCCCAAGGCAAAGTCCAAGAAGTTTTAGACCCCTCCCCCCACCGTATTCGGCCTCGGTGTATTGTGGCGGATAAATGTGGGGGATGTCAGTGGCAGCATATTAGCGATCGCACTCAACAAACCGCCAAAGAAAATTTACTCCGCCAAATCCTCCAGCGCATTGGCGGGTTTACCGATCCCCCCCTCGCCCCCATTTTAACGGGTGAGTCTGCCCTCTCTTACCGCAACAAGGCCACCTATCCCTTGGCCTATGGCCAACAGGGCCAAGTGAATGCCGGATATTACCGCAAGGGAACCCATCAACTGGTGAATCTCAACCAATGTCCCGTGCAAGATGAACGGTTAAATCCTTTGTTGGCTGAAGTCAAACAAGATATTCAACAACAAGGGTGGTCAATTTATCAGGAAAAAAGCCAACAAGGCCAACTCCGTCATTTATCGTTACGCATCGGTCGTCGGACCGGAGAAATCTTATTAACCCTTGTTTCCGTTGATCCCCATCTCTGCAATCTACAAACACAAGCCGAGGCATGGATGCAAAGATATCCCCATTTAGTGGGGGTTTGTTTAAATATAAATCCCCGACGAGGAAATGTTATTTTTGGGGAGGAAACCCACAGGATTGCCGGACAACCGTATTTAGAGGAAAAGTTTGGGGGATTAACCCTACAGTTACGCCCCGAAACCTTTTTTCAAGTGAATACTGAAGGGGCGGAACAATTATTAGGAAAAATACAAGAAAGTCTCAATTTACAGGGAACAGAGACCCTGCTAGATGCCTATTGTGGCATTGGGACATTTACCTTACCCTTAGCTCAAAAAGTGCAAAAAGCGATAGGGATTGAAGTGCAACCCGCCTCCATTGAACAAGCCAAAAATAATGCCCAACTCAATCAAATTGCTAACGTAGAATTTTATGCAGAAACCGTGGAACAATGGCTACCTCGTTGGCAGGTGATCCCCGATCTGGTGTTGCTTGATCCCCCCCGGAAAGGGTGCGATCGCAGCGTCCTAGAAACCCTCTTAAACCGCCGTCCGCCGCGCCTTGTGTACGTTAGCTGTAAACCTGCCACCCTCGCCCGTGATCTCAAAATACTCTGTGACTCAGGAGTCTATCAACTCCAAGCCCTCCAACCTGCCGACTTCTTCCCCCAAACCCCCCATGTTGAATGTGTTGCCTTCCTCAATTTAACGCATAGATAGTTTTTTTTGCCCTACAGAGCATAATAAAAACAATTTGTCAATGGGTAAAAACTGGTAACTTTCGACTAAAATTTGATATAATGTAATTGCCAACAAGTTCACGACAATCCCAAGTCACTTGAGCTAAGTTAACAAGCTAAGTTAACAAGCTAAGTTAACAAGCTAAGTTAACAAGCTAAGTTAACAAGCTAAGTTAACAAGCTAAGTTAACAAGCTAAGTTAACAAGCTAAGTTAACAAGCTAAGTTAACAAGCTAAGTTAATAAGCTAAGTTAATTCAGTCCAGTGAATAAACCCCGTGAACTGAATCGAGTAAGCAGAACAATGAGGCTGGTCTTGAACAAGACAAGAATTGAGAAGTAATTACTTTTAAGCAGTAATTGCCTTCACAGAGGGAAAGATAGTTTGGTCTTTTAGCAAAGAACTTGACGTTTAGCGAGTTCTTCCTCAAAAATGATCAATAAGTAAGTTAACACAAATTCAGTTAACACCAACTCAAGCCCCTGCCTCTCTTAGTCTGTAAAACCAGAAAGGATTTTTATTATCAGGTATTTTACTCAAGTATTTAACCATGACTTAATAGTGCAAGCCTTAACCGTGCAACTGTGCAGCCTTCATCCGATAGCCTGGCTTAGTCAGGAGATCGTAACCCACCCGGCATCCGTCTGTCGCGGAATTAGTCGCGGAATTTATCAACCGTATTGCAACAAGATGAGCTAGAGGTAACTGGTGTGATTTCTATCTCACTGCCAACTCGGAAACGTCAATGGGAAACAATGAGCTTCGCTTCCACGCTCTACCTATGTCCCATCCTAGATTTATTACTGGCAAAAATTCCCTCGGAAGTTCAAGCAGAACTACGCTTAGGCTTACAAGAAGCCTTAGTGAACGCTGCGAAACATGGGAATCGACTTGATCCTAGCAAACAAGTCTCCGTCAAATTTTCGGTGAGTCGGGGGACTTATTCTTGGGTCATTTCCGACCAAGGAACGGGATTTAGTCCCAACTGTGATTGTCACACAGGGGCAGAAGACTTGCTGCCCGAAGACTTCTCTGAAAATGGGCGTGGGTTATGTATCCTACACCAAATTTTTGATCAAGTTCACTGGAATCGAGAAGGAACCCAACTCAAGTTAAGCAAACAAGTGAAGCGTCAACGGGCTTTACGCCATTGACGCGGGTTGAGAGTTTGCCGACGGGGTTAGGAGTTTTTCGCCTGTTTCTTGCCGTGAGTCGGGCAAGGGGGCGCGGAAATCGAACGGTCTAACCAGCCAACCGCCTGTTGTAGGTGGGCTAATGCCTCCTCGGGGTGGTCTTGGAGGAGAAAGACTAGGCCCGCGATCGCATCTTGGCTTGCTTGGGCTTGACGATTCGCCTTGAGGCGATGCCAGTCATTAGGCGCGATCGCCAGACGACCCGCCAAAGCCTGAGCCAACTCCAGCGTCGTAACCTCTTGTAATTGTTCCGTTTGGGGAGAAGAAAGTTGAACCATAGTGTAAATAGAGACCAATTATTTTCACTGTAATTGAAAATGCCACCAACTGACGACCAGCAATTTCAGCAAGACTTCACCGAAACCCTCGCCCAAGTCGAAGAAAAACTCGCCAACCTCAAAGCCCGTTATACCCAAGTCCAACAAGACCAACAGCAACTCCAACACCTGCAAAACCGCCGCCAGCACCTCAAAAAAGACCGTCGCACCCAAACCGCCGCCCATCCCCTCCAAGGGGAACTCGACCGCATCGAAGCCGAGATCGACGTACTCGAACTGAACCTAGAAAGTCACCTATTCAACTGGAAAAGCCTCCAAGAACCCTTCTGGCAAATCGTCCGCTTTACCGGACTAGGCATTATTATCGGTTGGCTGTTAAAAATGGCGGTTGGGTGATGGGTAAATGCCCATTACCCATTACCCAACCTATTAAAACTCGCTTTCGTCGTAGCTTCGAGAATTAAAACTGCCCTCATTGTCCCGTTTTGATCCCAAAAGGTCTAGACGAGACACACGAATGACTGGCTTAGACCGGGGTGCGCCTGTATTGCGGTCTTCCCAACTGTCAATTTTCAAAGACCCTTGAATCCCAATCAACCCCCCCTTACGGACATAATTGGCCGCAATTTCTGCGGTTTTATCCCAGATTTCCAAATTAAACCAATCCGGTTGATCGTCATTGCGGCTACGGCGATTCACCGCTAGGGGTAAATTACACACCACACTACCCGATTCAAAATAACGCACTTCTGGGTCTCTGCCTGCACGACCCACCAAATGTACAAGATTAAGACTCATAATAGTTCAATTTTACTAAAGCAACATCACCTAGTTTACTGGATTTAGCGCACCAAAGTTGAGCGAGTATTCCTTTTGTCCGGAAAAAAAGCCTTAGACTAGAAAAAAGAAACCACTACAACCCTCAAATCTAGGCATACTGAACCAAAAACTCCTCAGTCTGACTAGACGCAAGGGACAAAACATACTAAAATCCACATCGGTTACTTGCTAACTAGACTAACATTAACTTAATCCTATTATCGCAGTATCGCACTTTGGGGGCGTAGAAAGGAGTGGGAATCTTCAGTCGCTTTACATTATCAAGAGACATGGGTATTGATCTAGGTACCGCGAATACCCTTGTTTACGTCTCTGGAAAAGGCATTGTTTTACAAGAGCCTTCCGTTGTTGCCATCGACCAAGACCTGAAAGTCCCGCTAGCAGTCGGGGAAGATGCGAAAAAAATGCTCGGACGAACCCCCGGTAACGTGGTTGCCTTACGTCCCCTTCGCAACGGCGTGATTGCTGATTTTGACACAGCAGAATTGATGCTCAAGCACTTTATCCGCCAAGTTCACGAAGGGAGAACCTTGGTTTCTCCCCGCATTGTAATTGGGATTCCCAGTGGTGTGACCGGAGTGGAACGAAGAGCCGTCATGGAGGCCGCTTCCCAAGCGGGTGCTAGAGATGTCTATTTAATTGATGAACCTGTCGCGGCTGCGATTGGTGCAGGACTTCCGGTGGCAGAACCGACCGGAAACATGATTATTGATATCGGGGGAGGGACAACCGAAGTTGCGGTTCTCAGTTTACAGGGGACTGTCTTGAGCGAATCTGTGCGCGTTGCTGGAGACGAATTGAGTGAGGCCATCACTCAGTACATGAAAAAAGTTCACAACCTCGTGGTTGGGGAAAGAACCGCCGAAGAAATTAAAATCAACGTCGGGTCTGCTTATCCCACCCAAGACGATGAAGAAGCAACCATGGAAGTCCGAGGACTGCACTTGCTATCCGGTTTACCTCGTACTGTGACCATTAAAGCCTTAGAAGTCCGGGAAAGTATGTCCGAACCTTTAGCGGTGATTGTCGATGCCGTGAAGCGGACCTTAGAACGGACTCCGCCGGAGTTGGCCGCAGATATTATTGACCGGGGTATTATGTTAGCGGGTGGGGGTGCATTGCTCAAAGGACTAGATACTTTAATTAGTCACGAAACGGGCATTGTGACTCACGTGGCGGCTGATCCTTTAAGTTGTGTGGTTTTAGGAACCGGTCGGGTTTTAGAGAACTTTAAACAACTAGAGCGAGTCTTCAGTGGTCGTTCTCGCACAATGTAATTCAGAATAGGTTTAATAGGGTGGTCGCTTCGCAGTTCGGCTTAATGGTCTCAAGGGAATTGCGATCGCGCAACCCCCTCACTTAAACAGACGACCGCAAAAATTATTGATCATGTTTACAGTGCGTCGCTGGTGGGAGCGTTACGGCTCACAGTTTATTCTAATCGGCATCGTCCTAGGCGTTGCCCTCTTTATCCGTCAAACCCAAGGGGCTTTGATCTTTGAACTCTATGCTCATGCAATCCGGCCCTTTCAAACCGGGCCTCCACCGGACGAAAAATGGCGCGAGGGTGAAGTAGAACGTCTAGAAGGCCAACTCACCGCGCTTGAAAAGCAAAACGAAGAACTCAAAAAACTGCTTGACTACAAAGAAGAGCAACAACTGGAATCTATTTCAGCCCGGATCATTGGCCGCAGTGTTGATCACTGGTGGCAACAAATTATTCTGGATCAAGGCAGTAATGAAGGAGTCAAAGAAGGGTATGTCGTCACCAGTCCTGGGGGGTTAGTCGGTCGCGTCATCAAAGTCACCCCTCATACCAGTCGTGTGTTACTGATCAGTGACCCCACCAGTCGAGTGGGGGCAAAACTCTCCCGTAACAACTACATGGGCTACATTCGCGGTGGCACAAAAGGAACAGCCACCATGGTCTTTTACGAAAAAGTCCCCAACGTGAAAAAAGGCGATCAAGTCGTCACCTCCCCGGCCAGTCAACTCTTTCCCCCCGGAATTCATATTGGGGTCGTCGAATCCGTCCATTTACAACAAAATCCAGCCCCCGAAGTGGAAATCAAACTAACTGCTCCCATTGAATTTCTTGAATGGGTAACAATCCATCCCCATACAACGAAGTATTAGTGGAGATTCGTGTTGAAATTTTTAGAAGCTGCACCTCGGTTACGCCACCTCTTTAATTGGCTCATTATCGTTGGCTCTGCCCTACTCTGCCTCTTAATTCTACCCGCCCGACTACCCGGCACAGAACTCATGGGCATCCGCCCCAACTGGCTCTTAATTTGGGTCGTTGTCTGGAGTGTGAAACGCACCGTCTGGCAAGGAGCATTAGCCGGAATTGCCCTCGGATTAATCCAAGATGGCATGACCGCCATTAATGTCCCCACAGTCCCTGATCAGACCATCTTTACCCTCTCCGATGAAACCAAAGTAGTGGTCGATATTGCCCTCTCTTACCCCTCCCACATCATTAGCTTGACCATTGTGGGGGTTTTAACCGCCCGTATTCAAAAACAACGTTACATTCAAGAGGATTTTATCTCCATTGCCCTAATTGTCTTCGGAATGGCCGTCATCGCTGAAACTGTAACCGCCGTCCAGTACAGTTTACAAGGGTTTCGCAATCCCGCTTTAGTCTGGACCGAACATCAACGCATTGCCCTCTCATCGGCAATTTTGAGTAGTTTATGGGCCCCAGTGGTCTATTATCCCCTCAATCGTTGGTGGGAATATTTGAATAGTAAAGAACAAACCTCTTGAGATAATTAATAATTAATCGTTAAGCTGTTGTGCCTTTAAATTGGTATGTGATAGGAGGGAACAGCCCTTCGGCTTCGCTACCCCTGACGGGACGCTAACGCGAACAGGGCAAGGGAACAGGGAACAGGAAAGAGGGAAAGGGATTAGAGTATTTTTGGCTCACTTGAAGTAACCCAGTTTAAAAGTGTTTTATCTTAGTTAACTGGAACAATTGTCAACATTCAGGTTCAGCATTCAGATATTATTCTTTCGTTCGTAGTAAGCCCTTTAGGGCTTCTTTCCCCTCTAACAGGGTAAAATGATCTGAATCCTTACGAAAACTTATAGTTTTTCTGAATCTTTGTGATAACTTAAAAGCTGATTAACTGAGATTACTCATTCTGTCGTTTTTGAAAACATTAAATAACCCCTTATGACAACTTATAAAATTGGTGTAATTGGTGGTAGTGGACTGTATAAAATGGATGCCCTCAAAGACATTGAGGAAGTCCGCGTAGATACTCCCTTTGGTTCACCGTCTGATGCTTTTATTACCGGAAAATTAGCGGGAGTTCCCGTCGTCTTTTTAGCCCGTCACGGACGCAACCACCATTTACTCCCGACAGATATTCCGTTTCGAGCGAATATTCATGCCTTGAAACAATTAGGCGTAGAATATTTAATTTCAGCTTCAGCCATTGGCTCTTTACAAGAAGCCATTAAACCCCTTGATATGGTAATTCCCGATCAATTTATTGACCGTACTCGGAATCGAGTTGCAACTTTTTTTGGGGAAGGCATTGTGGCACACATTGGGTTTGGTGATCCCGTTTGCACCCAATTGGCCGATATTCTCGCCGATAGTGTAGATTCTCTAAATTTACCCGAAGTGCATCTCCATCGAGGGGGGACTTATGTTTGTATGGAGGGGCCGGCCTTCTCGACTAAAGCGGAGTCTCACTTGTATCGCAGTTGGGGGGCCAGTGTCGTGGGAATGACCAATTTGCCAGAGGCTAAATTAGCTAGAGAGGCGGAAATTGCTTATGCAACGTTGGCTTTGGTGACAGACTATGATTGCTGGCATCCTAGCCATGATAGTGTCACGGTGGAGATGATTATTGAGAATTTACACCGGAATGCGGCTAATGCTCAACAGGTGATTCAGGAGGTGGTGAAGCGGTTAAACGAGAATCCTCCCGAATCCGAAGCCCATTCTGCTCTAAAATATGCCATTCTTACTCCTCTTGATCAAGCTCCAGAGGCGACGAAGACTAAGTTACAGGCTTTGTTACATAAGTACCTTTGAGGGTTGGTTGTTGGTTGTTTGTGAAATAGGGAACAGGGAATCGGGAACAGGGAATCGGGAACAGGGAATCGGGAATAATATATTTTTATTTTCCCCATCTCCTCCATCTCCCGACTCCCATTACCAATCACCAATCACCCACTATGCAAATTTTGGTAATTTTTACTATAATTAGGTCAAAGTCCTAATGTATCGATCGCAACTGATAACGCCCGTGTTTACAACTGCTCTCGAAACTCCCCAAGTTAACCAAGTTCCCGATGATCTGTTTAGCGCGATCGCGGAATTAAAACGTGACCTGAAAGCCGTCATTCTCGCGCATTATTACCAAGACTCAGACATTCAAGACATCGCCGACTATATAGGGGATTCCTTGGGCCTGTCGAGGCAAGCGGCCAACACCGACGCAGAAGTAATTGTTTTTGCGGGGGTTCACTTCATGGCCGAAACCGCCAAAATTCTCAACCCCAACAAATTAGTCCTACTCCCCGACTTAGAGGCCGGATGTTCCTTAGCCGATAGTTGTCCTCCCGAAGAATTTGCCGCCTTTAAAGCACAACATCGAGATCACCTCGTGGTGTCTTACATTAACTGCACTGCGGCGATTAAAGCCATGAGTGATATTATCTGCACCAGTTCCAATGCGGTAAAAATCATCGAGCAAATTCCCCCCGAACAGCCCATTATTTTCGCCCCAGACCGCAATTTAGGGCGGTATGTTATGGAACAGACAGGACGAGATTTAGTCCTCTGGCAAGGCAGTTGTATCGTTCACGAAACCTTCTCCGAGAAAAAGATCATTCAACTACAAGTCGAGCATCCCAACGCCGAAATTATCGCCCATCCCGAATGTGAACCCCAACTGTTGCGCCATGCCCAGTATATTGGTTCAACCACAGCATTACTAAAATATATTCAAACCAGTGAGTCCCCAGCATTCATTGTGGCCACTGAACCGGGGATTATTCACCAAATGCAGAAAACGGCCCCCCACAAAACCTTCATTCCGGCCCCCTCAACCAATAACTGTGCCTGTAATGAATGCCCCCATATGCGCCTTAATACCCTCGAAAAGCTCTATTGGGCAATGAAACATCAAACCCCAGAGATTCGTCTCTCTGAGGACACCTGTGCGGCGGCCTTAAAGCCCATTCAACGAATGTTAGAAATGAGTTAGATTGGGTGATGGAATCGGGAGATGCCTTTTCTCAAGCACGGAGAGGCTACGCGAACGGCTTTGCTACCCCTGACGGGACGCTAACGCGAACAGGGCAAGGGGGAGATAGGGAAGATGGAGGAGATGGAGGAGAACCAACTGTTCCCTATTCCCTATTCCCTATTCCCTATTCCCTGTTCCCTGTTCCCTTAATTCACAAACAGCAAAAAACCAACAACAAACAACAATATGTATGTCAAAATAAACGATATCCTAATGTTGTTTCCATTGATCCATGACCCAAGACCCTGCTCAAATGGATTTTGTGGCTTACGTTGAACAGGCGGCCATATTGACGAAATTACCGATTGTTCCTCATTATGTTGAAGGGGTTGTTGAAAATTTAGAGCAGATTGCCGCGATCGCTCATTTGGTGTCAGAATTTCCCCTCCCTGAAGAGATCGAAACCGTGCCTGTTTTTGAACCATGAGGAACATTGACCTCCCAACCGCCGATGCGGTGACTATTGCCAAAGCAATTCGCGCTCAAACAGTCACGGCAACTGGAGTGATTGAAGATACCCTCACGCGCATTCATCACCAAGATGAGACGCTGAATTGTTTTACTGGGATTCTGGGGGAACCGGCCAAAGGCCGGGCCCGGGATATCGATCGCGCGATCGCGCAGCAAAGAAAAGTCGGCCTCCTCACCGGAGTCCCCTTCGCCGTCAAAAACCTCTATGATGTCGCCGGAGTCACCACCCTAGCCGGGTCAAAAATTAATCAAGACAACCCCCCCGCCCGGTTCGATGCCACCGCCATCGCCCGCCTAAAACAAGCCGGGGCCGTCCTCATCGGCACATTAAACATGGACGAATATGCCTATGGCTTCGTCACCGAAAACAGTCACTACGGCGAAACCCGCAACCCCCACGACCTCACCCGCATTGCCGGAGGCTCATCCGGCGGGTCTGCCGCCGCCGTAGCCGCCGGGTTAGTCCCCATCGCCCTTGGCTCAGACACCAACGGGTCCGTGCGAGTTCCCGCCGCCCTCTGTGGAGTCCTCGGCTTTAAACCCACCTATGGCCGCCTCTCCAGAGCGGGAATAGCTTTATTTTCCAGTAGCCTAGACCATGTTGGCGTATTTACCCGTTCCGTGCGGGATATGGCCTCCGTCTTCGACTTCTTACAAGGAGAAGACGACCGGGACCCCGTATGTACACGCCATCCCCCCGAACCCGCCTTACCTCAAATTAACTTAGGCATTCGGGGACTCCGCATTGCCGTCGCGGCTGGCTATTTTCAACAAGGGGCCGACCCAGAAGCCTTAGCCGCCGTAGAAACTGTGGCTAAAGCCCTCAATGCTCACGCTTCCGTGCAACTGCCCGAATCTCAGCGAGCTAGAGCCGCGGCCTATATTATCACCGCCGCAGAAGGGGCAAATCGGCATATTTCCCGCTTGCAGACCCGGCCCGAAGACTTTGATCCGGCAACCCGCGATCGCTTCCTCGCCGGAGCATTATTACCCTCCCCTTGGTACATTCAATGCCAACGCTTTCGGCGATGGTATCGAGACCGTATCCGCAACCTCTTTAAACATTGGGACATCATCCTCGCCCCCACCACCCCCTGTGTCGCCCCTCCCATCGGTCAAGAACGCATGGTCATCGCCGGAGAAGAAACCCTCGTGCGGCCTAACCTCGGTCGCTTCACCCAACCCCTCTCCTTCGTCGGTTTACCCGTCCTCTCCGTCCCCGTCACCGCCACCTCAACCCTCCCCCTCGGCGTACAAATTATTGCCGCCCCCTACAACGAATCCCTGATTTTGCGAGTAGCCGCATTATTAGAAAAAGAAGGCATCATCAACATCACCGTCCCTCCCACCACCGAATAGAAGAACCGAATAGGAGATGGGAGAGCATTACCAAAAATAATGGGTCTAAAGCCTCGCCCTGACTTCGACAAGCTCAGTCACCTTTTAGGGCGACTTGATGGTATAATACTTTTTATAGGTTTATCTCACGTAAAATGCTCGTCTTAGAGTTCAAAGCTAAAGGAAAACCAACTCAATACAGTGCCATTGATGAGGCCATCCGAACGGTTCAATTCATCCGCAATAAAGCAATTCGATGCCAGGATGGATAATTTGGGAGAAAGCAAGTTGGGTCTATGAATGAAGAATCCACGTCCTTGGCGTGGAGTGTCAATGAGAAAGTGTCAACCTACGATTGGATTGTAATTGGTGGAGGAATTACCGGGGCTACCTTGGCCTACGAACTCGTTAAACAAGGATTAAACGTCCTCCTCCTTGAAAAAAATACCAGCCCCGATAACGCCACCCGGTATAGTTATGGGGGACTCGCCTATTGGTCTGGGACCTCTCCCCTCACCCGTCAACTGTGTGAAGAAGGCATCACAATTCATCGGCAACTCTCCGCCGAATTGGATACTGACACAGAATTTCGGGAATTAGATTTAATTTTGACCGTCTCCCCAGAGGATAACCCCGCAACCCTCGCCCAAAATTATCAATCCTTCGCCATTCCCCCAACAATTCTCACCCCAGAGGAAGCCTGTCAAAAAGAACCCCTACTCAACCCTAACGCCCTCTCTGGCGCGTTATTACTCCCCCATGGGCAGATGAACCCCTACAAAACCAATCAGGGCTATTTAGCCGCATTTCAACGCCTTGGGGGAACAGTGGCCTTTGAACCTGGGGTGAGGTTACAACAGCAAGCGGAAAAAATAGTTGGAGTTCAAACCCCGACAACTCACTATTCTGCCGCCCATACTGTAGTTTGTGCAGGGGGATTAACGCGCCAACTCTTGCGGGAGAATGGAATGACTGCCCCGGTTTATTTTACCCATGCAGAAGTCATTGAAACCGTCCCCACGGGGTTAAAACTGCATAGTGTTATTATGCCAGCCGCTTTACAACGGTTTAGTTTAGAAGCGAATTCCACCCAACCAGACAAACAACCCCTTTGGGAGGAAGCGAATCAAGAAATCCTCCCTCCCATTCTCGATCCGGGGGCGGTTCAGATGCAAGATGGGAGTTTTCGGTTGGGCCAATGGAGTCGTGTTTTATCGAGTCCTGATGCAATGATTGATCCCCAAACCAGTGAAACCCAAATCCGTCAACGGGTTGGCGCAATTTTACCCACTGTGGCACAACTGCCGGGGAGATGGCGACATTGTTTAGTGGCGTTTAGTCCGGAAACTTGGCACTCTGTTGGGCCTGTGGACAATAGAGAAGGGCTTTATCTCTTTTCTGGGTTTAGTAATCCTTTAGTTTTCACCCCCGCTTTAGCGCGACATTTTGCGACCTGTGCCACGGGACAAGAAGACCCCATTTTAGAACAAATTAGTGATCTCTAAGATGACAATCTTCCGGACGGTTGGGTGAAGCAACCTCCCTAAGTCCTACCCCCTTATAAACCCGTAATCGTGTGAATTTTTAGAAAATTTGTGCCTCTGGCCTGTTGAACGGGACTACTGCCCATAATTAAGACTTTATCTCCCTTTTCAGCGAGTTGTAAACGACAGAGGGTGTCCTCAATGGCATTAATTAAGGGGTCTAATGCCTTAATGTTGTCATCCAGGAGAATGGGAGTAACACCCCAGATTAAATTTAGTCGATAATAGACCGCTTGATCGACAGTGAAGGCGATGATGGGGGCGCGAGGCCGTTCGGCGGCAGCTAAACTGACAGTGTAGCCTGTTGTCGTGAATGTGGCAATCCAGCGTAAATCGACAATTTTATCAACGGTGTTTAATGCCTCACTCAAGGCATGGGTTTCACTGTGGGTTTCGGGAGGGAGGTTAGTGAATTCAAGGCCGGGTTCAACTTCGGTGGCAATTCGCGCTAACATTTGGACGGCTCGCAGGGGATATTTCCCGACTGCTGATTCTCCCGATAACATGACTGCATCTGTACCATCAATAATGGCATTGGCCACATCACTGGCTTCGGCCCGGGTGGGATTGGGGTTTTCAATCATGCTATCTAGCATTTGCGTGGCAGTAATGGCCGGGATGCCGTGTTGGTTACAAGCACGGATAATGCGTTTTTGTAGCATGGGGACTTTTTCTGGGTTCATTTCTACCCCTAAGTCTCCTCTGGCCACCATAATGCCTTCACAGGTTTGGATAATGGCATCTAAATGCGCGATCGCTTGGGGTTTTTCAATTTTTGCTAACACTGGCACATCTGGCTTACCATGCTTCTCTAACAAGGTTTTCAGTGCATAGATATCTTCGACTTGACGGACAAAACTCAAGGCCACCCAGTCCATTCCTTGAGAGAGTCCAAATTCTAAATCTTGTTTATCCTTCTCGGTTAACGAGGGTAAACGTAAATTGAGGGTGGGAAAATTGACTCCTTTACGACTTTGCAATCTTCCCCCCCGGATGACCTGACAATCTACCGTTGTCCCTTGAATTTTGGTGACGGCCAATTCTAAATTGCCATCATCTAAAAGAATCGGTGTTCCCACTTCCGCTTCTTCTGTAATGTAAGGATAATCAATGGGAATACTGTGGGGAGTTTCTTGATAATCATTCAGGGGGACCAGTGTTACCGTTTGGTTGGAGGTTAAAGACATTTCTCCCGTTGGTAGATGACCCACGCGGATTTTCGGCCCCTGTAAATCTTGTAAGAGAGCAAGGGACATATCCATGTCTTGGGCCACTTGACGGAGAAGTTGGATTTTTTCGGCATGATCTTCATAACTGCCGTGAGAGAAGTTTAAGCGGGCCACTGACATCCCTGCTTCGATCATCTGGCGAATCATATCTGGGGAACAACTGGCCGGCCCGATGGTGGCGACAATTTTAGTCCGGTGGGGATGAATAATCATAAAGGAAAACTCGGTAAGTGTGAAAATCCCCTGACTGAGGGAATAGAAGGGCTGATCAGAGGAGATTCAGTACACAATACTGAGTCTGCTCGATAGCCTCCGCTTTACTGTTATCTCATCGCACTCAGGTTAAACTGAGTACAATTTCCTAAGATTTACAGATTTTCTTTATGACTTCTCCCAAGAGACCGGATGAGGAACGGGTATTACAAATTTGGCAAAATAAGATTAGGATTGCTGATAGCAATAATATTTTCTGTCATTGTCGTTACTGTGGGGAAGAATGGGTGACATCGGAGCGTCACCCGACTTGTGGGTGTGGGAGTAGGGATATAGAAGCGATCGCCTGTTGGCAATTCCCCAGGGCGAACGCACACAATTCTTCATAATTGCGAGAGGTGATGGGGGGATGCGAACAACACTTTAAGAAGATAATCGTCATCCCAACCGGCTTTGAGACGTTTAGCATGGACTCCTCCTCGAGCCGAGCGGTCTTGAGCCA
>NZ_JAQMSD010000154.1 GCF_028330525.1 Spirulina sp. CS-785/01
AGATGGAGGAGATGGGGGAGATGGAGGAGATGGGGGGATGGGGAAAACAAAAATATATATATTATTCCCGATTCCCGATTCCCGATTCCCGATTCCCGATTCCCGATTCCCTGTTCCCTTGTTCACAAAGAACAAATAACAAACAACAAAAGTTATACTAATACAAGAATGTCAGAGAAAAGTTGACTGTGGCTCATACTTTTTTGTTAGAGGAGGGACGCTGGATTTTGCAAGGCAACTGGCTGGAGCGTGATAGTATGCCGATTGTAGTCCGTGGCAAAACTATCATTGCTTGGGGTCAGAGCAATTGGTTCACATGGGTAACAAAACTCGTCTTTCCAGACAGCGATCGCCAAGAAATTGCATTTCAATATCGGGGTCGTCTAGAAGCGGGAGAACGTCACTATAATTTCGTTCTCCAGCAAAGTTTACTCGGTCGCGTGGAAGGAGAGGGTTGGATTGCACCCGAATCAATTATTCAACGGTATATGGTCATTGATGATGCAGAACGTCAGCGTCGGAGTGGGTTTGAAACCCTCTACCGGATAGATGACGATACCTACCGATTGTCCAGTGGCATTTTGACCGGAGTTTCTCTAACCAGTACCATGGAAGCGACGCTGCAACGTCAACGATAATAAAAGTCAACGATAAAATTACATTACAATCCGAAGCCAGAAAAACCCTAAAATTGAATAAAATAGGCTCACATCGGTGGGCCTAGTTCGATATTCTCACCCCTTGAACAGCCTTGAGCCTGTTCTAGCTTAGGGTTTCACCCAGTAAAAGACCTGCTCCCTTGTACGCTTGGAGCTATGTTATGGCAAAGCCTAATCAGGATCGCGCAGTAGCAAGCAAAGACCCCAATATTAATCGTCTCCTGTCTAATCGTTACCGGATTGTAGATTTGGCCGGGAAAGGAGCAATGGGGCAAGTGTATCGTGCCGAAGATACCCTCTTGGGGGGAGTGACGGTGGCGATCAAATTTCTAGCGCAAACCTTACTGAATCAAAAAATGCGCGATCGCTTTGAACGAGAAGCGACCATTTGCGCCTTACTCGCCGAAAAAAGTATTCACATTGTCCGCGTCAAAGACTATGGAGTAGATGACAACGAAGTCCCCTTCTATGTCATGGAATTCCTACAAGGGGAAAGTCTCAGTAACCTGATCAAAGCTCGTGCGTTACCCTTACCCCGTTTTCTCGATGTGGTGCGGCAAATTTGCCAAGGGTTAGACTGCGCTCACAAAGGAGTCGTCTTTAAAGGAGAACCCAGTCAAATTATTCACCGGGACATTAAACCCAGTAACATTCTCATCGTTCAAGATCATTCCCTAGGGGAACTGGTGAAAATTCTCGATTTCGGGATTGCCAAACTCATCGAGGCCAACCGCGATCAAACCCATTCTTTCATGGGGACTTTGGCCTACTGTTCCCCCGAACAAATGGAAGGGAAAGAACTCGACCATCGCTCCGACATCTACAGCTTAGGGGTGATGATGTACGAGATGTTAACCAATGAAATGCCCCTACTCCCCGAAAATAACTCCTTTGGGGGGTGGTATAAAGCGCATCACGACCTGAAACCCTTAGCCATTCCCTCCCATCTCAACATCCCGCCAGACTTAGACCGTTTAATTATGCAATGTTTGGCGAAACAGCCGAGCGATCGCCCCCAAAGTACCGCCAACATTTTACAAACCCTCGAACCCCTCGAAAAACGGTACAACAAGCGACCAAGCAATCGTCAACCCTCCCCCTCCGTCGCCCCCCCTCCCGACTCAGAAGACTCCAAAGAAAAGCACACCGAATCCACCCTAGAAGACCTTTGCTTACAACTCACCTGGCCAAAAAATAAACCCCAACAAAAAATTGTCTTTCCCCGCTTACTGCGAACCTCCAAAGGGGTATTTGTCACCCTCTGGGTGATGTTAGACCAAAAAGACCTCTTAAACCGTCGTTACAGCACCCGTTATAATCACTTCCTCTTTTCCACCACCCCCCATCCCATGTTGCTCTGGATTACCGTCTTATACAACCGAGAACATGGGCCGAGGTGGTTGCCGTTTTACCTGGACTTAAAAACCCCCCTCGGTCAAAATACCACCCGCTTATTAGGGGAGTCGGGGAGTTATCGGATGCTCTTTTATACCCTAGAAGACCCAGCCCATAAATGCCAGCACGTGATGGAAGTCCACATTGATCCTGAACAATGTAAACGGTTATTGCAATGGAGCAAAACCAGTAAAGGCATTCCCGATGCAGGACAAGCGGCCATGAGTAAAAGACTACTCAAACAAGAGTTTGAAAAACTCAAACCCAAAATTCAAATGAAGTTAGAAGCGGTACAAACCAATTATCCCCAATCCCAAAATTCTCATCGGTAATGGTTAATTGGCAATGGGGTGCGTTCAAGCTCAGAAACCGGGTTTCTGTGTAAAATGTGGGCTAAACACGATAACTTTAGATAGTAACCCGGTTTCTCCAACAAACAACAAACAACAAACAACAAACAACAACTCTCAACTATTACCGTTTTGGAGAGAAGAACAGCACCGGGAACCAACTGTGTCTTAACACTTCATTAGCGAAACTGGGAGAAGTGAAACTGACTAACGCACTGCGGTTGACGGCTGCCGTTGCGATCGCGCTAATATCAAACGTTAAGGCCGCCGCCAGAATTTCGTGCAACGGGTTGCCTGTGCGAATATCCACATTCACCTGTAACCCACAGTCCTCCAACTCTTGTTTCACCGTCGCTAACCGTTCCCCCGCTTCCTGTCGCTTATACTCTAAGGGAATTTCTCGGCGGCCTCCCGACGTAATCACCCAAACCAACATACACCGTTTAGGAAAATTCTCATGTTTGTTTTGGGCCGCCTCCTTAATCTGCTCCACAAGATAACGGGCCGCCTCCCCGTCGTTGTAGGGAATCAGCAAATAATTCCACAAATGCTGACAGCGTAACTCTAACTCCTCACGGGTATAAGTCGAAATCAACTGAGGCCGTAAAATCATCAACGGAATCGTGGTGGACTTCGTTAACCCCACCGTGGTACTCCCAAACAACGTCTCCTGCATTAAATTCCGGGTGGGAGTCCCCGTGAACAACACCTCCGCTTGATGCTGTTCAATTAAATGGGGAATGGTTTCTGCGGGTTTTCCCGACGGAACAGCAATTTCAACCTGAACCCCCTCCGGGACTTGCTCAGTGGCCGCAGCGAGTTTTTCCCGGGCCGCTTCAATCCCTTCTTCATCCACACGAGGAACTTTCCCCTCCTCCCACAACGGGACACTATGGGCAAAGATAATCTTCTCCAGTCCCCCTTGGGCTAAACTGGGGACAAAATTAATCAGACGATGAAGACCATCAGTAAAATCTGTGCAGATCAGACAACTTTTAAACATAGAAGGAAAAATAAAGATAAAATTAGCTAAATTAAAGGGGGATGAGCCTCTTTAACTGAACCGTGAACAGCACATTCTACACGGCAAAGACTCAACGGCAAAGACTCAACGGCAAAGACTCAACGGCAAAGACTCAACGGCAAAGACTCAACGGCAAAGACTCAACGGCAAAGACTCAA
>NZ_JAQMSD010000155.1 GCF_028330525.1 Spirulina sp. CS-785/01
ACCCAGAATTCTTGTATTCCACTGAACGACAATTTTTCTGGAATTGAGGGTAGCCTTTTTTCCCAGGAATCCCTTTTTTGCAGTTATTATAAAATCTGGCAATGGCAGAATAAGCTCTCTCAATAGATGCTTGGCACGCGCTAGAATTTAAGGCTTTAGCAAAGGGAAACTCATCTCTAAGTACCTTGCTAAGACGATACAAGTCTTTTTGTCCAACTTCCAAATTATCCATCCAAAAACGAATTGCTTTATTGCGGATGAATTGAACCGTTCGGATGGCCTCATCAATGGCACTGTATTGAGTTGGTTTTCCTTTAGCCTTGAACTCTAAGACGAGCATTTTACGTGAGATAAACCTAAACCTACACAAAAGTATTATACCATCAAGTCGCCCTAAAAGGGCGACTGAGCTTGTCGAAGTCAGGGCGAGGCTTTAGACCCATTATTTTTGGTAACTTGCTTTTTGGGACAAACGCGCCTAAGTTAGCCTTAATTTAACATCCTGTGTATAATCTTCTTGTACTTGTTTTCCAGAATCATTAAACCTGTCTTTCTTTGCTCATGGGTGCAAGTCGAGTCCGAGTTGCCAAAGATAAAGCGGAATTGGTACAAGCGTTGGTGGCTGCTGCTGATACGACGGGGCCATTTCAGACTTACGCGGATGCTGTGGCCTTTGCGGCTCTCATGGGCGTACAATGGCAAAAGCGTGTCCCCATCGGCACGGCGGCCAAAAATGAACCCTCTCCTATTGCTTTAGAAATCTTCATTTCGAGAGGATATGACCGTCTTCTCAAGTTACTGGCTTTAGTGGAAACCCAAACCCCCCAGGTCTTGTCTTCCTATAACCCTGAGAATGAAGGCCAATGGGTGCGGTTTTTTGAGGAGTATGCTAATGGGGGGTTAGAACTGTTACAAGAGGAACTCCGAGGGGCTGTGGACTATACGGAACGTCTTTTGTTGTTACTCACAAAAGAACGTTATCAAGAGGAAAGTTCCCCGGAAGACTTTGATCTCAGTCGGTTTTTGTAAGTGGGGTCCCTCACCCCCTCACCCCCTGACCCCCTCTCCCCATTTGGGAGAGGGGGAATAATAATAATGGTCTCTCACGCGGCTAGAACAGTGAACCACTGATCATTCCGGCGAGTAAAATAAATCCTAACCCTACATTTTGCCGGAAAATAGTGGCATAGGTGGCCGGGGGAATTTCGGCTTGGGAGAGTTGCCAGACTTGCCAAGACCAGCCAATAACGGCGATTCCCCACCCCAACCAGAAACTAACCTGTAAGGGCAGTATGAGGGCTAAATAGGCTAATAATCCGGCAGTGGCGGCAAAAAAGACCCCGACGGCCACGGGAGCATATTGACCAAAAAATAAGGCACTGGAGTTAACGCCGATTTTGGCATCGTCTTCTCGGTCTGACATGGCATAAACGGTATCAAACCCTAATGTCCAACACAGCACTGCGCCCCATAATACCCAAGTGGCGGGGGATAATTCTCCGGTCACGGCGGTCCAACTGATTAAAACGGCAAACCCCCAAGCGAGGGCTAAGACGAGTTGGGGGATGGGGAAAAACCGTTTGGCGAGGGGATAGGCAATAATGACTGGGACGGCAAAAACGCAAAGCCAAAAACTTAAAGGGGTGAGATATAACGCTAGAATAGCAGCACAGGCTAGGGCGACTAGACCGACGAAAATTCCTGTTTTGACCGATAAGGCACGGGAGGCTAAGGGACGGGTGCGGGTGCGCTCGACTTGGGGATCAATATCTCGGTCCCAGAGGTCATTGACCACACAACCTGCTGCACTGGTGGCTAAACTGCCTAAAATAATTACAGTAACGAGGGGGATGGGAGGTTGTCCCTGGGCAGCGAGAAAGACTGCCCATAATGCCGGAATCATTAAAATTAGTCGTCCTGCGGGTTTATTCCAACGGAGTAGCCGTAAGACGACTTGCCAAGTGGGTTCTGGGGTTTGGGGTGATTCAGTAATCATCAGCTTTTTCTCTGCTCACTCTTTGTTAATTTTCCACAAGCTCTCCCTTGAATGGGGGCTATGACAGGGAACATTGATTAATAGTACGAAACAGACTTAATTTATGGTTGATTCTATTCTTAGTTCTGAAAGCAACAGTCGTGTATCTTCTCTCGATCCGTCTCAGGAGATTATTTTAGGCGCGATTGATGTGGGGACGAATTCGATTCATCTGGTGATTGTGCAGATTGAGCCGCAATTGCCCGCTTTTACGATTATTGCACGAGAAAAGGATACGGTGCGGTTGGGCGATCGCGATCCTCATACGGGGAATCTGACTCCAGAGGCAATTGAGCGGGCCTGGAGTACCTTACAACGGTGTAAGGAATTGGCGACGAGTTTTAATGCCCATTCTCTCATTGCCACGGCCACCAGTGCGGTCCGAGAGGCCCCCAATGGGAGGGATTTTATTAAGCAGGTGGAGAAGGAGATTGGCATTCAAATTAATCTTATCTCTGGACAAGAAGAAGCGCGACGGATTTATTTGGGGGTCTTGTCGGGGCTAGAGTTTGACCATTATCCCCATGTGATTATTGATATTGGCGGGGGTTCGACGGAATTGGTGTTGGCAGACCGCTATGAAGCCCGGTTTCTCAGTAGCACGAAGGTGGGGGCTGTCCGTCTCACTCAAGAGTTTATCACGACTGATCCGGTGGAGAGTGACCAGTTAAATTATCTCCGGGCTTATGTGCGGGGAATGTTGGAGCGGCCTATTGAGGAAATTCGCAGTTCGCTGGACTGGGGAGAAAAACCCCGCTTAGTGGGGACTTCGGGGACGATTGAGACGTTGGTGGTGTTGTTGGCGAAACGGGAGGAGGATAATTTTCCTAACCCGCTTAATGGTTACACGGTGAAACGAAAACATCTCGAGGAGTTGACTAAAGATTTGTCCAAGATGGACTATCAGGAGCGTTGTGAAGTCCCCGGTATGTCGGAGAAACGGGCTGAGATTATTGTGGCGGGGGCGGTTATTCTCACTGAAGCGATGAAAATGCTCAATTTGGAGGAGATTACTATTTGTGAGCGAGCGTTGCGGGAGGGGATGATTGTGGATTGGATGTTGTCCCATGGGTTGATTGTGGACCGTCTTCAGTTTCAGGGGGAAGTCCGTCAACGGAGTGTTTATAAGATTGCTCAGAAGTATCAAGTGAAGCTGGATTACAGTGAGCGAGTGGCGAAGTTTGCGGTGAGTTTGTTTGATCAGTTACAGGGGAAGTTACATTTCTGGGGTGAGGAGGAGCGCGAGTTACTCTGGGCTGCGGGGATGCTTCATAATAGTGGTTTGTATATTTCCCATTCTGCTCACCATAAACATTCTTATTATTTGATTCGCCATGCGGAGTTATTGGGATATACGGAGACGGAGGTGGAGGTGATTGCGAATTTGGCTCGCTATCATCGTAAGAGTAAGCCTAAGAAGAAGCATGATAATTATCGGAGTTTACCGAGTAAGCATTATCGGCGGATGGTGGATGAGTTAAGTGCTATTTTGCGCATTGCGGTGGCGTTTGATCGTCGGCAAATTGGCGCGATCGCATCGGTCGAATGTCAGTATGATTCCCACCACAAGCGGGTTAACCTCCATATCAATCCCCAAGACGCTAATGATGATTGTGCCTTGGAGTTATGGAATTTGGGGTATAAAAAGGAAATTTTTGAGGATGAGTTTGGGGTGGCCATTGAAGCGACTGTCGGCCCTGAACATTAAGGGGGGTTGAGGGTTCAAGTACAGTCTCCCATGTCCTGATCTCAGATTAATCTCAGATTAGGACGCGGGAGTCCTCTCCTACGCTAGGTTAACCCTTGATCGGGTACTGGGATCATTCTGGGTGTTCTGAAAAAATTGTGTCTAAATGTAACAGACCGAAGGACTCACCATGAGAGAGTCAAAGTCAGTGACACAACCTGAGATTTTCTGGCTTAATTCTTCTTTTGATCGGTCTCTGTTCTTATGGCTGAAAGCTAGTCGTCATCAGTGTTAAACCCCTGATAACAATTGTTTTACCTGGTTGCTCATCATCCCATCCCTTGCAGAGAATGGGAACTAAAGATTTAGGTATTTATACCATAAGCCTTTCACTTTTAGTGTGAACTTTTATTACATACATTTCATCTTTGAGAAGAATTTAACTATACTGAGTTATCAAAGTTAGAAGTATATTTAATCTTCTGTTCGTTTAGTAGATTTGGAAATCTGGAGGAATTCAATGGTGTTGGCTCAAAGACAAAGTTGGGAGAAAACCTATTTAGCGATCGCTAAGAGCTTTTTAGTTTGGAGTTTTACATTAACTGTTTGTTTATTAGTCGTCGGCTTTCCCCTTGTGGTCTTAATGGCAACTATGGCGGTTTTAGCGGCAATTATTTTACAATCCGTTTTACCGATGAGCGCGGTTTTAGTCGTTGTCGGTAGTGTGATTGGCGTTAATATTTTATCAGTCTTTGTTGGTGCTGCGGTACTGACGTTAAAAGGAGTCCATCCCGAAGATGTAACTTGGTTAAACTGGTTACATGGCAAGAATCAACCGATTCATCCTAATCCGACTTATTCATCTTGTCCTTTAACTTGCGATTTAGTGAAAATTGTCCAATAGTCCTTTGGCCTTTGAGTTTGGCAACACCGATGAACTCATGAAAGGAATGACTAAGTTGTATGAATTGACTTGAAGCTGTAATTTGATATCCATCTAAATTAAAACTCGGTTAGGTTTTGCTTCCTGACCGAGTTTTTTTTGGCGAGTTTTTTTTGGCGAGTTTTTTTTGGCGAGTTTTTTTTGGCGAGTTTTTTTTGGCGAGTTTTTTTTGGTTTGTTGGTTGTGAAGAAGGGGACAGGGTGGGATAGTACCAGTCAGGTTGGGTGCGTTACACTTCGTTAACGCACCCTACGAGTTATCAGGCTTTTAGTTGGGTTGGGTGCGTTACACTTCGTTAACGCACCCTACGAGTTATCAGGCTTTTAGTTGGGTTGGGTGCGT
>NZ_JAQMSD010000156.1 GCF_028330525.1 Spirulina sp. CS-785/01
CCGCCCCCTTACAGCTAATCCGGTCTAGAGAAACGACCAGTAGTGTTAATCCGCAATACCCCTGGAGAGCTATTCGCAGCTACGGGAAGGTTATCTCTCCCCACTCCCCCACCTCACGAAGTAGGTGGGGGTCATTGAAAGGCGGCTTCAATGACGCGATCAGGGGAGGTGTTTCCGGATGTCCATTGTTGATAGTCCGATTGACTGAGGGTAACGTTGTAGTTATGTTGGCCGTTGACGGTGACTTGATAGGCCCAGTTGTCGTCGTTGGCGGATTGTTGGGTCAGTTGAATATCAGCCATAAAATTTATTTCTCTTGTTCAGCGTATCTATTGTTCAGCGTAAAAATTTTTTGGGGATTTGCAAAATTAAAACAGTAAAACAGTAGTGTCTCCTGATGATGAATCTATGATTTCTTTTCCTAAAATTCTACCTCTAGAGAATGGCGATTGTTTATCTCGTCCAGAGTTTGAACGGCGTTACGCGGCCATGCCGCAAGTCAAAAAAGCAGAATTAATTGAAGGGGTAGTGTATATGGGGTCTCCGGTTCGTGTGACGCATGGTATGCCTCATGGGTTGTTGATGGGGTGGTTGTTTAATTATCGGGTGGCGACTCCTAATGTAATGCTGGCGGATAATACTACAGTTCGCCTTGATGGGGATAATGAACCCCAACCGGATGCGCTTCTACGTTTGGAGAGGGGAGGACAGTCCAGTATTAGTGAAGATGGTTATATTGAGGGTGCGCCAGAGTTTATTGCGGAAGTGGTTTCTAGTAGTGCATCTTATGATTTAGGGGATAAGTTGCGGGTTTATCGACGGACTCAGGTGCAAGAATACTTGATTTGGCAGGTATATGAGCAAGAAATCCTTTGGTTAAGGTTACGAGAGGGGGAGTATGTGGCTTTATCTCCTGATGAACAAGGTATTCTTAAAAGTGAGGTGTTTCCGGGGTTATGGTTAGCGGTGAATGGGTTAATCGCTGGACGGTTGGCGGAGATGCAAGCGGTGTTACAACGGGGATTATGTTCACCGGAGTTTCAAGTGTTTAGGGATACGGAGTCAAGGGGTTAACTGATACTATTTCGCTTTTCTGACTTGTTGATTTATTACAAATCATTTATTTTTGCTAGATATACAACCAAGAACTAAGAACTCAAAACCAAGAACCCACAAAAAATTATTGATTCTGTACTTCTAATTTTGTTAGACGGGATTTTAAGTCTTGATTTTCCTGTTTTAACTTATCTAATTCCTCTCGAATTTGTTTGACGGCTTGATCTGAGCCTAGGGTTTTCTGGACTTTTTGAATGGCTTCTTCGGCTTTACGACGGACGCGGCCATCGGGGGTTTGTTCGGCTAGACTGGAGAGGATTGCGATCGCGCCCTGATCTTTCATCTGACCTAAGGCCGTCGTCACCGCCACCTGAGTTAAGAAGAAACTCTCCCCTGCTAGGGCTTCTAGCTGTTCTAAGATGATTTCCACCTGATCCGGTGTTTGCCCCGTCGAAACCGCCCCTAATGCGCGTATAGCGGCTAATCGTAACGCTTGCGGAGTCCCCAGGGTAGTATAGCGAGAAATAATATTCACCGCCTCTGGAGAAGTTTTTAAGCGACTTAATGCCCCAATTGCCCCAGCCCGGACGACTTCATTCCAACCCGCCCGTTGTTGTAAAATCTGTTCCAGGAGTTGGATCACTTCCCCTTGTTTCTCCTGAAGTTGCCCCGTTACCATTCCCCCTAATGTCCGAATAGCGGTGGCCTCAGTCCCATAACTCTCATCCCCCTTCTCGGCCACTTGTTTCACAGTGGCATAACTTTGGGGGGTTTTAAACTTGCCCAAACTATCTAAGACCGCCTTACGCACTTTTGGGTTATCATCTTCTAAGCCCGGAATCAGCGCGTCTATCGCTTGATTGAGTTTCAGTTTACCCAATTGTTTCGCCACCTCAACCCGGACTCCCCAAATGGGATCAGTTTTTAAGGCTTCTCCTAAACATTTAATTGCATCCATCCCCCCTTTTTTCGTTAAAGCAACGGCTGCATAGATGCGAGACACCGGATCAGGATCAAATTTCAGTTGGGCTTTTAATTCCGGCGTGGGATAATCTAAACGAAGGGTTTTTAAGAAATAATTCCCTACATCAAAAGTAAAAAACTTCGGCTTTTGTTGCAAAGGGAAATAAAACGTTTGTTCAGGCTGATTTAACCGAACCGTGTGGGTTTGCACTTTCACATCCTGCCCTTTCACATAGCCAAACCCCAACGGAATTTTTAAATCAAATAACTGGTTTTCACTACTTGGCGCATCTGTTTTGGCTTGGGTTTGTTTAACCGTAATTTTCGCTAATTTACTGTCATTATCCCAATTATATTTTACCTTAAAATCCGGATGACCGCCCCGGAATACATATTGATCAAACAAGAACTCCAAATTACGTCCCGTCGCTTGATCAATTGCCCGTAATAAATCAACCGTTTCCACCGTCTGATGGGCATTATCTTCAATAAAGGTTTTAATGGCCCGATGAAACAATTTATCCCCTAAAATACCCCGAATCATGTGATAAATACAAGCCCCTTTCTCGTAGAGGTGACGGTCATACAGTTCAATAGGTTCTCGGTAAATATTCGTCACAATGGGGCGACGATAACGGGATTTATCTTCACTCAAATAGCTCCGAGCTTCATTTAACAAATAATAAGCCCCATCCGCCTTGCCATACTCCTGTTCCGTCCATTGTACCTCAGAATAAGAGGCCGCCCCTTCTTTAATCCAAGCGTGAGACCAATGCTTAATCACAATTAAATCTCCGAACCATTGGTGGGCTAGTTCATGAACCACTAAACTCTCAGAACGGTCTGCGTCTAGTTCGGCCCGTTCATCGAGTAAGCAACGGTCCGTTAAAAGGGTTGTATTGGTGTTTTCCATCCCCCCAAAAATAAAGTCAGCCACACAAACTTGGGCATATTTCGGATAAGCATAGTCATACCCATAGGTTTGGCTGAGGAATTCCATCATACGGGGGGTTTTCCCCATAGTCCGTTTGGCATTGTCTTCCTGGCCTTTTTCAACATAGTAATAAACCGGGATTTCTTGCCATTTATCCTGTAAAATCGCAAAATCCCCCACTGCTAAGGCCATTAAGTAGGTGGGGTGGACTTGTTTCTGTAACCAGTGGTAAACAGTCTTGTCTCCCTCGTCTTGGGTTTCAATTAATTCCCCATTGGCCACCGCAAAGTACGGTTTGGGGACATGGAGACGCATTTCTGAGGTGGCCAGTTGGCCGGGGTAGTCGAAGCAGGGAAACCAAAACCGGGAGTCTTCGTCTTCTCCCTGGGTCCAGACTTGGGTGGGTTTGTCGGGATAATGTTCGTCTGGGGAGATGAAGTAAATTCCCCGTTGGGGTTGATTCACCTGATACGCTATCTCTAGGATGATTATTCCCTCTCCTGTAGGTTCAAGTAACTCAATTTCCAATTGTTCCCCATCATAGTCGAAGGGTTGGGCAATTTCGCCGATTTTAACCGATTCTATAGTTAAATCAACGGCATTGAGGGTGAGGTGTTGAATTCCGTCATGGATGGGTTGCAGGGTGATATAGCAGGTCCCCTGTAGGGACTGTTGGGCCAGATCAAGGGTAATATCTAAACAGATATGCTGGACGTTTCCAGGTCTATCGGGGTTGTAATGGGGTTTTGCACCTGGAAGTTCAAAGGAGTTGGGTTGCTGTTCGTCGTCAAAGTAAAAATACTGCATTCGTTTCGCTATTTTTTGAGGAGTTCCAATAGTTACAGGGTAACGGGTTAGGGGGTTTTGTGGCTAGTCTCAGTGGATGGAGGAGTGGATAGTTGATAGTTGATAGTTGACGGTTGATAGTTGACGGTTGAACCACAAAGACACAAAGGACACAAAGGGGAGATAGAGGAGATAGGGGAGATAGAGGAGATGGGGGAGAACAAATAACCAACAACAAATAACAAATAATAAACCTTATTTTATTCTACAGCCTTCTTGATCTACCCACCCTAAATGTTTGGCGGGGACTCCCCCAACTAATTCAAAGGGACGTACCTCTTTTGTGACTACTGCTCCTGCGGCAATCATAGCATATTCGCCGATGGTTACTCCGCAAATAATGGTGGAGTTTGCCCCTAGGGATGCTCCTTCACCAATGTAGGTTTTTTGCCTAAACCAGTCGGTTTCTGGGGAGAAGAAGGGTTTATTTTTAATCACTTCGGGGGTGGGTTCGGTTGTGCCAAAATATCGTTTTTTTAAGGCCGGGTTACGGTGAGAACGAGGGTATAAGTCGTTGGTAAAGGCAACATTGGGGCCAATAAAACAATAGTCTCCAATATGGACTCCATTCCACAAGGAGACGTGAGTTTTTATGGTGACTCCATTTCCTATTATAACTCCGTTTTCTATGAAAACATGGTCACAAATGTTACAGTTTTCACCAATTTTTACATTATCTAAAATATGCACAAATGCCCAAATTGTGGTATCTTTCCCAATGTCTTGGGTTTCTACTATCGCGTGGGAGTGAATGAAGTAGTTCATTTATTGAGTAATGGATAATGGGTGATGAATAATAAATATAATTTTTATACTATAATTGCTTTAATTTAAGGTGTTTTTTTCTTCAAAGACGATGATTATTAATCACTTTTACTCTGAGTTAATTGTAAAAATACATCATAATCTCTAATATAGTCTTTGGCACTATAAATATCAGATGCAAGGACTAATAAAACGGCATTATTTCTATATATTAAATCTCCCCAAACTAGCGGTTTTTGTAATAGTCCTACTGTGGGCTGATTTAATACAAATTTCTCTTTTTCTTTCCCATCGTATAGCGTTACTTCTACTTCTCCCGCTACACAAATTAACAGTTGTTGTACGCTATAATGGGCATGGCCTCCCCGTTTCATGTTATCCGGACACCCATAAACCCAGTACGTCCTCGCAATGGCAAAGGGACAGGTTTTATCTTCTTCGGTCACAGCAAGATAACCTTCTTCGGGTGAACCAATTTGAGGAAAGTTAAATAGTAATTCGTCTCTATTCATAGAAGGTTTGAATGGTTTGAATAATATAGTCTTGCTGCTGGTCGGTTAAGTTAGGATATAGGGGTAAACTTAACTCTTGTTGGGCGATTTTTTCGGTAATGGGGAGGGAAACTTGCGCCCAAGGTTCGTTTTTATGGCAGTCTTGTTGGTGGGGAGGAATGGGATAATGGATTATTGTACCAATTCCGGCGTTTTTGAGGTGGGTTTGTAAGGCTTCACGGTCTGGGGTGAGAATGGGATAAATGTGGTACACTGCTTCTGGATTGTAGGGGAGTAGGGTTAAGGGGGAGTCTTGCAGTTTCTCAGTATAACGCTTCGCTAGTCGCCGACGATCGGCATTATTTTGCTCTAAGGAGGGTAAACGGTGTCTCAAGACTGCGGCCTGTATCTCGTCTAGGCGACTATTCCACCCCGCAAGCTGATTATAATATTTTTGCCCTGACCCATAATTTCTTAGTAATTTGACTTTTTCGGCAAGCCACGGATGAGGGGTGGTGACTCCTCCTCCGTCTCCAACGCATCCGAGGTTTTTGGTGGGAAAGAAACTAAACCCACTTGCATCTCCCCAACTTCCCACGGGTTTTCCGTTGATGGTGGCCCCGTGGCCTTGTGCGCAGTCTTCAAAGAGGTATAAGTTATGATCTTGGGCAATTTTGGCTAATTCGGCCATGGGGGCGGTTTCTCCGTAGAGATGAACGGCTAAAATGGCTTTAGTGTGGGGGGTGATTGCGGAAAGGACGGCTTGGGGGTCAAGATTGTAGTGAGTGAGACTGGGTTCAACTAATATGGGGGTGGCTTGGACTTGGGTAATGGCCAGAATGGTGGCAATATAAGTGTTACCGGGGACGATGACTTCATCTCCTGCCCCAATTCCCGCAGCGAGTAGAATGAGACGCAGGGAGTCAAAGCCGCATCCTACCCCTATACAGTAGTGGGTTTGGCAAAATTGGGCAAATTCTTTCTCGAAGGCCGCAACTTGGGGGCCGAGGATATATTGTCCTGACTGGATGACTTGTGCGATGATTTGTTCGATCGCTTGACTATCTTGGTGGGCTTGTAGCAGATTAAGATAGGGGATTTGCATTTATTGTCACTTGGGGTTAAGTTGTTAGCTTGGCAATGGGTGTCACTGCATCATAAGTCTTCATCATAGTTCAGTATCTATGCAAATCAAATGTCAACCCCGTGACCAAAAATACTGGGTTTCAAGCCCCGTCATGCCAACGAAGTGGAGGACGGCTTTTTATTGCCATATTGAATTTAATCTGCTATAGTTTTGATACCAGCATACTTAGTGTTAAATGTTTGTCTTAGAGTACAAGGTTAA
>NZ_JAQMSD010000008.1 GCF_028330525.1 Spirulina sp. CS-785/01
ACTGGTAATGAAAGCAGAATATGATTTTAGTCACGGAAAACGAGGCGCAATTACTCCAAAGCTACCCGGTCAAACGCGCATCACCTTACAATTAGATGAAGACGTATTAGCTTGGTTTCGAGAACAAGTGCATTTAACTGGCGGGGGAGACTATCAAACTTTAATCAATGAAGCCTTACGTCAACATATCCAGCAACGTCAGGAGTCTTTAGAAGATACATTACGTCGTGTGTTACGAGAGGAACTCAAGCGAGTGGAGCAATAAGATATTTTCATCTTGATCGAAGTTCTGATCTTTTAGATTAACTAGAATAAAATTAAGCATTCACACTATTATAGTATAGCATTATGTCCCAACTAACTCTACAACTAACAGTCGAGCAAATTATTGAACTCATCCAGCAACTGTCTCCCGAAGAGCAACCAAAAATTATGGCTGTTTTACAAAATCCTTGGCTCAAAATGGCTGGTAAGTATAAAAATGATTCCCAGTTTGAGGAAATGCTGAATTATATTGAAGAATATCGTCTGACTATTTAATGCTTCATTCAATATCTACTCAATTAAATAAATGAATTTAAAAAAGGAAAATGAAAATCATAAAAACTAAAGGAATTATAGAAAACGGTCAAGTTAAAGCTACGCTTAATGAAGATTGTAGCGATAGTGAAGTCGATGTTATTGTTGTGGCTAAAGATGAACCAGATGAGTTTGATCAGCGTTATCAAATGATGATTGAAAAAGGTTATGATACTCCAGAAAAGGTACATCAGTTAATTCAGCAGGTCAAACTAGAAATGCTAAAAGAAAAAGGAAGGGCTTAGTCTTTTTTAAAATGTCTAAATTGAAAAGAGTTTTTTTAGACACTAATATTTTTATTATTGGTGATGCAGATCAAACCAGTCCAGATAGTTTAATTTTAGAAGCATTAGGATATAGAGAAAAGTCTCCTAGTTTAAACGCTGAAGTTATTTTATCAGATGAGCTTTTAGAACAAATTTGACGAGTCAGTAAATATTTATATGGCAAAGATCAAGCGGGTCAAATTATTGCTAATATTTGGCAGTGGCTCAACATTTTTTATGTGCCTTCTACCCTAGATTGGTCTGAGGAAAAAGCTCAGTTAATTAATGCTAATAGCATTCCTTCGGAAGATATTGAAATTTATCTCTCTGCAAAATATGGAGAGGCAGATTGCTTTGTGTCGGGGAATCGTGCATTAATTCAGGCGATCGCAGCGTTTCAATGTTTCACCCCAGAGGCTTTTATTCAGACTTATTTACCACAAACCCAATGATAAGCGATAAATCGCGCTGCCGAGTCTTGACATTACAAAACAAGCGGTTAAACTGGAAACACTGATAAACTCATCCAGCCTTACAACAATAAATCATGGTGAGATTTTCCCGTCGTCAATTCCTGCAAGCGGCAGGGGCTGCCTTCACTACTTGGGGTCTGTGAGAGAATGGGACTTGTTGCAGTTAGCGAACAATTAGTAATATAAAATCCGGATAATTATGCTTAATAAAAAATAGGGAGCGAGACGCTCCCACTCCTGAATCGTATCATCTTTCACTCTATTAATTGTCTGGCTGTTCTGAATTCGTTCGGAACAGCTATTTCAGTCCGTTGCCGACGTTCGTTCTTCGCTTTGGGTGTTAACCCAAGGTATAGGGTTGAGCAACCGATGACCAATCAAGTCTAAATTAAGGCGGCAGTCGGAATCGAACCGACGATAAGGATTTTGCAGACCCCTGCCTTACCACTTGGCGATGCCGCCGCCAATTATCCGGTTTTCAATTATAGCGTTAATTGGCTGAAATTTACAAGCGTTCTTTTAAAGTCTTGTGCCAAACTCCACAATCGCCGTTACATCAACATCAAGGTAACTGGTGCGCAGTTGAATGAGCATTTCGTCGGAGAGATCGATTTGGTAGCCTGCGATGGTGTGATCCGGGATCAGGCTGTTATCGATTTCGCCTTCATCGGTTTGATTATAGGCGATGAAGTAGTTTTCACCGTTATAGCACCGGACTTCTTGGGTGAGTTGGTTTTCTAGGCAACGAACTCCCCCAACAGTTTCAATTTCTGAATCTAGATTGGCTTCTGTATAAATACGATCTTCTGGGTCCACCTTGACAAGGCTTTCACCGCCGCCGATGCCGCCAAATATCTCTTCGTTGGTGGGTTCGACGGGTTGGTAAAACCTAGGATCGTCGGAGGAGAGTTGCGGTTCTGCGATCGCATTCGCCCCAAATAGCATGATCCCACTGGCTGCCGTAACCAAAATAGATAATAAATTTTTCATATATCCTCTTTAGAGTTATTTAGTTTTGCTCCTATTCTTATGCTACTGAAAAAAGTACAGTTTTCAGCAAAAATGTTGTCAATCTCTAACAAAAGTTCTACAATGGTAAATTTGCTTAGTTGAAATTACGTGCAAATCCTGTTTCAAAAAGGTCAGTCCCTGCGATACCCTAGATCGAGTGACATTGAATAATCTGTTGCTCCAAACACCGTTATGACCTCAACCGTTTCTAGTCCTCCTCGCAACATCCGCATTGCCTCCCGTAAAAGCCAACTGGCCCTAGTCCAAACCCATTGGGTCCGGGACTTACTCCAGCAGCATTTCCCCAACCACGGCTTTGAAGTGGCCACCATGAGTACCCAAGGGGATAAAATCCTCGATGTGGCCCTCTCGAAAATTGGGGATAAGGGACTCTTTACCAAAGAATTAGAAGTCGGCCTCCTCAACCAAAGTGCAGACTTTGCCGTTCATTCTCTCAAAGACCTCCCCACCCATCTCCCGGAGGGGTTAATGTTAGGCTGTGTAACAGAACGGGTGGACCCGGCAGACGCATTGGTGGTTCACAGCAAACACCAAGATCAAACCTTGGAAACCTTACCCCCAGGGACAGTCATTGGGACTTCTTCCCTGCGTCGCTTGGCCCAACTGCGTCACCATTTACCCCACTTAGAATTTAAAGATATTCGGGGCAACTTAAACACGCGCCTACAAAAGCTGGATAATGGGGACTATGATGCCATTGTGCTGGCGGTAGCCGGATTAGAACGGTTAGGAATGGGCGATCGCATCCACCAAATCATCCCCTCCGAAATCTCCCTCCATGCCGTTGGCCAAGGGGCCCTAGGGATTGAATGTCGAGACGGGGATAGTGAAATTTTATCGGTATTAAGCGCGATCGAACACGAACCGACTAAACACCGTACCCTCGCCGAACGTGCCTTTCTGCGCGAATTAGAAGGCGGTTGTCAAGTCCCCATCGGGGTAAATACCGACATTACCAACAATACCCTCACCCTCACCGGAATGGTGGCCAGTTTAGACGGGAAACAACTCATCAAAGACAGTGTTTCCGGGACTCCCCAAGAGGCCGAAAAACTTGGCCTCGACTTAGCGGAAAATCTAAAAACCCGTGGGGCCAAAGAAATTCTCGCCGAAATTTTCGCCCAAATTCAATGACCCCCACCTACTTCGTGAGGTGGGGGAGTGGGGAGAGATAACCTTCCCGTAGCTGCGAATAGCTCTCCAGGGGTATTGCGGATTAACACTACTGGTCGTTTCTCTAGACCGGATTAGCTGTAAGGGGGCG
>NZ_JAQMSD010000157.1 GCF_028330525.1 Spirulina sp. CS-785/01
ACACCGTTGTTTCAGACACTTGTGAGAGACATTTTCTCCCCCTCTCCCAAGGTTGGGAGAGGGGGTTGGGGGGTGAGGGCGACTCCAAACCGCCATATCTCGTTACCCACCTTGACAGGGCTGGCAATGCCCACCCTACTTACTCTAATTATAAACGAAATTTAATTATTTAAAAATCGAGATCAGCGACTTTCTTTTGACCTGTGGCAATCGTTTCAATAATTGGAGCATATTCACTGATTAAAAAGTAAATTAAGTCAATAGATCGCTGGACTAATTTTAAATTAACTTTATCTTTTTCAATTAACATTAAATAACGAAAAGTTAACTTAGCTTCTTGGAATTGTTCTAAATTAAACCCAAGCAGAGGTAAGTTACCATTCAGTTTTTCATTCACCAATGCCACCTCGTTAATTGAGTTAGCATTTAGTTCAATTTGTAGAGGAGCATAAAATTGCAGATGATCGAAATCCCCGAAAACATTTTGATTGGATTCTAGATCGGGGTCTCCCATCTTTTTCATAGCTTGATAAGCAGTAGAGGCAAAAGACAGTTTAATAAACGATGCAAATTGTTGTTTTTCACTAGGGAGAGTCACAATGACTGATTCAATGGAATCATCTGGACTAGCAGGTTTATATTGGGTCTTAAAACCCGCTTTTTGCAAGCGAAGAGCAAGCTGTTCGGTTTGGTTTTTCTGATTATCAGAAGATTTATTCCAAAACATGATGTGAACCTATAATACCGTATGAGATGTCTAGGGATTTTTAACGAGAAATTGCACCACAGAGACACAAAGGACACAGAGAGAGAAGAAGGGTGTCAGACCCCAAAATTGTGTCTGAAACCCAAAAGATATTTGGACTGACGCACCGCACCAACTGAGTAAGAAATTCCCAGATCGAGTTTACATTTTACATCTCGTTTAAAAATAAATTGCAGACAATAAAAAGATTAAATCAGGTGATTGAGCTTCATTGCCTTAATCAGATCTTTCTTAACGCTTTCATTGTAACCACTTTCAACGTCGAAGACGACATCATCAGCACTGATATCTTTACTGGCAAGTAACTGTGTAATTGCCTCTTTTAACGTTATGGTTTTCTCTTCTCCATCAACTTCTAAAGTAATTGACTCACTCCCTTTAGGCGTTGTCAGAGCTTCAACAATACCATCATACATCACATCACCTTTTTCAGTTGTAACGGCGTATTTAGCCATATAGTCTTTAATTTCTTCAAGGCGTTTTTGAATCGTTAATTTTCCACTTTTCTTTTTACTAAAGAGTTTATTGAACCAGCCTTTTTGCTCTTTTGTAGGAAAGTTCTTACGATACCATGTATGGCCTTTTCTCTGTTTTTCTGCATCGGGACTTGTGCTGGGAGTTCCTGGCATGGGATCTCCCTTTTTATCAAATCCTGTAACCTTGCCTACCTTCAGAATAGTTCCATGCTCAATATAGCGATTCAGTAACTTTTGTTCCTCCTCCATGCGTGTGACATTACTTTTCTTAATCGCCTTGTTAACATATTTCCCAATGCCATACACTAATGCCCCTATTGCTACGGCCCCCACGATCCCCCAACCAATGGGTGTGGCCAATGCTGCTGCTGCACCAACCGAGGAAGCAACGGTCAACGCCGCCGCCCCAACAGCCCCTGTTCCAGCCAATGACCCTTCTGCTATTTTTGACTTGGCACTTCTTTCATGCTGTGCGGCTGAAGTCTCTAAGCTGCCAAGCATTTGTGTAATCATAGGAATCTCTTTCCCTTTAGCTAAGGCATCTGCTTCAGCCTGTTGATACTCGTTGGGATCAGGGTCTTGTTTTTCAAGCTCTGCTACCTTGCTGTCTATGCCTTTCAGTTTAATGTGAATGATGTCAATGTCCCATTTAATCTCTGCTTGTTTTTCGGGATCGTCTGCGGCTGCGTCGTAGGCTGCTGCTTTGGCTTTTAATTCGGTTCTTAGGGCAGGAATATCTTTATTGACCAACTTGTATTTCTCGGCAAAAATGCTATCTTTCTTATCCTTCCATGCCTGCATTGCAGCTTTCTTTTCGGTGATTTGACTTTCATAATTTTCCAGTTTGGCTTCATAAGCAGTCATTGTGCTTTGAATTGCTTTGAGTTGTTTATATTTACGTCTCGCTCCTCTAAAACTGCGAATTGCGGCGACTGTCCCCAAGATAGATCCCGCAGCAGCCCCTCCTAAGAATGTTCCCCCACTAATAGCAGCAACGGTATTACCAGACCCACAGGCTGCCCAAAATGTCGTCACCCCATTGGTAATTCCATTCAGTCCAGAGAGGATGTTTCCGACTTCTTCGCCAATATTAAATTCATCCGTACCTTTCTGTTTGTCTAAAATCCCAACGCTTGTTCTTAGTCCTGTTTCACCCCCTTCGAGATCTTTCTTGGCAGCCTCAATTTTAGCGGTAGCATCCCTAGCACTTTTGATGCTTTGGGCTAAGTCTCTAATGGCTACATAAGTATTAAAAATATTGGTTGTTGCCCCTAAACCCCCCCCAACGTGACCAACAGTTACACCTTTTCCGAGTTCGGCACTACCACTCCCAAGAAGTACGTCTGATCCTTTGTCTGGTGCAGAACCGCCATCTAGAGCTTTAGACACAGCCCCAACTGTAGGGCCTGTATCCCCTGTTCCCATGTGGGCTGCTGCCGTATCTGCCACATCATTTAGTTCTGCAAATATACTGTCTTCATCGGCAAAGCGGAGGCGATTTCGTTGAATAATGCCGTAGGGCGCACGGTTAATATTGGATTTTACACCATCCCCATTTTGCTGAACCACATGGGTTAATTCGTGGGCAATTAACTCTTGTCCACCTTTACTACTGGGGTTGTATTCTCCTTTTTTGAAAAAGACGTGCTGTCCTGTGGTAAAGGCTCTCGCTTGGAGGGAATGATTGAGTTGGTCAGACTGGCTGTCTGTATGGATTTTGACACCGCTAAAGTCTGCCCCCATGGCCTGACCCATTGAACGCTGTAAGGTGGGGTCTAAGGACTGACCACTGCCTTTCGCTTGATTCAGACTGGATTCTAATTCTCTTGAGGCTTCTCCCCCGTCTAGGGTCATTGTTTCTTGTCGTTGAACTAAGGGGCGAATGGGAATGGGTCGCTGTGACGGGTTCGGACTGCGTTGGACGGATTCTTCTTCTGTAGCTTGGGGTTTTTCGCGGGTATGGATGCGTTGTACAACGGTTTTCGCAACACGGTCAGCTTCTTGTTCGTAGGGATCGTTGGCTGCACCGATGGTGAGTTTGGCTTGTAGGGGGGATGCAACTCTTGGGCTTCGATCTTCAGACATGGGACTCTGGAATAATGTTCCCATGTTATGTTGTCGCTGAATCGGCGTATGTTCAGAGGTTGGTTCTTGGGGTGTAAGGTCTTCTAGTGCAACGTCTTCTAGCGTCTGGTCTGCCTGTTTCTGTACAAAAAACTCATCTTGGGTTGGGTCTTTTGCCTGTTGCTGGTTTTGTTCCCGTTGCACGCTTTGAAACATCGCTTGAAGTCCTCTAAGCCTAGGTTCATTCAGTATAGTCGATCAGATGGAATTGAAACCCCTAGACTAAAGTAGAATTTGCTTGAATTCTAAAATTGACCCAATATTTTTCTCCTTGGGGGTGTTGGGTTACGCTATGCTTCTCCCAACCTACCTAATCAGGAAACGCATACGCCCCTAAATCATCCGCCACTACCCCATCCCACTGCAATTCTGCCTCATAGATAGGCCGACCCAATTTTTTGTACTCTGCTCGCACGGCGGACAAAATATGCTCCATTTCCAACGCTTTCCCTTGTTCTGCTGCCATAAAGGCTGCGTTAATGGCAATATTATAAATTGCACCCCCGGTTAAGTTTAATCGCCCTAAATGGGCATAATCTAACGTTCCTAGGGGCAATTGTGGGGGGAAGACTTTGCACCATAATTGCTGACGGTATTCTGCGGAGGGGAAGGGGAAGTCGATAATAAAGCGGAGACGACGGAGAAATGCCTGATCTACCGCATCTTTTAAGTTTGTGGCTAAAATGGCTAAACCGCGATAGGCTTCTATGCGTTGGAGTAGATAATTAATCTCTAGATTCGCATAGCGATCGTGGGAATCTTTCACTTCACTGCGTTTGCCAAATAAAGAGTCTGCCTCATCAAAGAAAAGAATTGCCCCTCCTTCCTCTGCGGCATCAAATAAACGGCGTAAATTCTTTTCGGTTTCTCCAATATATTTATTGACTACTGAAGATAAATCAATGCGGTAGAGATGGAGGTTTAATTCATTGGCAATGACTTCTGCGGCCATGGTTTTCCCTGTGCCACTTTCTCCGGCAAATAAGGCCGCTGTCCCTAAACCGCGATTGAGGCGATCGCGGAATCCCCACTGATCATACACCTGTCCCCGCAACCGCACCTGATGAACAATTTGCTGTAACAGTCCCACTTCTTCTTCGGGTAAGACTAAATGATCCCAAGTGGCTTTCACAGTTAACCGTTGTGCTAAATTGTCTAAACGGGGTTGGGTCCGTTGTAAGCAGGTATTCCACAGTTTTTCGGTGGGTGGGGTTTCTTTCCCTTGGACGGTTGCAATCTCTTCAATTTCTCCAAAATTCAAATTAAATTGACTGGATAAAATGAGAGGACTTTCCCCACCCTCTGCGGTTAATAGGCTTTCCCAAGCGTGACGCTGTTCTTTGGGGGTGGGTTTCTCGACGGTAATGGCGATCGCGTCTCGATTGGGGGGTAAACTGGTCACGCGACTATCGAGAAACAGTAAACCGCGATTTTGACTGAGGAAACGTCGCAAGACAACCCCACTGGTTGAACCGGAGGTGACTTCTTGGGTGTCAATATACAAGGCCAAGGCTAACAGATGTTCTTCCCGTTCCCACAAGCGCATAAATTCGGCAAATTCGGAGTTGGCCGCTGGGATTAATTCTCCCATTAACCCATAAAGCGATCGCCCAAAGGTGGCGACTACTTCTCGTGCAATTTGCTGTTTGGCTAAGGCATCACTGCCCAATAACTGGATAATGGGTAATGAGGCCCCCAGTTGACTGTGTTGTAAAATTTGGCAAATTTCTTGGGTAATTTGTTGCTGAGATGGTGCCAGGTTAGGGAGTTGAGTGTTGTTTCGACGCTTCGATAGGGGAAACAACAATGACGCTAAACGATGATCTAATTGATTTGATCCGGTGATGAAATTAAGAATGCGATCGTCGATTTTTAGGGGACTTAACATCAAGGGGACAGACCCATTGGTGAGGACTTCCAACAGTCTCCAGTAACGCAGAGGGTGTTCTGAGGACATGGCCTCCCAACTGGGTTCATCAAAAACATTAAAGGCTAAGGAAAAGGTGGGATAAATTTTAGTTGAATCCCCTTGTAAACGGGCGCAAAGGTGGGTAATGGCCGGGTCTAACTCTATGGCGACACAAAGGAGTAATATGCCTTGTTCTAAGGGGGATAACTGAAAACAATCACCGAGGTATTGGAGGGTAGGAGGGGTGGGGATGCTGAGAATTGGGGTTTCTTCTCCTGCTTTCGCTTGTAAGCGCGATCGCAGTCCTTCTAAAGCGGTGGCTAAGACTTGTTGATTATCCTGCATTTTCTCTCACCCGAATGATTTGATTGTCTGCAAATTCTGAGGGACTGGTGGCAAAATCGACGGGAATACTATCCACACCGTCCACCCGCAACCGCACCACATAATCCCCTGGTGGGACATTACTCACCCGAAAGGTGAGGGTTGAGGGGTCTGTGGGGGAGTCGGGGGTTGAGATATTCTGCACAGGAATACCGCGATCGCCTAATAATAACACTACCCGTTGAGTCGGCCGCACTTGGGGAAGGCAAGTAATTTCAATGGTAAGATTTCCCACGGTGGCCGCTTGCGGGGATATGCTCAAAATCTGCGGCGCGATCGCTAGGGGGAATTCTTCGCTGGTTCGCACATACTCTGCTTGAGGAGTCACCACGGACAGCGTATAAAATCCGGCCACCCACTGAGAGGCAATTTCGGGCGTTTCGTCAGGAGTCGGAAGTTGAACTTGCAATTCTTCCTCTGTCGGCTGATCTAAAGGAGATAAGAGAAGGGAGTCTTCTAGGACAGGATGAAGCAACCGCACCGAGAGATGGGGATTGTTCAAGAATGACCCTTGCAGGGTTAAAATATCCCCAAATTGGGCGCTGCGTTGGCCATGGGGCAATTGAATCTTGTTTAATGCAGGAACACCGATACTGCTAAAGGTGCGACTGCCATTCGGTGTATTTTCGTTAGTTTGCGGTAGGACGGGTAACGCGACTTTCACCGGAATACTACTATCGAGAACCACCACGGACACTTGATAAGCCGCAGAGGTACGATACTGGGCTTGTAAGGCTTGCCAAATTTTCGAGATGTCTTCAAAAGAAAGAGATTGAGGGGAGATACTGAGGCCGTCTAGTTGCTCATGCAGATTACTTTCGGGCAAACTATTCTGAGTCGCTGCGGCAATTTCTGTGGGGGTTAAGATTTTATGGTCGTGTAATAGACTCATAATCCGACCGAGTAGCTGATGGCCAGCAATTTCGTCATCATTTTTCCCATAGGCAGAGATCAGATAAAACAAATCTAACCCTAGTGGGGGTTCATCGGTCATCCCCTGTTTCACTTGCGTCATTTTCGGACGGTTCAACCACGCGGGGTTCGGTTGTGCGTGGTAAAGAAACAGATTGACTTGTTGGTTGTCCTGATTGCTGCGAGCTTTATCTGGGGGAAGCGTTGTAATATTCCCACTGCCGAGTTCGTCTCGGAGTCCCAAAAAGAGTAGGTTTTGTAATGTGGCTGTAACCGCCGCGATCGCTAGCGAATTGCTCATCCAACCTTAAATAAGATTTAAATTTGATTTTTATGGAAAAGGAAAAAACATCAAACCTTATCCTTCGACTAGATGACTACTAGCTTAAAAGAACGATGTACCCATGTCGATCATTGTTACCAACTGTTGAAACTGCGATCGCCTTTTCAACCCAGTCTTATTTCACTGTATCATTAGTTAACTAATGAGTTAACTAAGGTAAAAGCAGGGAAAATAGATAACGAAGCAGCAGTACGGGGTAAAAGACGAATTGATTTAACCATTGATCTAGTTAGGAAACATTAAGAAATCACTAATCCGTTCGTAGTAAGCCTTTTAGGGCTTCCCCCTCTAACACTGTAACACTTAATATATATTTCTAGTTTATGAATTATTAATTTAATTTGCGCGTTAATCTCTCAACCCGTTTTAACGGGTTTAAGCTCTTAGCCTTGGGTTTTAACCCAAGGTTTCACAACCAACTAATAAAAATCAATAAACAACTAATAACAATTAACCAATAACAAAAAATGCCCAATCCCCCAAAACAAATAAACCAATTCATTTGTACAGAAACACTAGATCAAACCGGAGAAAGCGGAGAAAAAACCGTCTGGCACGCCCTACAAACCGCCTTTAAAACGCACTCCTGTTTAGCCTATTGGCGATATCCCATCTTCTCCCAACAAGGCACATTTCGCAAAGAACCCGATATCTTAATCTTAGACCAACAACTCGGCATTATTATCATCGAAATTAAATCAATTAAACTTCAACAAATCACCAACATCTCCGGACACCAATGGCAATATAACAACTACTTTACCACAAGCGGAAACCCTTATCAACAAGCCGAAAACCAACTCTTTACCCTCCTACAATTCATTGATCAAGAACCCCAACTCCAACAAAAAATAACCGCCAGAGCCTTAATTTCCCTCCCCCTCATCACCGCAGAAGACTGGCAAACCCGCAACTTTCATAAACTGCCCAGTAATCCCCCCATCTTATTCAAAAATAGCCTCACCTCCCCCCAACTCATCCACCAACAAATCCAAACCACACCCCCCTTACACCAAGGCACCCCCCTCACCGAAACCCAATGGCAACTCCTCCTCTCCCTCATCGCAGGAAACCCCCTCCATTGTCAGCCCCAAAACCGCATCTTAGCCGCCCCCCAAAGTCGCGGCCAAATCTTAAAACAACTGCGCAGAAAAATCAGCCAATTTGATATCCAACAAGACCGTATTTCTAAACAAATTCCCCCCGGAAGTCAGCGCATACGCGGCATCGCTGGCTCAGGAAAAACCGTTATTTTGTGCCAAAAAGCCGCCCTCATGCACCTCAAACATCCCGATTGGAGAATTGCCCTAGTTTTCTTCTCCCGTAGTCTCTATCAACCGATCTTGCAACACCTCGATCGCGCCCTACAATATTTTAGTCAAAATAAACACCACTACGACCCCAAAAACCGTAAATTGCGCGTCCTTCATGCCTGGGGATCAAAAGAGCAACAAGGCTTTTATCGGCTACTCTGTCAAGATAGCGGCATTCAACCCCTATCCGCCCAACAAACTACCGCCAAACAACCCAATGAAGCCCTAGCAGAAGCCTGTTGTCACCTACTAGAAACCACCGCCATTCCTCAACGATTCGATGCCATTTTAATCGACGAAGGCCAAGATTTAATCGTCAATGCCCCCAAATTTAACGACAAACAGCCCTTTTATTGGTTAGCCTATCAAGCCTTACGCCCCGTTGATCCCACCCATCCCGACCAAAAACGGTTAATCTGGGCCTATGATGAAGCCCAGAGTCTCGACTGTTTGCAAACCCCCTCCGCCAGTGAATTGTTAGGAGAAGACTTTGGCGACTGGGTGACAGGAGAATATGGGGGAGGAATAGCCAAAACCGAAATATTAGCCAAATGTTACCGCACCCCCCATTTAATTTTAACCGCCGCCCATGCCCTTTCTATGGGTTGGTTGCGGCCTGGGGGGCTTTTAACTGGGTTACGACAGGCCGCCGAATGGGAAGCATTAGGTTACAAGATAAGCGGGGAATTACACCCCGAAAAACCCGTCACCGTGTCACGGCCCCTAGAAAATTCTCCCCATCCCCTCCCCCAGTTATGGCCCGATGAGTATATCGGGTTTAATAGTTACCCCACCCGACAGGAGGAGGTGTCGGCCTTGGCCGAGAATATTTTCTATAATCTCCGTCAGGATGGGTTACGGCCAGCGCGAGATATTTTGGTGATTATTTTGGGGGATATTTACGCAGCAGCAAAGTTAGAGAAATATGTGGCTAATTTTCTTCGTCAACAGGGAATTGATATTTATATTCCCACTGCGATCGACTGTAATATTTTAAAACCTGATCCCCAACAACGCTATCCCAATCAATTTTGGTGGGAGGGGGCCGTGACAATTTCCCGCATTCATCGGGCTAAGGGGCAAGAAGCGGCTATGGTGTATGGGGTGGGGTTAGATCAGGTGGCGACAGCAGAAAGGGAGTTATCTTTGCGAAATCAGCTTTTAGTGGCGTTTACGAGGGCGACAGGATGGTTGCAGGTGTCTGGGGTGGGGGAGTATCCCTTGTATGAGGAGTTGCGGGAGGTGTTATATCGGGGAGATACTTTCCCGTTGCGACTCCCTCCCCACTTTCCCAGGGAGTTAACGGTGACGGATGCGGGGGAGTTGTTAAAGCGGTATGGGAGGGGAGGCCGCAATTTTCGCTATGGCAATTTTGCTGATCTCCAGTTGGCGGGGGTTTGTTTACGGAATGCCAATTTTATTGGGGCAAATTTCCGCAATGCTAATTTACGTTATGCTAGTTTGGAGGGAGCAAAGTTAATTGGGGCAGATTTAACTAATGCAGATTTAACGGGGGCGAATTTACGGAAGGCTAAGTTAATGAATGCACGGTTAATGGGGGTGAATTTACAGGGGGTTGATTTAAGTTTGGCGGATGTGACGAATGTGGAGTTAGGAGTTAGAAACAATTAGCAATTAGCAATTAGCAATTAACAAACTGGTTTTTAGTTATTTGTTCTTGAATCAATTACTCATTACCCATTACCCATTAACCATGAAACGTTCTTTAACTCATCAAATTACCCTGCGTGTCTTGTTATTGAGTTTAATTGGAGTATTGGGGATTGGTAGTGCAATTTTATTGAGGTTTCAAAGTACCTTACAACAGATTGAAAAGCGTCTCAGTGAGGCCGCAGTGGACGCGACGGTGACGTTTGATCTGTTTTTTCTAAATCTTGAAAGTGAATTAGTTGCTATTAGTACATCTCTCTCTACCAGTAATAACACAGATCAGGTGCTTCGACAAGTTTTATCTCGAAATCTCTCTATTGTGGATTTAATAATAGTAACTCAGGAAGGAGAGATTATTGCCCAACAACATCGATCTTCTAGGGAGAAAGTAGAGCAAATGACACTTCCTTCTTGGTTCAATAAATCCCCGCAATGGGGGGAAGTGGTGTATAGTCCGGTTCAATTTGATCAACAATCTCCCTATTTAGAAATGGCCGTCAATGTCACCGATGAAATTGGCCTCTCTAAGGGGATTTTGTTGGCTAGAATTGATTTGACGGAGTTGTGGGATACAACCATTGCGTTACAGGTGGGGGACACGGGGTATGTGTATCTGACTGATGAGAGTGGTAAGATTGTGGCCTCTCGGAATCGGAGACTTTTGGAAAGTAAACCTAACACCCTTGCTGATCAACCACCGGAAAGAGTGCTTAATCAAGCGTTACAGTTTAAACAGGGGTTGCGAGATCAACGGGTGTTTTTGGTGGGACGACCGTTGCAGGTTGTGCCGTGGTATGCTGTGGTGGAACAGTCGGCTAAGGAGGCGATCGCACCTTTCCTCCTTCCCACCCTCCTCTCCCTCCTCATCCTCCTCTGTGTCCTCATTCTCATCTATACCAGCATTCAATTTAACCGTCGTCGCATTATTTCCCCCCTGGTCCAACTTCACCACGCAGTCACCGATATTGCAACAGGAGACTTACACCAAACTGTCCGCATTCAAACCGGGGACGAGTTTGGGGAATTGGCCCAAGCGTTTAACCAAATGACCGACCAACTCACCCACTCCTTCGCCACCTTAGCCCAGAAAAACGAAGAATTGCAACGACTCGACCAACTGAAAGACCAATTTTTGGCCAACACCTCCCACGAATTACGCACCCCCCTCAATGGTATGATTGGCCTAGCAGAATCCCTGTTAGACGGGGGAACAGGAGAACTTAACCCCAAACAACGGGATAATCTCTTAATGATTGCCCAAAGTGGTCATCGCTTGGCCAATTTAGTTAATGATATTCTAGATTTCTCTAAATTGAAACAAGAGAAATTAGAGTTACAACTCAAACCCATTAACTTGGCCTCCCTTGGTGAGGTGGTGTTAACGTTAGGACAAACCTTAGCCCAATCTAAAAACTTAGACCTTATTAATGATATTTCCCCAGACCTTCCCCCGGTTTTAGCCGATGAAAACCGCTTACAGCAAATCCTGTATAATTTAGTGGGAAATGCCATTAAATTTACTGATTATGGCCATGTCACCCTCAGCGCGAAATTAGACTCCCCTTCGCAAATGTCTATCACCGTTGCAGACACCGGAATTGGCATCCCTAATGATAAATTAAAGCAGGTTTTTGAATCCTTTGAACAGGCTGACGGTTCAACCGCAAGACAATATGGAGGAACAGGACTCGGCCTCGCCGTTAGTAAAGATTTAATTGAACTACATCAGGGAACAATTACTGTAGAATCTACCGTAGGAGAAGGGTCACAATTTACCTTTACTTTACCCATTTCCCCAGAAGACCCAGACTCCGCAATAAATCTCCCTTCTCTCACTTCTTTCTCATCGCCATTTTCCCCCAACATAAATCAGAATCAAACTTCTATTTCGTTAATACCAGAAACAGAAGTTAAAGTGTTAATTGTTGATGATGAACCGATTAATTTGCAAGTTCTACTCAATAACTTAACTCCCGAAAATTATAACATAACTCAGGCTAGTAATGGCGAAGAAGTGTTAAAAATTATTGAGCAAGGATATACGCCTGATGTAATTCTTTTAGATGTTATGATGCCTAAAATGACGGGGTATGAAGTGACAGAGATTTTGCGGGAAACTTACTCTCCGACGGAGTTACCCATTTTACTCTTAACCGCAAAAACCCAAGTTCAAGATATTGTGGCCGGGTTTAATGTAGGGGCGAATGATTATCTAACCAAACCTATCGCTAAAGATGAATTATTAGCCCGATTAAAAACCCATCTCAAATTACGCTATCTCTATCAAGAAAACGTTCGTTTGGCCGCAGAATTAGAGATTACTCGTAAGTTACAAGAAATGATCATTCCAGGGGAAGAAGAATTAGAGCAGATTAAAGAGTTACAAATTGCCGGATTTATGCAGCCTGCGGAGGAAGTAGGGGGCGATTTTTATGATATAATTAAACAAAATGGTAGTCTTAAATTTTGTATTGGGGATGCCACTGGACATGGGTTAGAAAGTGGGCTATTAATGATTATGATGCAAACCGCTTTACGAACGCTACATGAAAGTAAAATTGATGATCCGGTGCAGTTATTTGATATTTTAAATCGGACAATTTATGGGAATTTACAACGCATTAAGTCTCATAAAACCATGAGTTTGGCTATTTTGAGTTATCGGGACGGGGAGTTACAATTAAGTGGTCAACATGAGGAGGTGATTATTGTTCGCAATGATGGTCAATTGGAACGCTTTGATACGCTTGATCTTGGGTTTCCTATTGGGTTAGATGAAAATATTGCTGAGTTCTTTTCTCAATTGCGTATTCCGTTAAATGATGGGGATGTGGTGGTGCTTTATACGGATGGTATTACGGAAGCGGAAAATGATGAGCAGGTGCATTATGGGTTAGAGCGACTTTGTACGGTGGTACAAGAAAATTATCAGCAGTCTCCCCAAGCTATTCGAGATTGTATTATTGCGGATGTAAATGAGCATCGAGGGAGACAAGTTTTGTTAGATGATTTAACTTTGGTGGTGTTTAAGAAATAGGGGAGATAGGGGAGATGGGGGAGATGGGGGAGATGGGGAGTAACAACTTATTACTATTTACTATTTACTGTTTACTGATTACTGATTACTGTTTACTGATTACTGTTTACTGTTCCCTGTTCCCTTTTTCACAAACAACCAACAACAAAAAACCCCCCTAACCCCTATGAACCGGAATTTTAATAATAAATTCTGTTCCTTGATCAGGGTGGGAAATGCAATCAATTTCTCCGCCGTGTTTCTCGACGATGATTTGATAACAAATAGAGAGTCCTAACCCTGTTCCCTTACCGACGGGTTTACTGGTATAGAAGGGGTCGAAAATACGGGTTTTGATGTCCTCTGGAATGCCTTTTCCGTTGTCCTGAACACGGATTATGACATGGGGAGGGTCTTGATCTTCGTTGAATTCGGTGCGCAGGGTTAATTGGGGTTGGAAGTCTGGGGTCTCTTGTTGTTTGCTTTCTAAGGTATCTACGGCATTGTTAAGTAAGTTCATGAAGACTTGATTAATTAACCCTGCATAACAATCCACTTGGGGTAATTCTCCGTACTGTTTCTCGACGTTGATTTGGACTTTATTGCTTTGTAAGCGACTTTGCAAGATGACTAGGGTGTTGTCGAGTCCCTCGTGGAGATCAACGGGTTTGCAGTCTGCTTCGTCGAGACGGGAAAAGTTGCGTAAGGATTGTACAATGTTTCGCACTCGTTCGACTCCGACTTTCATGGAGTTGAGGAGTTTGGGGAAGTCGCTGGCGATGAAGTCTAAGTCTGTGTCGTCTAGGGCCTCTTGTAGGTCGGGGTCGGGGTTGGGGTAATGGTCTTGATAGCGGTTTAAGAGGTCGAGGATGTCTTGCATATAGTCTGCTGCATGGCTAATGTTCCCCTGAATGAAGGAGATGGGGTTATTAACTTCATGGGCAATGCCGGCCACCAGTTGCCCCAGACTGGACATTTTTTCGGTTTGGATGAGTTGGGTTTGGGTTTTTTGTAAGTCTCGGAAGGCTTGTTCCAGTTGGCTTTGGGATTCACGGAGGGCGGCTTCTGTGCGCGATCGCTCTTTTAATTCGGTTTCTACTTGTTCAAATAAGGCGGCCTGCCGAATGGCAATGCCCAGTTGGACACTGAGTTGTTTTAAGAGTTGAATTTCTTGGTCTTGCCAATGGCGGGTGTCTCGGCAATGATGGGCGATGAGTAACCCCCAGAGGTTATCTTGGTCAATGACCGGGACAACTAGATTGGCTTTCACTTCAAATTGTGCCAACATCTCAATATGACATTCATCTAACCCCACGTTGTAAATGTCGTGAATGGCGCGAACTCGTCCCTGTTGGTACAGGGGAAAGAGGGAGGAGAGAAAACAATCATCTTGGATCATTGTCTCTACAACGGGAGTCCAGCCTTCTCCCACGGACTCCACGACTATATCCCCACTGTGGTCTGGGTTGAAGCGATACAACACTACGCGGTCGGTTTCGAGAACATTACGCACTTCTTCGACGGCGGTGTTGAGGACTTCTTTCAGGTCGAGGGATTGGCGGATGCGTTGGGCAATTTGACTCACCAGTTGTTCACGGGTGGCTAGGGACCGCAATTGGTGTTCGTTTTGTTTCTGTTGGGTGATTTCTTGGGTTGTCACCATCCCCCCCGAAATTGTGCCGTTTTCGTCGTAGATGGGGGCGGTGTTGACGAGGAAGTGTTTGTCTAAATATTCGTATTCCCAAACCCGGGATTCTCCTGCTAAGGCGGCTTGATAACCGGGGGTGAAGGTTTGGGCGACTTCGGGGGAGAAGACTTCGCCGAGGGTGCGGCCTTCGATGCTTTCTTTGGAGAGGCCGATGGTTTCTAAGCCTTTGCCTTCGGCGAGGAGATAGCGGAAGTCTCGGTCAAAGAGGAGGACGACTCCGTTGGGGATATTGCGGGCGAGGAGGCGATATTGTTCTTCTTTTTCCCGGATTTGGGCTTCGGTGGCTTTGCGATCGCTGATATCCCGTGTAAAGGCACAATTATACTCTTGTCCGTTAAACTCAATGTAATTAACGGTAATTTCGATGGGAATAATGCGCCCGTCCTTGGTTTGGTTGCTGGCTTCCAGGGTAAAAGACCCCTGTTCTTTGAGTTGTTGCCAATGCTGTTCCCAGGCTTGTTGGCTGTATCCTGGCGCAATGTCGGGAATGGTGAGGCGGCAGAGTTCTTCTTTAGAATAGCCTAGCAGTTCGGTGGCGGCTTCGTTGACGTACCAAATATGACCTGTGGGTTTAATGAAAAAGGTAGCATCGGCGGACCGTTCTAGGGAAAACTGCATTAATTGACGCAGTTTGGTTTCTAGTTGGCGATCGGTAATATCTTGGTGAATTTCCACCCAATGGGTAATTTGGCCGGACTCCTCTACGATGGGAAAGGCGGTTAATTCATCCCAAAAAAATGTGCCGTCCCGTCGGGGGTGTTTTAAGATGACTTGATAGGTTTGTTGGTCTCGAATGGCTGCTTTGAGACGAGTGGCCAGGGGAGAGGGGGTTTGGTCTTGTTGCGGGTTTTCTTCTCGCTTGAGAAAGTCGCTGTTACGTCCGATGAGGTCTTGGGCATCATACCCGGTCATCTCTGCAAATACCGGATTACAGTGAACAATGGGGTGATCCGGGTGTTGCCAATCGCAGATGACAATTCCTGCTCCCATGACTTGCAAAATTTGGTCGTAAATGGGGTTCGATTTCACCGACAAAAAGGGGGGATGAACTAGGTTGTGAGTGGGTATGTTGCAAAGAAGATTATTCATTATTGTCCCTTGGGATTGGTCGTTACTACTCCCTTGATCTGCGGATGCTAGGGCCGCTAGGTGGGGGCTATCTGAGCGTTTTGGGTCTGGTAGAGGTTGCCCCCATTGGCGGTCTCATGAGCATTGGACGGTGTATAAGCAAAGTTTATTTTTTTTTTAAGCTGTCTTATGGTTGGATTTTAACATTATTTTTTTTGCTTCGGACAAGGGAAAGTCTTGACAAATTTTCACGATACTGCATATTATAAAGAGTTTTGCTATCTGTCTGGAGAGGGAAAGTTCTCCCTAAAAAGTTCGGTTCTACGACTAGGGGAGGGGGTTATTTCTCGCTAATATCAAGAGACAAAGAGAGTATTCTTTTCGTGGTGCTTGTTGTTTGAGAGGGCAAAACAAAATATGGTTATGCCAAACTGGTCGTTACCGACGTTAAGCCAAATTTTAGAGCGAGATGCAGCGTTCTGCTGGGATGAGACCCCGGAGGAACGGTCAACGTTTGCGGCCTTGTTGAAGGCGGAGCGAGAATGGTCAGGCGCGATCGCGGCCTTAGAAAAACTCCTCCTACAATTCTACAAAACCCAAGAGCAGATGACCGGAGTGATGTTATCGAGTCCATCTCCGGTGGTGAGTGATCGAACCCTCCTCACCCACCTCCACACGGGAATCTTCACCCCGAAAAGTATTCCTGAAATTGCGCGGGGTCCTGGGGAAGACAAAAAACGACAACGCCAACTCCCGGCTGCATCTCAAGACGGAGCAAGTGCCAAAACTGTCTCTGTGGAAGAATATCCCCTTTTGGCCAATGATCCTCTCAACCAAGAACAATTTTGTCTGGTTCTCACCCCAGAGTTTGGCTTACTGTTGGTGTTAGGGAAAGATTCCCAGGGCCAAGCTAAGTTTTACTACTCCTTTGACCCAGAAACGGTACAGTTGGCTTGGGTGAACTTGCGATCGCGCCTCTTAGTCGTCAGTCCCCACCATCTCCCCCAACTCGACCCCCTCATCCAACAATTCACCCCTCCCACCCCCGACTATCGACTGGTCACGGCCTTTTCCCAACAACTCCTCAACCACCTCCCAGACCTCACCACCCCCACCATTCACCGGGACCCCATCCCCACCTTCACGGCCCTCACCCCTAACCCCTCCCCCAGTGACAGTGGAGAAATGGAACTCCTGCAAGCACTCACCCACGAAATTCGCACCCCCCTCACCACCATTCGGATGCTCACCCGTTTAATGTTGAAAAAACGGGCTAATCTCTCTGACAAAGAAATCGAACGCTTAGAGGCCATCGATCAAGAATGTACCCAACAGATCGATCGCATGGAACTGATCTTCCGGGCCGCCGAACTAGAAACCCAACCCCAAACCTCCAACCCCGTACAACTCGTTCCCATCTCCCTCCAACAAGTCATCCAACAAAACGTCCCCCACTGGCAAAAACAAGCCAAACGTCGCCAAGTGAACCTTGATGTAGGGATACCCGAACAACTCCCCACCGTCGTCAGTCACCCTGATCTCCTCTCCAGAGTCCTCTCCGGTGTCATGGATAGTTTAACCCGAACCGTCCCCACAGGCGGCCAATTACAGGTGCGTGTCTCCACCGCAGGAAACCAACTGAAACTCCAATTAAAATCTAGTGACACCTCCTTTACCCATTCCTTACAGGCAATGGGACAACTTTTAATGTTTCAACCGGAAACCGGAAGTCTGAGTTTAAACCTAGATGTCACCAAAAATCTTTTTCAAGTCCTAGGAGGGAAATTAACTGTCCGTCAACATCCCCAAAAAGGCGAAGTTTTAACTATCTTTCTCCCCTTGGGCAATCATCACTCCATTTTTGCCGTATCCTAATATAAAAAGGCAGAGAGTAGTAGGTTGAGTGAAGCAAAGCGTAACCCAACATCTCCCTGAGTATTCTAGTTTCCTTAACTTCCCCTAGAGACTCAAAAAGCATCAATATCTCCCTCCCCTCTCTCCCAAAAAAAGAGTTGCCAAGAATATTATTAAGAGGAAATTGTTTTAAAAAAGGGGTTGACTTGAACTTGACAAGGGGTTATATTTATAATGGGAAATAGAGCCGCACATATATATACCCTCTCCGCCAAAAATATAATCTTTATCTATATAAAAAGGCAGAGAGTAGTAGGTTGGGTGAAGCAAAGCGTAACCCAACATCTCCCTGAGTATTCTAGTTTCCTTAACTTCCCCTAGAGACTCAAAAAGCATCAATATCTCCCTCCCCTCTCTCCCAAAAAAAGAGTTGCCAAGAA
>NZ_JAQMSD010000158.1 GCF_028330525.1 Spirulina sp. CS-785/01
TCGTCCTCGGCCTCCATCATTCCCTGTTCAATAAATTCATCTATGGTGGGGGCATCTCCTGTCCCCCCTTGGATTTGGAAGATTAAATCATTGTAGTCTTGGTCATACCAGCTATGGCCCGCTTGTACGTCCTCCATCACGAAAGTGTTGCCGTCTCCGGTAACATCGGCAATTTGTCCGAAATGGAGGGTATCATCAGGGTTGGCTGTGCCTAGGGAGAATAAGGGGGCTTTTGTCCCACTCACAGCCGGGTTTTCAACCACCTGTTCGACTGTGCCATCGGGGACTAACATCACGCCAAATTTGTCTCCTGGACGCATAGAGACAGTTTTCACGCCTTGGTATTCTCCAGAGTTCCAATCTTTGCTTTCGCCTAAACTGCCTGCAAATTTGGCCCCCTCAGTTTGGTCGCTAATAACAATATGACCCAGTTCAGAGTCACTGGCCGCACGGATGGCGGCTTCTTGGACAAATTCTTCTGAAGCGGGTTCAAATTGGTCCATCCCTTCTAAACTGAAGATGGCTACTTCTCCTTTAAATTTCCCACCATCAAAGAGAAAGTCGATGCCCACTTCTCCCGTTTCTCCCACGGTGAAGACTCCCGCGTTGTAGTCATCAGTAGAGGAGTCCGCGAGGGGGATAAATTCTAGGTCGTCGTTGGAGTCTAGGGTGGGACTCTCGGTTGAGGGGTCATCTACTGGGATGGGGTCAACGTCTGGGGAAATATCGGCAGCATCTACGCTAGTGGGGTCATCTAGATCAAATAATCCACTCGGAGTGAGGATAGGTTCGAGAATGAAGGATTGGATTTGATTTTGCTTTTGGGAGTTGCGTTTTTTGCCGAACATGGTGAGATGTCCCTTGAACAACGATGGTGGGTGATAAGAGGGAGTTGATTGTCCTTCTCATTTAGTTCTCTTGGGGGAACTGGATTTTTTATGCAGGAGAATGGGAATTTTTACAAAACTACACATTCTCGGTGAGGATGGATAAGGATAAGGATTTTTCCCTAATCTCAAAGTAATACAGTTTTCCGATGTTGACGATGAAGATTGTGTAAATTTTTGGCTAAGATTCTGTGAAGATTAGATGAAGTTGTGGGGAAAGGGTTGACAAAATCAAGCACGTAGTATCCAGTTTTTGGTTAAGTTGGAGTTGCCAGTGTTGATAGAGTTGTCTCATGTTTTGCCCCGAAAGCCCTACTGAATCCAATACCATTGACAACCGTAGGTTGCACGATAGCTGATTTTGCCATAGTGATATTTTGAGCCAATTCAGCTGTCGCTGAGTGCTGACGGCTCAATCGTTCGCAGTTCGCAGTTGACAGGGATTGGGAGGACTGATTACTCTCGGTGAAACGAGAATCCCTTAAAATGGGCTGAAAGCCTTATTTTGATGAGTCTCTGTACTTCTTTTTAGGGGAGTGCTACCTATTCTTGATTACTAATTACTGCTTACTAATTACTGCTTACTGCTTACTGTTTACTGTTATGGCGATTCAACGCACCTCTCCCCAATCTGAACCAAGCGACAATCCTAAGACTCCGAAACCGCGTAAAACGTCCTCTGAGGAGCATATTCTCACTGCAACCGCGAATTCTGAAGAACAAGAGAGTCGTGAAGATTCCCTGCGTCCGCAAAAATTAGCGGATTATATTGGACAAAAAGACTTAAAAGACATTTTACAGATTGCCCTACAAGCGGCGAAGAATCGGGGAGAAGCCTTAGATCACCTTTTATTTTATGGGCCTCCTGGGTTGGGAAAAACCACCATGTCCTTAATTTTGGCCGCAGAGATGGGAGTGAATTGTAAAATTACGGCGGCCCCGGCCTTGGAACGGCCACGGGATATTACAGGATTGTTGGTGAATCTCAAACCGGGGGATATTTTATTTATTGATGAAATTCACCGTTTGAACCGGATGACGGAGGAGTTACTGTATCCGGCCATGGAGGATGGACGGTTGGATATTACTATCGGGAAGGGGCAGTCAGCGCGGATCAGAAGTATTCCCTTGGTGGATTTTACCCTGATTGGGGCGACGACGAATATGGGGGCGTTGACTTCTCCATTGCGCGATCGCTTCGGATTAATTCAACGCTTACGCTTTTATGAGGTGGATGAATTAACCTTAATTGTGCAACGAACCGCCAACTTATTAAAAACAGAAGTTACCCCAGAGGGGGCCGAAGAAATTGCCCGTCGTTCACGGGGGACTCCCCGTATTGCCAACCGTTTATTACGACGAGTCCGAGATTACGCTCAAGTCAAGGAACATCCAACGATTGACCCAGACATTGCTGCAACGGCGTTAGAGTTATTTAATGTTGATCCCTGTGGGTTAGATTGGACAGATCGGTTAGTGTTAAACACCATTATTGAGCAGTTTCGAGGGGGGCCAGTGGGGTTAGAAGCGATCGCTGCGGCCACCGGAGAAGATGCCAAAACTATCGAAGAAGTGTATGAACCCTATTTATTACAAAGTGGTTTCCTCAACCGCACCAGTCGCGGACGAGTGGCAACGGTAGAAGCCTATCAGCATTTAGGGTTTTTGTGATTTTTTGTTGGTTGTTGGTTATTTGTTATTTTTCCCCAATTACCCATTACCCCTTGTTAATTATCCATTATCAATTATCAACTATCCATTATTAACTATCAACTAAAAAACCCACCCCTTAAAAAAGGAGTGGGAGAAGCAAGGAGTCAAACGAATCTATACTTGCGCCGCAGGAGGATAGGTTTCTTCAGAGAGATCATCTGAGGAGATGATCTCCTCTTGAGCATCGGCATGAGGGGTTTTGCCGTTTTGTTGATTGCCATTCCCGTTTTTGCGCGGTTGAATGACACCGTATCCCCCATGATTGCGCATATAAATCACATTGATTTCATCTGTGTCTTGGTTGCGGAAGACATAGAAATCATGATCGACTAATTGCAACTGTACCAAGGCTTCTTCAATGGACATGGGAGGCATGGCAAAGTATTTCACTCGTACCACATCCGAGGGTAATTCCGGTTCACGATCGCCCACTAAATCTTCTGCGATCGGTTGCTGCTCTACCATTACCCCAGTTTTAGGCCGGGAATGGTTTTTGGATAAATGCTTCTCTTTATATTTCCGCAGTTGACGAGTCAGTTTATCCGACACTAAATCAACACTGGCATATAAATCTTCGCTACTTTCCTGCGCTCGAATCACAGTTCCATTCGCGTGTACCGTCACCTCTGCGGTATGACTCTTACTGATCCGGGGATTGCGGGCCACCGATAAATGCACATCCATCTTCGTGATGATATTCTGGAAGTGCTTTGCCGCTTTCTCAAGTTTGGTTTGCACGTAGTTGTGAATCGCTTCAGTGACTGCAATATTGTTGCCCTGGATTAAAAGCTTCATATTGACACTACTCCATTCTGTACGATATGAGCCGTTCTAAGAAAAGTGCGAAAACCGAGGAATTGCGGCTTTTCTGAAAGAACGAGCAGACTGACTCGTTTTTGAAGTCTTCAAGGTTAGCAAAAACGGAGTCTAAATTTCGGGAAATGTCCAGATTGCTCAATCTGAACGGGAAAACAAGGATAAAGCTAATTAACTCAATTTACTGTGTCTTCAGGGTTAAACCCTTTTTTTTAACCACTGTATGTTAAGAACCTGTATGCTGCATGAGCAATTAGCCATGAGTCAGGGGGGAGCGTTCTCCTTAACGAATTCTGCTTATTTCTTATTTTAGGAGTGTATCTTCCCCTCTTTTCATCTAGGATAAGGGATTGTTATTTTTCTTGACATTCTCTTAACCTGACGGTGAGATCAGGAAGGAGGAAGGAGAGGATGAGCCTATTCTAACTCCGCCCGTAGGTGTTGAATGGCTTGCACCAGACGAGACTCTAGATTCTCGCTTCCTTCTAGGGTGACAGTTGCGGAATGATACAACATGGCATTAAAGCCTTGAGTATCCCCAGAGTTGCGAAAATCGGTTCGTAGGGCAATGACAGGTATATTGCGGGCGACGGCATACCCACATTCCCAACAAGTGCCAGAATCTGCATCGGCCCCATCGAGAATGGCAACCAGGACTTGAGCGTTTTGCAGGCCCCGTAAGCAGGTGCTGTAAATGTTCTGGGTGTCTGGGATTCCTGTGCATTCTTGCTGGGGGAGAAAGACGGTAAAGCCTTGCGATCGCAGAGATTGTGCTAAGGTCAGGTTAAATTGTTGTTCGGCTAGGCTAAATAGGGGGGCAGCAAGGTAGATCAACATAAGAATAGCAAAATTTCCCCAGTTGATAAGCGGCACAAGCGCGAATGGTTGGATCATCATGATCAAGCCATGTTAACAAGATTGTGCCTACCTCTGACCAAGTTGAATCATAGGCCCCTAAAAAAAGTTTTGCTGCTAAAATTTCCTCTTGGGTGGGGAGTTGACGAGTTTCTGAAAGGGCTAATTGGTCTAACCAGTCTAGGATAATCTCTCCATAGGGGGACTTTTTCCCTAAGAATTGGACTTGGCGACAAAAAACTGTGAAGCGTTCGGGATCATTGGGGACTTGTGTGGCCAGTTCGGTTAAAATTGCCTGTAACCGTTGCGGCGATCGCGTTATTTTTCAGGCTTGAATGAGTTGGGCGATCGCGCTCTCCCCAATTCCGGCTTCTGGATGAGCGAGTAATGCGCTTAATTCCGCAAAAATTTGCTCCCATTCTTGCGCCGAATAGGAATAGGATGGGGTTAAGGGCTTCTCTAAAACAGGATAAGCAGGGATCACGAAAATCGCATTTTTGGGGCATCAATGGGACTCATTTTAATTGTAGGCGTTGCCGTTCTGTAGGTTTCGCTACAGGTTAGAAATTGTCATTTTTTGTAATAAAGTAAGCATTCAGCCAGACCCCATGAGCGCGAACCATTTTTGAATGATTGCGCGGACGGCTCATGTGATCACGACTTCTACCTTAGAAATTACAGGTGCAATGGAACAACAAGAAAAAACCGCCAATGAACAAGCCTCCTCCGTCAACGAAACCACCACCACCATGGAGGAGTTGGGGGTTTCGTCGCAAAAATCGGCCCAACAAGCGAAAGAGGCGACAACTGCGGCACAAACCGCCCTAGATTTAGCGGAAGGTGGCGATCGCGCGGTGGCGGATACGGTAGCGGCCATGGATGAGCTAAAAAGCAAAGTAGCTGCGATCGCGCAACAAATTCTCCGACTGAGGGAACAAAACGAGCAAATTGGCAATATTTCCCAAGTCGTCAGTAACCTCTCCAACCAAACCAATATGTTAGCCTTAAACGCCTCCGTCGAAGCCGTCAGAGCCGGAGAATACGGGAAAGGCTTTGCCGTCGTCGCCAACGAAATTCGCAAACTGGCCGATGAAAGTCAACAATCCGCCAAACAAATTAAGGAATTAGTCAACCATATTCAAGAAGCCATCCATTCCACCACCGTTGTCACCGACGAAGGCACACAAACCGTAGAAACAGGCATACAAATCACCCAGAAAACCACCGAAGCCTTTTCTGGGGTAAAAGAAGCCGTGAATCAAGTCGTCCTCAACAATCAACAAATCGCCTTAAATATCCAAGAGCAAGCCCAAGCCACCCAGCAAATCGCCCAAGCGATGAACCTTTTAAATGAAGGCGCACAAACCACCGCCCAAGGCATCACCCAAACCCGCCAAGAAACCCAACAGTTACAACAAGCCTCAAAAAACCTCAAGGCGATTGTTTGATAGCTATACCTTGGGTTTAAACCCAAGGCTGATTAAAGGGACACCTCATGCTGACCCAATAACCAATAACCAATAACAAACAACAAATAACAAATAACAAATAACCCGCCCCGAACCGGGACAGGTTATTCATCGTAAATTGGGTTGGTAAGAGGAAGATGGAGACTCCTATCCTTCACGAAGGGGAGGAAATCTTCCCCTTACATGAATAACTGCCCGATAGGGCATCCTGATTAGAATGCGTAACAGTATCCGTCTTTCCTGTGTACAATATGGCAGTATTTAGTATTTAGA
>NZ_JAQMSD010000159.1 GCF_028330525.1 Spirulina sp. CS-785/01
CCCGTTTTCAACGGGTTTAAGCTCTTAGCCTTGGGTTTTAACCCAAGGATGACCAGAAAAAACTTAGTCTTTTAACCCGTTTTCAACGGGTTTAAGCTCTTAGCCTTGGGTTTTAACCCAAGGATGACTTTTAACCCGTTTTCAACGGGTTTAAACTCTTAGCCTTGGGTTTCAACCCAAGGATGACAAATAACAAAGAAAAATGACCAATCAAAACCGTTTACCCATTTGGCGATTTTTATTACCGATTTCCTTACAGATTGCATTAATTTTGGCTGTTCCGGCTCAAGCCGTTTATACTCATTTAATCGGGACAACTGTGATTTTGCAAACTGCTCCAGTTGATCCCTATGATTTTTTACGGGGATATTACCAAACCTTGAATTATGAAATTGCACAAACCAACACATTACGCAACCTTCCGGGATGGGAGTCTCTCCCCAAAAATGAAGGAAATTCGGAGTCTTTAAAAACGGGGAGTCGGATTTATGTTATTTTAGAACAACCGGAGTCTCCGTCGAGGGGGGAAATTCCTGCTCCTTGGAAACCTGTGCAAGTTCAATCTAGTCTTCCCGATAATGTAGCGGCGGATCGGGTGGTGATTGAAGGGGTGAGCCGTTATGGTACAGTGAATTATGGGTTAGAACGGTATTATCTGCCAGAAGACCAACGGGAGCAAATTAATCGTCAGATTCGTTCCCTACAACGTCCCACTCAACCTCAAGATGCGGAAACTCAAGAAGAGCAGACAATTCCGTTTGTGGTGGAAGTTAAAGTGAGTCGGAATGGGAATGCTGTGCCTGTAAGTCTTTGGATTGGCGATCGCCAGTATCAGTTTTAAGATACACTGGGAGGGTGACAGTAAAAATAGTACCTTTGCCCTCTTGACTATTAACCTGAATTGTGCCTTCGTGAATTTCAACGCATCGTTTCACAATAGCTAATCCTAACCCAGTTCCGGTGATTTGGCCCACGTTCCTAGCCCGATGAAAAGGTTGAAATAAATTCTCTTGATCAGCTAAGGGAATACCAATCCCATGATCTTGTATCGTAACGGTGACTTGCTCTAAGGAGCTACAGGCCCATACTTCCACCACTTCCCCGTCGGGGGAATATTTCACCGCATTATTGAGCAAATTGATGAAAGCGTGTCGCAAGAGTCCTTCATCCCAATAGGCTGTTTTCCAGACTCCCTCAAAGGTTACATCTAATTGCTCTGGGTTGTCCATCTGCCCTTGCAATTCTTCACTTAAATCCAGTAATAAGCGTTGTAAATTGAGGAGGGTACAATGACATTGCAATTGATGGGTGTCTGCTTTGCCGATGAGTAACACCTCATCCAGTAATTGGGCCATACTCTTACTGGCCGAACGAATTTGTCGAAAGAGTCTAACTTTCTTATCCGCACTTAACTGAATTTGACTATCTTCCAGGAGTCCAGCCGAGGCTAAGATAGTGTTTAAGGGGTTGCGTAAGTCATGGGAAAACATGGACACCAACTCAGTTTTCAGTTGGTTTTGCTCCTGTGCTTTGACTAACTCTTGGGTGCGCTCCTCCACTTTCATGCTCAAGGCCGCATTATCCTCCCGCAACATTTCCATGACTTGTTTACGCTCAATGGCATAACAGAGAGAGCGTGCTAACCCTTCTGCGGTTACATGACGCTTCACCAGATAATCCTGCGCTCCCTGACGAACGGCAGTCAAGGCCAATTCATCATCATTAGTATTGGTTAACACCACAATGGGAACACTCGGTGCGAGTTGTAGCAAGGGGATTAAGGAATCTAACCCTTGACTATCGGGAAGTGTGAGATCGAGGAGAATAATATTAATCCGCTTTTGGGAGTCCAGTTTCAGTTGCTCCACTGCATCCTGTAACCGTTGGACATGGATTAATTGCCAATCTTGTAGTTTTGACTCCTTGAGAAATTCTCGCAGGAGTCGTGCTTCTGCTAGATGATCCTCGATCAGCAAAATTTTTAATGAATCTCGCAGTGCCATCCTTGATCTAAGTAGGTGGGCAACTTTACAGTTGACTATATGTTGCTTCAATGGTGCGAAAACTGATTTTACTGCTCAGTTTTCACCTTTTGCTCAGTTTTCACATTTTGAAGTTCAGGGCAAGGGCATAATCAATATTAGAATCGAGAAATGTTGATTAATCATCCGGGAGTGTTACGGTGGCTAACCAAAACTCCTCGATTCCTTTCACGATTTTGAATAATTCACCTAAGTTACGGGATTTGGTGATATAACAATTCACGTGCAAATCGTAACTTTGGTGAATATCATCCTCATTGCGAGAGGTTGTCAAAACGACAACTGGAATTCGCCTGAGTGTCGGATCATCTTTAATTTCTGCAAGCACCTCCCTTCCATCTTTTCGGGGTAAGTTTAAGTCTAATAAAATCAGGTCAGGCCGGGGAGAGTCCGCATACTCCCCTTCCCGACGCAGATAGGCCATAGCGTCGATCCCATCCCGCACAGTGATGACTTTGTGAGGGACGACACTATTTTTTAAGGCTTCTTGGATTAACCGAATATCGGCTCTATTGTCCTCGACCAAAAAGATGACCTTGTGTTTGATGTCCTCTTCTACGCTCACGTCCACTTCTCCCAACTGGAATTGTAAAGTAAAAAGTCGCGCCTTCACCGAGTTCGGACTCAACCCAGATGCGGCCTCGGTGGCATTCGACAATTTTTTTACAAATGGCTAACCCCATTCCCGTGCCGCGATATTCGTCTCGGGTATGTAGTCGTTGGAATATCACAAAAATGCGATCGCTGAATTGCGAATCTAGACCAATGCCATTATCCTGCACTGAGAATAACCACGCATCCTCAAGCCGTTTCGCACCAATATGGATTTCAGGGGGGGGTTCACTGCGGAATTTAATCGCATTACCAATTAAATTTTGGAAAAGCTGCATTAACTGCGTCTCATCCGCCATTACTGTTGGCATTGAGTCATAGGTAATTTTAGTCTGAGTTTGGGCAATTCGTCCCCGTAAATTACTTAATGCACGCTCTAGAGCCGCATTTACATCGGTTAAGGCAAACTCAACGGCCTGCATATCCACGCGAGAATAAGCCAACACATCATCAATCAGGGTTTGCATGAGACTCACCCCTTCGACGGCAAAATTGATGAACTCATCGGCATCACTATCTAATTGCTCTTGATAGCGCATTTCCAACAGTTGCACGTAGTTGGCCACTTGATTTAAGGGTTCTTGTAAGTCATGGGAGGCCACATAGGCAAACTTTTTCAACTCAGCGTTAGAGCGTTCTAAGTCTTGGGCGAGTTGCGCCAATTCATCGGCTTGTCGTAAGACAATATTAATGATGGCTTTCCGCAGTTCTAAGGCTGCATCCACTTCCACGGGTTTCCACGGTAGCGAGGTGAATTTAACGGTTTCTTTCCACAGTTCAAAGGACTTCCGGGGAGATAAGCGTAATTCGCCTTCGTGGTGGTGGGTTTCGTAAGCGTTGTTGGGGTTGCCTCCCCAGTTTACCGTTTGAATCACTTCCGGTCGAAACCAGAGAACGTAAGTATTACGGGAAATAGAAATGGCTAATAACCCACTCCCCATCTGTTTGAACCGTTCCGCATCGGGATAAATAATGGGCAACGAGTCCGTATAATAAATCTCATCTTCGAGGGTGAGTTTCAACCATTGAATCAGGTATTTTAAATCCTCCTCCCCTGGGGTTTTCCCCACCAAGGTGTAATTATTCCCAAAGCAAATGGCAGCCCCTTGAGCGTTCACTAAGTCCAACAAGTTGGGACTGTGTTTGCTTAACCCATCAATGAAGTTCTCCTCTTGGGACATATAGTCCATTAACGCGGTTTGCACCTGGCCGAGTTTCATCCGATAGTCAAAGTCTTCGGTTTCTTCCCGTGCTGAAATTTCCGAAAATACCACCCGTCCGAGGAATTCACAGGCTTTCCGCAGTTCGTAGGGAACATATTTCGGGGTGCGGTGGTGGCACGCGATGAGGCCCCACAATTCCCCATCTTTAATAAGGGAAATGGTGAGGGATGCGCCAACTCCCATGTTGTGTAAATATTCGAGATGACAGGGGGACGGACTGCGGAGGATGGAGTTGGTTAAGTTTAAGTCTTTATCGCTCCGAGGGTCTTGTTCTGGGGTAATCTGAACGGGATGCGCGTGACTATCAGGGATTAAGCGTATCCAGTTGGCCACGAACATCTGACGGGCAACTTTGGGAATATCAGACTCTGGGTAATGTAACCCTAAATAGGGTTCAAGTTCTGGGATTTTTTCTTCTGCAACGACTTCCCCGTGGCCATCATCGTCAAATTGGTAGAGCATCACCCGATCAAAATCGGTTAATCGCCGCACCTCTTGGACGATAATTTGGCAAAAGTCCCGTAATGTCCCGGTTTCTTGCAGTCGGTTAATGGAGACTTGCGCGAGGTGATAAAAGCTCAAGAAGGGAATGGTTTCGGGAGCAAAGGCGGGTTCAAGTTCTAAGATTAGCACTCCATCTGGGTTACGGTGAAAGATACTATCAAAGACGGCGTAGTCGTCTCCCTGTTTTCTAATCCAAATTTTGTTGGGATTGATATATTCAAAGTTTTCTTGGGAGAGTCCTGCTTGTAACCGTTCTAGTTGAAAGGGGTCGAGAATGGTTTCTAAGGTTTGTCCCAGTAGATTTTCGGGTTTAATTCCTAAAAGGGTGCGAGTATTTTGACTCACTTGCAGAATTTTTAAGCTCGGTTCTTCTAAAACAAGGAGAATGCCGTGAGGCTGAACGCGAGCGCAGGTATGAATGGACTGTTGTTCTAAGTCCAATGGGTCAATTTGAGTCTGTTCGTGATCTAGGTTAAGCATTGGCTGAGTCCTCGCTGTTAGGAAATCTCGTTGGGTGATGGAGTTGGGTGATGAATAGACTTCTGAACAAGGGATTAAATTAGGAGATTGTGGGATTACCCCTACATTTATTATTTTAATTTTTTCCCAAAGTTCTAAGTGTTAAGACGACATTAAGACTATTAGAAGTTAATTAATATTGCAAGGAATTTTACAATTTTTTGCAGGGGATCGGTTCAGAAAGTTTTATATTTTAGCAAGGTTTTTTGAAAAGGGAGAGGTTATGATAACAAGTAGCGATTTTTCGTAGTGTAGTTTATTGTTTTGTTATATTTTTTGTTTCATTTAAAGTGCTTACTCTTATTTAGGTAAAGTTTAAATAATATTTCTTAATTTTTGATTCATTCCTCTCTCCTCTCTCCTCTCTCCTTCTCCCCCATCTCCGTGTCCTTTGTGTCTTTGTGGTTCACTTCCCCAACTCTCACCTACAAAACTTGCCAAGTCATAGTCATTATGAGTATGATAGATTTATATAAACTCATAACGAGTTCAGATTAGCGATAACCTATAAGGTAAAAGACCATGACCGCAGCATCTAGCATGAACAAGTTTTATCCGACTCGGATCGATCTGAGTGCAGATATCCGTAGCACTGTAGTTGCGACACTCAGCCAATCTCTGGCGACTACCTTAGACTTGAAAACCCAAGTCAAACAGGCCCATTGGAATGTGAAGGGGATGGAGTTTTATTCCTTGCACTTGCTCTTTGATGAGATGGCCGGTGAGTTAGAAGAATTTGTGGATATGGTGGCCGAACGGATTACCGCGTTGGGTGCGGTGGCCAATGGGACCGCACGAGTGGCGGCGAATAATTCTATTTTAGAGGAGTATCCTTTGACGATTGTGGATGGGGTAGATCATGTGACCGCTTTGGCGGAACGGTATGCGGCCTACGCCAAGCACGTCCGGGAGGCCATTGCCAGTACCGATGAGGCCGGAGATGCGGATACTGCCGATCTTTATACGGAAATTTCCCGTGCGATCGATAAACGCCTCTGGTTCTTGGAAGCCCATTTAATCAAAAATGGCTCGTAAGGGCAGAATAGGAAAAGCGGGGCGATTGTACCCCGTTTTTTTTAAATTAATCTAAGATAAGTCTGGGGTCATTCTTGGCCAATGCCCACGGGTTGAGATGACCGTCCAGACCGTCGTTGAAAAGAATATCCCATCCCTCGCTCGGTGATAATATATTCGGGTTGTTTGGGATCAACCTCGATTTTGCCCCGTAAGCGGGAGACATGGACATCGACTAAGCGTAAATCCCCTGGTTGACTGGGAGCATAGCCCCAAATGGCTTGTAAAATGTCCGCACGAGAGAGGGGTTCACCCGCTTGGTTGATTAGGAGTTCTAGCACATTAAATTCAATCTCTGTTAACCGTACCAGTTGCTGATTGAGATAGACTCGCCGCCTGTTACAATCAACAAACAGCGAACCCGCTTGTAAAATACCGTTTTCGGGTGAGGCGGATAAAGGGGTCTTTTTTAACCGTCTGAGAATGGTATTGATTCTAGCTTCTAATTCTTTGGGTGAAAACGGTTTCACCAAATAATCGTCCGCTCCCATGCGGAGTCCTGCAATGCGATCGGCAACATCAGACAAGGCAGTTAACATAATAATGGGAACGTCCGAGGTGCTACGAAGGTCTTGACAAATCTGATAACCGTCCCCTTTGGGAATCATTACATCGAGTATAACTAAATCTGGGGGGGATTGGGTGAAAAGTGCAAGAGCTTCTTCGCCATCGGCTGCGGTAACGACTTGGTATCCTGCCATAGAGAGACGAGTGGTAAGAATTCGTCGGACAGCAGGTTCGTCGTCAACCACTAGGATTTTTCCTTTGTGGTGTTCCACTTTTCTTAACTGAATAATGACAGTGAAATTTTTTGATGCTTTTTGTTATCAGAATGATAACATAGGTTTTTTTACTTATGCAAAAACATCAATCCAAAGGGAGATTTTACCGTGTTTTCTCTTGCTTTGCGTAATTTTTTTTGTCAAGGGAAAGATGAGAGAAAATTATTTTAGTTTGAATTAGTTAATTAAACTTAACAATGATAACAGTTTTCGCAAAAAACTGTTATCATCCAGTCTGAATCGAGTTCAGGTTACTGGTGATTGTTGGTTTTGAGGGTATGCCTAAGCCATTTATCGGTGTCAGAATTTCCTCTGAGTTGCATGAAGCGATCGCAACTCGGATGCGGGAAACGGGAGAATCAAAATCAGATATTGTCGTCTCTGCCCTCAAATATTACTTGGGACTCACCCCGTGTCACCAGAGGTTAGAGGAGATAGAGCAACGGTTAGCCAAACTTGAGCAAGACAGACCAGTAAGCAGTAAACAGTAAACAGTAAACAGTAAACAGTAAGCAGTAAACAGTAAACAGTAAACAGTAAACAGTTGTTGGAAGTTAGAAGTCGAACACGCTCCCAAAGGAAGGTCAGAAACGCATCACAGCAAGACTTTAAGGGAATGCGTGAAAAATATTGAATTGCTAGAGAGTGTTAGGAGAGTCGGAAGTCTCAGATCATAGCCTATGACGAAGAACCAAGAACAAACAACCAACAACCAACTCGGTTTCCTCAACTTACATAAACCCTTCGGCCTAACCTCCCATGACTGTGTAGCGAAAGTGCGTAAATTGCTGCAACTCAAGCGAGTGGGGCATGGGGGGACCCTTGACCCGAAAGCAACCGGGGTTTTGCCCATTGCCTTTGGGAAAGCCACTCGCCTCTTATCCTATATGCCAGAAGAGAAAGTTTATCACGCGATCGTGCGTTTCGGGGTGCAAACCAGCACCGATGATCTCGAAGGAGAGGTCATTGAAAGCGCGTCTGCGTCCCATTTGAGCTTAGAGGATATTCAACCCCATCTTGAAGCATTTGTGGGCAAAATAACGCAAATTCCCCCCGCTTACAGTGCTATTCAACAGGGAGGGAAACGCCTCTATGAGTTAGCCAGGGCCGGGAAAGATGTGGATGTTCCTCCGCGAACCGTGGAAGTGTATGACATTGAGGTTTTAAACTGGCAGTCCGGGGACTATCCGGAACTGGAGATTAAAATTGCTTGTGGGAGTGGGACGTATATTCGTGCGATCGCAAGAGACCTAGGCGATAAAGTAGGGACAGGTGGCACATTAGCCCAACTCATCCGCACCCGAAGCTGTGCCATGGACTTAGCCCACAGCATCACCCTCGAAACCCTCAGCGAACAACTCACCCAAGGCACATTTACCCCCCTTTCCCCCGCCATCCCCCTCGCCCACCTGCCCAGCATCACCCTCCCCACCGGAACAGCCAAACGCTGGTGTAATGGGCAGCAAGTCCCCTTAGAAGCCCACTCCGAAATCCCCCCATTTATCCAAGTGTATAACCCAGACCAACAATTTCTCGGCATCGGCGAACCCCTCCCCCAGAAAACCCCACCCCTACTCGCCCCCAAAGTAGTTATTGCCTGAATCAAAGACAGAGCCAGCCACAACTCGCTACAATCAATAGAAAGCACATCAGAAAACCAATCCTATGATCCCTACAGTAATCGAATCTTCAGGCCGTGGCGAAAGAGCCTTTGATATTTACTCTCGTCTCCTACGAGAACGCATTGTCTTCTTAGGTCAACAAGTTGACGACGAAATTGCCAACTTAATTGTCGCCCAACTGCTTTATCTCGAAGCAGACGACCCCGAAAAAGACGTTTATCTCTACATCAACTCCCCTGGGGGATCAGTCTCCGCCGGACTGGGCATTTTTGACACCATGAACCAAATTCAGCCCGATGTCTCCACCATCTGTGTGGGGTTAGCGGCCAGTATGGGCGCATTCTTGCTCAGTTCCGGTGCAAAAGGCAAACGCATGAGCCTCCCCCACTCCCGCATTATGATCCACCAACCCCTCGGCGGAGCGCAAGGCCAAGCAACCGATATTGAAATTCAAGCCAAAGAAATTCTCTATCTCAAAGCCTTGCTCAACGAACACCTATCCCGTCAAACCGGACAACCCTTAGAGCGCATTGAGCAAGACACCGACCGAGATTTCTTCATGTCCGCTGAAGAATCGAAAAATTATGGCTTAATCGATCAAGTCATCAACCGTCGTCCGTCCGCCAGTAACCCCCCTGAAAACAACGGTCAATAATCAATGTAGCCGCGTGGACTACAGTAGGTTGGGTGAAGCGTAGCGCAACCCAACATCCCCCAGTGAAAAAGGTTCTATGCTTGTGAAGTATTAATCATTCGTAGGGTGGGCAATGCCAGCCCTGTCAAGGTGAGAAATTGTAGAACGAGACACCGTTGTTTCAGACACTTGTGAGAGACATTTTCTCCCCCTCTCCCAAGGTTGGGAGAGGGGGTTGGGGGGTGAGGGCGACTCCAAACC
>NZ_JAQMSD010000160.1 GCF_028330525.1 Spirulina sp. CS-785/01
CGCCCCCTTACAGCTAATCCGGTCTAGAGAAACGACCAGTAGTGTTAATCCGCAATACCCCTGGAGAGCTATTCGCAGCTACGGGAAGGTTATCTCTCCCCACTCCCCCACCTCACGAAGTAGGTGGGGGTCATTGAATTACTCCTGGCATGGACAGATTATTCGTGAGTCGTTCATAAGCAAAACCTGTAATTGTTGCCACATCATGGGTCAATAAAACGCGCTCCTCTTGAGCCGCCCACGCTAATATTGTCGGGTCATCTTCTCCAGATAGTCCAATATCTTGGACTCGAACAATATCAACATTAGGATACTGACGAAGTAATCCCCTAATAATGGTATTATCTAGGTTTTCGTCAGCGAACAGTTTGATCATTCTGTTCGTTCCACCTTGCGGGCGAGTAAACGGTCCCGTAACCCTTGGGCATCAAACTGAGCTTGGTTTCTCTGGCGAATTTTTTGGGCTTGTTGCTCACGTTGTTGGAGATATTCCTCAACGTCTTGTTGATGATGCAAATAAAAGGCAATGGATGCGTAAACATCGCCTAATTTAAGGGAAGGATAGCGATAGACAATTTCTTCTGCGGTTGCTCCTTGTTTAAAGACAGAAACAACAGTATCTAAGGTCACTCGCGTGCCGCCAACGCGAACTACACCGTCGGCGTTTATGGCTAAGGGGGCAGGTTCTGCTAAAATTTCGAGAGCCATTGATTTACTATGTACGATACATTTGGATTTTACTGAAACTTGCTGCACCTTGGATTAAAACCTAAGTTTATTGTACAGATTTTGTCAAAAGTCAAGTAATTGTAATATTGATTAATATTTTAATTTAGCTTGTGATGTTGATGGATGTTGACAGTAAACCGATGAACAGTGTTGACCTGAACCTTGGGTTAAAACCCAAGGCTCAAAGCAAAAACCCGTTAAAACGGGTTAGGGAGGTCATTGAATTGGCGGAATTCCGGCTAAATCTAGGATTTGCGGAATTAAATCCTCCCGACGAACCGCCATCATGTGAACCCCATCACATAAATCTTTGGCCAGACGGACTTGTTCTGCTGCAATTTTCATCCCTTCTAAGAGTTGGTCTTCGGCATTGGCGAGACGTTGGATGGTTTCGTCTTCGATGTGAACCCCAGGGACGTATTTATTGATGAAGTTGGCGTTTTTGGCGGATTTTAACAGGAAAATTCCGGCTAAGATAGGTTTATCGGCGATGGAGGCCACTTGGGTCATAAATTTATCTAACCGTTCAAAGTCGCTGATTAATTGACTTTGGAAAAATTGCGCCCCGGCTTCTAATTTCCGTTCAAACCGTCGTTGCATTCCGGAGAAACTCTTGAGTTGGGGGTCAACGGCGGCCCCTGGAAAGAGGTCTAATTTTTGATTGGGGAGTTTTTTGTCGTTGTAGTCTATGCCTTGATTCAGTTTATCAATGACTTTGAGTAAACGGACGGATTCGAGGTCAAAGACGCTTTTGGCTTTGGGGTGGTCGCCGGCTTTTACGGGGTCTCCTGTGAGGGCTAAGATATTATGGATGCCGAGGGCGTTGGCCCCCATGAGGTCTCCTTGTAACCCGATGAGGTTACGATCGCGGCAAGCCACTTGACAGATCGGTTCAATCCCTTCTTGTAATAAAATCGTAGAAGCGGCCAGAGAGGACATCCGCAACACCGCCCGACTCCCATCGGTGACATTCACCGCATGAACCCGGCCTTTAAGACTACTCGCGTGTTCTAACATCCGTTGCGGACTTCCCCCTTTGGGAGGCATCACTTCGGCAGTAATGAGAAATTCTTTATTTTGTACAGCTTGACGAAAACGAGTCATAGGTTTTGATGAGGTATTAAGTTGTTATTTCAGTGTAAAAAAGGGGGGGTTTCGCCCTATAGACCGTTTAGGTCTAATCTTGCTGACAACCCACCCCTAGCCATTTATAGCTTTTTTTTGGTGACAGACCCCTAGTGAACAGCGTTACCCTTTCCTTAAAGCGGTGTGGAGTAACCTAGGGCTTTTTTCACCCGCCCTAAAATCTCATGGGCGCTTACTTCGGCCTTTTCTCGGCCTTCTCGTAAAACCGAGTCCAGATAATCCCGATCGCTCATAATATCATGATATTTGGCCTGGATTGGCTCTAAGGCTGCGATCGCGCTATCGGCCAACAACGGTTTAAACTGCCCCCATCCCATCTCACAGGTTTCTTGTTGAACCTCCGCTTTAGTTTTGCCCGACAACAGCAAATAAAGGGTGAGTAGGTTGTGACATTCGGGCCGGTCTGGGTTATCAAATTCTAAACCCTTGATAGGATCAGTTTTACAGCGTTTGATCTTTTTGGCAATCTCATCCGGGGGATCAAGTAGGTTAATGCGACTCATTTCCGAGGGATCGGACTTGGACATTTTCTTGGTCCCGTCGGTTAAACTCATCACCCGGGCCCCTTCTTTACGAATGAGGGGTTCAGGATATTTCAAAATCGGTTCTTTTTTCGTCCCATACTGGTCATTAATACGAGTCACCAGATCACGAGTTAACTCAATATGTTGTTTCTGGTCTTCCCCCACGGGAACTAAGTCCGCATCGTAGAGTAAAATATCGGCGGCCATTAACACCGGATAGTCTAGTAACCCGACACTGACGTTTTCCCCCTGTTTGCTGGCTTTTTCTTTAAACTGAATCATCCGTTCCAACCAGTTGAGGGGGGTAATACAGTTGAGTAACCAAGCTAGTTCACTATGGGCGGAAATGTGGGATTGAATAAAGAGGGTAGAATAGTTGAGATCAATCCCACAGGCGAGATAAAGGGCTGCGAGGGTGTAAGTATCGTCTGCTAGGGTTTTGGGGTTGTGAGGGACGGTGATGGCGTGGAGATCGACCACACAGAAGTAATTCTCATACTCCTGTTGCACTTCCACCCAGTTGCGAATTGCACCGAGATAGTTCCCCAAATGAAGATTGCCTGTAGGTTGTACGCCAGAAAGAACGCGCTTCTTAGTCATCCTTGGTAAAAAGTTGCCTTGTGTCGTGTTCGACTTGCCTCTCTCAATTATGCCGGAGATCGGGGAATTGGGGAAACGGGAGGCCCGCAATCCCTGATAATTGAGTAATGTTGGTTTATTTATTTTGCGATCGCATGGCTAAACTGTCGATTGAATTAAATCGCTATTTGTTTGCAGAAGACCATTCTCAGCCCAAGGTCCGATTGGCGGATTTTCTGGCGTTAGCGGGGGAACGGGGGTTTGGAGTCTTATTTGTGGTGTTATCCCTCCCTTCCGCGTTACCGGTCCCGGCCCCTGGCTATTCTATCCCCTTTGGCATTGTCATTTTTGTGTTAACAGTACAGTTCATGGTGGGGGTAAAGAGTCCCCTCTTGTTTCCCCAACTGGCCAACCGGGGAGTTAAGTGGGAAACAGCCCAAAAATTTGTCCAACGGGGGACTCCTTGGTTAAAGCGGTTTGAGGGTGTAGCGAAACCGAGACTCACCTGGGTTTGTACCACAATACCGGGCCGCCTGGTCTTGGGAACGGCGATCGCGCTCATGTCCATTTCCATGATGATCCCCATCCCCGGAACAAACACCCTTCCCGCATTAAGCATTTTCATCACCGGGTTAGGATTAGTAGAAGACGACGGTGTAATCAGTTTAGGTGGCCTTCTCACCTCTGTCTTAATCCTCATTTTAATGGTCTCCGTCATCCTGGCCGCAATTTACGGTGGAACCAGTTTAATTGATTACTTGAAAGACTTGTTAATGGGGAATGGGTGATTTTTGAGATTAACGCTTTTTATCATGGGATCACCCAGCATCTCTACAGGAGAATCCCGAAGCGTCTTCCGAGGGCAATCGCGCTTCGAGAGGTGAGAGATCGTCTTGAATCACTCCCTGAAAAGCGGGTAAATAATAAACTACGGTTTCCAGATTTGCTTGAAATAGGTTTTTGAGTAAGGCTAAATCGAGATAACTTTCTGTAATATCAAGGCTCGTTTTATAAGAAATATAGCCACTCTGCAACTCTACATCAAAACTGCCAATTACGAGATCATAGTTAATTCTTGTGGTTAATTCTAAAATTGCAGCCCGTTTATATTGCGGCGCGATCGCGGGTACAATTGAGTAGATAAGGAGTTGCTTTTGTGCTTCAAAGGATTGAATATAGCAGTCCCATTGATACTCCTGCACCTGAAAGGTACTATGCAGTAAATTGCTCTCTTCCTGTGCATAATCCCATCCCTGAATTGTAAAATAATGAATGACAGCATCAATCATGGACATCTCTAGGGGTTGGGATGCGTGAGATGCGATCGCAGAATTATCGAATAGATTACATTTTTCTGAATTGAGAATTGCTTGAATCGCTTGCTTATCCATAAATAAGTAATTACAGTAAAATTTTATGATTGATTTTTGATGAATTGAATTCTTTGGAGGGGAGTTAATTCGGTTTGAATTGCTTGTCTAATTACAGGTAAATAAGCATCCATCATACCAATGTTAATCGAGATCAATTGTTTGACCATAGAAGGAACTAAACGACTCCCTTCTACATCAATACTGGTTTTATAACGAATTTCTCCACTTTCATAATTTAACTCAAAATTGCCGACAATTAGCTCTAGATTAGTTTTGGCTAAGAACTCAGCTACCCCTAATTTTTTGTTCTCTGGAACTAACCAAGGACAATAGGAATAAAAAATAAATTGCTCGTAAGGTTCATTAATTTGAGCTAAACAATACCACTCTTCGTTTGTCCCTCTAACTTTTACATAAAAACTAGGAGAATCGCTAATTTGATAAATCGGCCAATTTTCTTGACTAAAAAATTGTTTAACCGTTTGCAATAACTGATTTTCATCAGGATTTAATAATTTATTCGTAAATTCTTGAGATAAAGATTGCCAATCTTCAGAGACATTTGACTCTTGACTAGAACGTTCCGAGACAGTCAATTGCTTAAATAAAGAAGACCAATCAATTAAACTCGTATCTTCTTCTTCTGATAGATCATTGTTGATTATTAATTTTTGCCTTAAATCTTCGAGAAAAGTCTGTAATTCTTGATTAGAGTTAGGGGTTTGAAGTTGACTCAATTTTTTATAAAATTCTAACCCTTCTGCGATATCGTCTTCTAACTCAGCAAAATTAAAATCGGTAGTTTCTTGTAAAAACTCTAAGATACCATTTAAAAAGTCTTCTACTGTAAAATTTTTCGTTGCTTCTCCTAACTGCACACATTTCCAAAAAGTGTGATATCCTGCAATATTTTGTTTTTGTTTTTGTTGAACGGATGTAGCAAACCAACTCTGTGTCAAAACTAAAATATTTTTTTTCTCTTGTAACGCTAAACTTTTTAAATATTCGGCTACCTTTTGAATATGACTGGCATAAGGTTCTAATTGAGACACTAAAAAAGGATTAAGGTGTAATTCAATTTTAATTAAAGGATGGGTGAAAAATGACTGGCCAATAAACTGGCCTCTCAATTCAGGATTCAGGTTAAATAGGGCTTTACTCTCAATATTTTGATACGTTTTTAGATTAGTAAAAAACTCAAGAGAACAATAGGCTAAAGAATTTTCAATTTTCTTCAAAATTAAAGTCGGACTGGCAAGGGTAAAAGGAACACCAGAAGAGTCATAAAACTGTAAATCTGTTTTGAGAGTTTTTTTGCTAATTTTAAATGTCATACAACCAACGTTTCAATCATTCAAAAATCGAGTCATTCGTAGGGTGCGTCAGACCAAAAGTAAGAGAATTGCACCCAAGACAAATAACTCCTGACGCACCGTTTTCTGGGGATGGTGCGTCAGTAAATAAGTGAATGGTTTAATAGTAAAAGTGATCCCGTCTGACGCACCCTACTGGACTATTTGTAAGGTGGGCAATGCCCACCCAGCCCTGTCAAGGTGAGAAATTGTAGAACGAGACACCGTTGTTTCAGACACTTGTGAGAGACATTTTCTCCCCCTCTCCCAAGGTTGGGAGAGGGGGTTGGGGGGTGAGGGCGACTCCAAAC
>NZ_JAQMSD010000161.1 GCF_028330525.1 Spirulina sp. CS-785/01
CAACCCAAGGCATATCAAGGTAGGTACGAACTTCCTTCATCCTAGCCGTTGAACAGCTAATTTTTTAATTTCTGAGGGGTCTATTAACCCGTTTTAACGGGTTTTAGCTATTAGCCTTGGGTTTCAACCCAAGGCATATCTAAAGTGCTTACTACGAACCTACGGGAATTGGGGATAATGTAAACTATCTAAAGAGAAATCCGGTTTCTTGTTAAATAACAGTAAGCCTTCAGAGATTGTTATTTCGTTTGTAGTAAGCCCTTTAGGGCTTATTTCCCTCTAGCCGTTTAACAGCTAATTTTTTTAATTTCTGAGGGGTCTATTAACCCGTTTTAACGGGTTTTAGCTATTAGCCTTGGGTTTCAACCCAAGGCATATCTTCCTTCATCCTAGCCGTTGAACAGCTATTTTTTTAATGTCTGAGGGGTCTATTAACCCGTTTTAACGGGTTTTAGCTATTAGCCTTGGGTTTCAACCCAAGGCATATCAAGGTAGGTACGAACCCACTGTAAACCAACAACCAATAACAAATAACCAACCACAAACCCCAAAAATGACCCCCGCATTAACTGTAATGCTTGTTGTATCGTCTCTACTGTAATGGGGTGTTGGTTGTCTCCGAGGAGGGGTTTTTCTTTAAGGACTCCTTGATAAGTGTTTACTCCTCCCACTTGTACCCTCAAGGCCGCAGCATAAGCGCATTCACTCCATCCGGAGTTGGGACTGGGGTCTTGGGGGGCATCGCGGCGACAAAGGCGCAGGACGTGGTAAGGTTGTCGGGAGAGGAGGGCGATCGCACCGACGGTTAACCGACAAGGCCACCAAGTTAAGATATCCTCAAATTTGGCACTAAACCAGCCTAAATCTAGATAAGGTTCACGTTTATAGCCGATCATAGAATCGAGGGTACTGGCCGCTTTATACCCCAAGGCCAAGGGGACTGGCCCTACTCCGGGTATTAATGCTCCCAGGATGGCATATAATAACGGTGCTGTCACTCCATCGACGGTATTTTCGGCAATGGTTTCTAATACGGCCCGCAAGATTTCTTCCTGAGATAAATTCGCGGTATCTCGTCCCACGTATAAACTTAATTTTTCCCTCGCTATTTCAATATTCCCGTTTTGTAAGGGTTGTAGGACATCGGTGGCAGCATCTCGTAAACTGCGTCCAGCAAAACAACTGGCCAAGAGTATCGCTTGTACTCCCCATCCAAAACTAATATGAATGGCGGTGGCCAACTGACTTAACCCATACCCTACGATGCCACTCCCTAGGATTAAAAATAACCCTAGAAATACTCCGGCTGCTTTCTTTTGTAGGGGGGTTTGGCAGGATTTGAGGAATAAACTGGATAATTTCTCAATCATCCACCCCATGACTTGAACGGGGTGGGGGAGATGCCAAGGATCACCAATGATATAATCTCCTAGGGCGGCTAGGAGTAGGATGGCAAGGGAGTTAAAGGGGGGAACGGTTAACATTCGCGCATCATAAACCACAAAAAAAGGAGACTCGCAAGTCTCCTTTTAAGTTATCAACGTTATTACATTTTGAGTTTAGCTTCAAAAATTAAGCGTTTTTGCGTTTGGACGCTGCAAATAAGCCTCCAAATGCGGCTAAACCAAGCAGGACAGAGGGTTCGGGAACAGACTCACTTTCGGGAGTGCCGTCTAAGGCAATGTTGTAACGTCCGGTGTGGGAAGAAGAGTCGCCTTCACCTGCATCAGCAGCTACCTGGCCAGTCTCTTCGGCAGAGAAACCGTAAGCGTATTGAACGTCTCCGTTCACAGTCACTTTAGCAATTTCGCTGATTTGCAAAAGAGGAGTTTCTGCTTCAAGTTGAGCAATGACACTACCGAACAGGGGATTGGTTTTATAAGAGTTCATCCAAGGTGCATCCCAGATGTTATAGTGACCGATCAAGTCCATTTCAATTTCCCCGGTGGCATCATTTTTAGCCATGTAAGAAACGTTGGGGTCGCCAGAACGTCCAATTGCCTCTTCAAGCTTTCCGGAAATCATGCTACCAATGTTCACACCCCCATAGGTTGCATTGGCGATCGCAGGATATGCTTCTTCAAAATCTGCTATCCACTGGTCGCTAAGGTCGCCATCCCAGTCAGCTTGGGTGATGCCTTCTACTTTAATTTCGTCTACGCCTAAGTTGGCCGTGAAACCTGTGCTGTTATCGGCTAAAGATTCGTTGAGGTAGTTTAATTCAACGTGGCTGTAACGATCGCTGTCGGTTAATGCACCTACAGGATCAGAGCCACCATATACTTTGTAATCGTCACCGAACATATCTACGTTGGTGAGAGAAGCGGCCATAGCAGGGGCGGAAATCGCGCTCATCCCTACTGCCACTGATGTTCCTACTAAAAGTTTTTTAAGAGTTCCTTTCATGAGTTGTTGCCCCACAATGTTTACTTAGTTCTGCTTTATAACAATTATTACGTTTAAGAGGAAGAGCGATATGCTTTCTCTCCTATTTATATTAAAGGGGATATTGTTCCCGTTTGGGTGAAGTTTCTGTAAAGTTTGGGCGCAGTTTGATGAAGTTTCTGTGAATTTCTCTTTCTCTGCCAGAAAAATCGGCCAAAACGCGCCTTTTCTAGGCTGATTTGAGGAATGCTGCCATACGAGCGATCGCAGTTTCTAACACGGCCTCATCCCGCACTAAGGCAATGCGAACATAGCCTTCTCCGGACTCTCCAAACCCCGCACCGGGGGCAAGTGCCACCCCTGTGGCTTTGACTAATTCGACGCAAAATTGATTGGACTTATTGTGCCACGGTTCGCGTAATTTGGCCCAAATATACATGGTGGCTTTGGGGGTGGCAACGGGCCAACCGATGTGGCGAAGGGCTGTCACTGCGGCATCTCGCCGCTTTTGAAAGGTTTGGATAATGTCATTAATAATGGATTGATCGCCCTCTAAGGCGGCAATGCCTCCATTTAAGATACCCCGATATTGGTTAAAGTCCACAATGGCTTTCACTTGCCGTAAGGCGCGGATTAACTGGGGATTTCCGATGGCGTAGGCGATGCGAAAGCCGCCCATATTGTAGGATTTGGAGAAGGTATAAAACTCGATCGCTATTTCTTTTTGGGTATCGGCTTGGAAAATTGAAGGGGAAGGGGGTGAACCTTCAAAAACCACATCGGCATAAGGGAAATCATGGACTAAAACGAGATTATTTTTTTTGCAGAATGTAACGGCTTCCTGGAAAAACTCTAATGGCGCGATCGCGGTTGTGGGATTATGGGGATAACTTAACACCATCATCCGCGCTTGTTGCACAATTTCTGGGGGAATTACGGAGAAATCGGGCAGAAAGTCGCGTTCTGCGAATAGGGGCATTCGGTATATTTGCCCCCCTGCTAAATAAACCCCTCCTGCGTGGGATGGATAACCGGGGTCTTGTAATAAAGCATAATCCCCCGGATTCAGTACCGCAAGGGGCAAATGGGCGGTCCCCTCCTGACATCCAATTAAGGGTAAAACCTCAGTTTCGGGATCAACCTTTTGCCCATATTTGCGCTGATACCACCGGGCCACCGCTTCCCGAAAAGACCGGGTGCTGTGAAAGAGGGTGTAACCGTGGGTGCTAGGATCATGGAGAGAGTTTTCGATAGCTGCGATCGCCGTTTTTGGGGCCGGCAGATCCGACGACCCCAACGATAAATCTATAATCTCCTTCCCCGATTGGGTTGCGATCGCTTTCGCCTCATCCATATCCGCAAACACATTGGTTTGCAGGGGTTTAATACGCTGTGCCAGTTGCATAGTCTCGCTTACGTCCAAAGTAGGGGACTTACAAATTCTTGTCCAGCCATTCTTGTAGTCCTTGTTTACCAATCGCCCCTTCATGGGAAGCAATCATCTCAGAATTTTTAAAAATGCGTAAAGCGGGGACTCCCTCCACCTGACATTGTTTTACGGCTTCAGGATTGGGATCAACTTCCAATTTAAACACTTTCAAGCGATCGCTGTACTCATTGGCCGCCCATTCCACCGAAGGAGACACCAACTTACAGGGACCACACCAACTCGCCCAAAAATACACCAAAACCGCCTGATCTGTGTCTTGAATAGCTTGACTAAATTGAGAATCTGTGCTTTGAATAACGTTACTCACCGTTCTTCACCTTATCACTTGCCCTAAACTCTAATCTTAGGCTAAGGCCGGCCTTCTCCACAACCGTCCCGGAGAGAGAAGCAGAGAGAGAGACCTGAAAAAAGCCTCTCCCTCCCCATCTTCCTTAACTATCATTCAATTGTTTGCGGAGTTGTTCCAACTCATCATCCACCTCTTGGCCTTGAGCTTGTCCTTGTTGAGAGGCTTGTTGATTTTCCCCCGCAGGTAAAGCTCCCTGCTCCGGAGAAGACCCCCCCAACATTTGCGCCTTCATAGCCGACAACTCATCATCCACATCGCTGCCACTTTCTAACGCCGCAAATTGACTTTCCAGATCAGCCCCGGCCAACTCATGAGACGCTTGAGAGCGAGCTTCCAACTCAACCACCTTATCTTCCATCCGTTCAAAGGCCGCCATCGAGCCACTGGTATTAATATTACTCATGGCCGAATTTAACTGCTCATTAGCCTTAGCCGCTTGGGCCCGGGACTTGAGCATATCCTTCTTGGTTTTCGCCTCAGAAATCTTGCTCTCTAACTGAGTTAAATTGCGTTTCAGGGTTTGCACCTGTTGACTTTGGTTATCCAACTGTTGCTTGAGTTGGGCCGCCGTATCCCCATAGCCTTTCTTCCGTTGCAGAGCTTCCCGGGCCAAATCTTCATCCCCTTTCGAGAGAGCGAGTTGGGCCCGTTGTTGCCATTGGTTGGCTTGGGACTGATTATTGTTATATTGAGTTTCCGTCCGTTTTTGAGATGCGATCGCCTTCGCCACCGCCTGACGCAGTTGGACTAAATCCTCCTGCATATCAACAATCGACTGTTCCAGAATCTTCTCTGGGTCTTCCGCCTTACTAACCACATCATTCAAGTTTGCCCGAACGACTCGGCTAATCCGATCAAATAATCCCATGACGCTTCCTATCCTTTTGGGGTGTACACACGATAAATTCAATATACGCGCAGATTCAGCGAAGTGAACCTACAAGTTTAAATGTATGAATTGGGGTTATCTCTAGTTTAGCTAATTCCCATCTTGTTGTACTTCAGGTTTATTGTCCTATTTTCCTGATGATTTGGGGGGGGTTGGGAAAATTGTAAAATTTTGCAACGAAGGATTGAACCACAAAGACACAAAGAACACAAAGATGAGAACACAAAGGTTAGTGATTGGCAAGGCGTTTGATACCTTGTTTGAGGATAGGGACGTTGAAGTTAATGAGTAAGCCTAACCAGAGTTTGCGAAGTTTGAGGTAGGTCAGGAGTTGAGCAGTATGGACGGGTTGTAGGGTATCCACAGTTTTCAGTTCGACAATGAGTAAGTCTTCCACCAATAAATCTAAACGATAGCCACAGTCTAGTTGAACCCCTTTATAACTCACTGATTGAGGAACTTGAGATTCCACCTGCACCCCACGCTGTTCCAACTCATACTGCAAACACCGTTCATAGGTTGATTCTAACAACCCTGGCCCTAACTCCCGATGTACCTCAATGGCCGCTCCAATCACCACCCGCGATAACCGATTAGCCTCCTCTCGACTCATACCAATAACTTCCTTTGTGTTCTTTGTGTCTTTGTGGTTAAAAAAATCTCTCTCTTATGGTAATCCGAAAGGTGGAAAGGTTTGCCAGAAACAAGTGTCGGGGTCTTCCTTTTCTTCGAGGGCGCTTTGACTCTCTCGCCACATAAAATCCATCCCAGGCCAACAGGATAATGCCCAAATCTCGGTCGTGTCTCCTATATTGAATAGGAAAGGGAGGGTTGGGGTGAGAGGTGTTGAAGGCGCGATCGCGCGTCCCCCCAAAATCCCACTCTCCCCCAAAATCCCACTCTCCCCCAAAATCCCACTCTCCCCTAAAATCCCACTCTCCTCCACAATCTCAAACCCTGAAGTCACAGACAAACCCACAGCCCCATCACCCCCAGCACCGCCATTACCCCCAGC
>NZ_JAQMSD010000162.1 GCF_028330525.1 Spirulina sp. CS-785/01
CCCAAACCCCAACCCCCTCGAACGCGCCCCATTGCGGAATTTACCCCCAATGCGGTGCCGCCTCGGTTTCTCAAGGGAAAGGAGACAACCTCCCCGTCTCCTACGTCAGAAACTCCGGTTACGTCTCAACCCCAAGGAGAAGCAGAACCCCCTCAGTCAGAAACTCCGGTTACGTCTCAACCCCAAACCAAACCAGAACCCTCCCAGTCCGAGACTCCGGTTTCGTCTCAACCTCAAACCAAACCAGAACCCTCCCAGTCAGAGACTCCGGTTACTTCTCAACCTCAAGCCAAACCAGAACAGTCCACTCCCCCCCAACGGGAAACCCCTCCCCAACCTGTGGGAGAACAAAACCCCGACTCTGTAACCTCCTCCTCTCCAGAAAAGGAGACTCAAGAGGGGGAAGACGACTATCAACGTTGGCAAGAGGAGGCCGCCCATTCTCTCTTAGAACAATCTATTTTGAGTTTGGAGGAAATCTTAGAACAGGTGGACGAAACCCCACCACCTCCTCCTCCACAACCTGCTCCTCCCCCGTCTCCTCCTACACCTAGCTTTACCTCGTTTACTCCCGTTACCTCAACTCCAGAACCGACGGCCTCACCGCCAAAACAGCAACCTGCTCCCCCGGCGGATTTTCCTCCGTTGGCTATTAATCTCTTGCAAGATACCTTTATCCGTCGTCGCAATGAACCGATTTTGATTTCGGGTCATGTGAAAACCCAAGACCCCAATGCTCAGAGTGAGTTAAATAAAGGGTTTGGGGGACAACTCTGTTATCGACTCCGCGACCCGCAACAGGGGGGAGTTTTGTTACAGGTGGAACAGCCTTTGAGTGATGCGACGATTCCCTTGGTGTTTAATTATTTATTGGATGTTCCCACGGACTACCCCACGCGACTGTTATTGGGAGATGTGCGTTTAGAGGTGTTCTTGACTGCGGAGACGGGGGAGGAGAAGAAGGTCTGTTTGGCCCAACAAACTTTTTCTATCACGGCTGGAGTGGATGAACTGTTAAATGTGGTGAAAAAGGACTCCCTCCCCGCTAAAGAACCCCCGCAAGAGACGGCGAAGTCTCCAGAAAAGTCTCTGAATACGGAGTTTTTCTCGTTGAGTAAGAAGACGGAGGCGGCCCCTAACTATCAGCCTAAGTCTTCGGAGATTTTGCCGCCTAAGTTGGGGCAAGAGAAGGGGAATGGGTCAAAGTCGTTGAAGTTGCCGAATTTTAGTCCTCCTGTTCCCAAGGATGCTCAAGGGGGGTCTGTGATTTCTTTCACAAAGTTTGGGCAAGGGTCCCCAGAGGAAGGGGAGGAGGAGGCTAAGGCTGAGTCTCCTGCGTCGGAGGGGTCTCCGGAGTCTGCTCCAACGCCGTTATCGGGGAATCCTTGGGATGCGGAGTTTGGGTCGGAGGATGAACCGGAGGCGGAGTCGTCTGCTTCGGTTGTCGAGGAGTCCCAGGATGAACCGGAGGCGGTGGCTGAGGAAAATCCTTGGGAGTCGTTACAGCAGGAGATGAAGGGGTTACGAACGCCTTGGGATTCGCAGCAGAAGGCGGATTCGTCTGAGGTGGAGTCTGAGGTTCAAGGGCGTTCTGAGGGGGCTGTGCCGTCTTCTGAGGCGGAGTCTGAGGTTCAGGTGGGTTCTGTGGAGTCTGAGGTTCAGGCGGGTTCTGAGGGGGCTGTGCCGTCTTCTGAGGCGGATTACCCGGTGGAGGAGGCGTTTCAATCCTTACGTTTACAAGACCGTTTTTGGCGGCAAATTCAGGCGTTAGCGGATGCGGAGGCGGATGATGAGGACTGGCAAGGGGATGCGGAGGATGTTCCTTTGTCGGAGGAGTCGATTCCTGATTGGGTGGGGCAACAGTCCCAGGAGAAAGTGTCGGAGGGGGGAGAGGATGAGGGGTCTTTGACCCCTGGGGAACAGGCGTTGGTGGAGTGGGAACGGTTGATGCGGGACAATATGCCGCGTTCGGATCAGGATCAGCAGGATGAGGATTCGGAGGCGGAGTTGTTGGAACGGTTGGCGGCGGATACCCAGTCGGCTTGGGAGGCGTTGACGCAGCAGGCTGAGGAGTCTTCTGGGGCGGAGAAACCGTCGTTTGCGAATGTTCCGTCGCGGAATCGGGCGGAACATTATTGGCGCAATCAGGAGATTGTGGTGGAGGATGAGGAGGATTTGGCGGAACAGTCGGAGGGGTCGTCTGGGTCGAAGTCGGGTTATGATGCGTCGGGGTTGCCTTATCCTGATGAGGTGAAGTCCCTTGGGGAGGGGGAGGCGATGCCGTTGCCTGTGCCGGAGGAGGAGGAGGAGTTTACGTTGCCGCCCCCGAAGCGACCGTTGGCACAACGGCAGCGACCGAGGGATTTGGAACGGTCTCAGGAGATTGTTGTGCCAACGCCGATGTTAGATGTGGTGGAGGGTGAGTTGGCTGCGGGGGATTTGGTGTTTGTGAAGGTGCGTTTGCCGGATTATCCGGGGGCAATTTATGTGAAGTTATGGGTGATTGATGTGGAGACCCGTCAGTTGTTGGACGGGCCGAGGGCGTTTGTGGATTTTGAGCGCGGTCCGGGGGGACAGTTGGAGACGTTGACCCAGTTAATGGTGCCGATGGGCAGTTTGCAGATTCGGTTTGAGGCGATCGCAATTGATGTGGAAAGCCAGCGTGAGAGTCATAAGGCGATTTGCGATCGCGCAGTAGTCCCCCCTAATTTCCACCGCAAATCCTATGGCGACTGGTGATCTGAGGATTTCGGGGCCTGACCAAATTTGATATCGGCCCAACTCTGGGGAGTGGGGGTAGGGTCAGAGGCGGTCAGTTCCCGAATTTTCTGGACATCGGCGTTTTGGCTGGCGATTTGCAGGTCTCGTTTATAGTGGGCGTTTTTGATGGCTTCTTCTTTGGACCGGGAGGAGGTGTCGAAGCATTTTTCCAGGCTACCAAAGATACCACTGCGGCGAGATTTGGTGAAAAATTGCCGTTCGGTGTCTAGGAGTCGGGCCATGAGTTCTAGGTGCATGGGATCATCTTGACAAATGTCTTCTAATGTGTTCCATTCGTCGGACCCTAGGAGGCTTTGATCTGCCCCAGGTCGGGGGTCTTTAAAGGGTTCTCCAGTCACGTCTTGGTAAATTTTGGGTAAGCTGTCGTCAAATTCGTGTTTTTCTTCTAGCCATATTCGCCGTATTTCGCTAAGTTCTTCGGTGGTGATGAGGGTGATGTCTCTCATGTCTTCGGGGGCGGTTTGCCGGACTTCTTGTTGTGCTTCGAGGACTCGTCTCAGCCAATGTTCTCGCCATTTTTTCACGTAAGGACCGGGAATGGGTTCGACGGAGACTTCCCCATCTCTATTCCGTTCAAACAGTTCCACCCGTCCATAGATGCGTCGAAAGTCTCTTTTATGACGATCATTTTTAATATCTAATTCTAGGCGAAAATCAATGAGAGGCTGTAACCATTCTTTTTGCTCATCATTTTGGATCATGGCCTCCATAGATTTATCACTGTTGACCAAGGTACACACCCAACAGCCAAAGCGTGAATTTCCACAGCTTGGGGTAGAGGTATCAATGACTAGAGGACATTCATTATCCGCCGTTGAACCTCTATACAAATTGAATAATTCTTTATTGCTATGTCCCCAAGGGTTCTCCCATTGCATTAAATACATCCAGACTTCATCGGTTTGCCATGTTTCAATCGGGGTATAGAGTAAAGAACTCGGTAAATGAGGATGAGGACACAAACGATCACGTAATTTTTTCTTGTCTCGTTCTTCCATAATGGCAGCACGATTTTGGCTTTCTGTTTTTCGCGTGCCTAACGTGACAATTGCTTCTCCGTTGTTGCGTACAATATTACGGATAAATTTATTAGACGGATCAACTTTTAAACGAGGTGTACACCAGCGAAATGTATGTTTTGGTATCGGATAACCTTTACCAATTAATCCGACCCAATAAGTTTTATCTGCTTCTGGTGTTAAAAGATGTGACTGTATAGGTAGATTTTGTTGTTTAGCTGCCTCATTAATTCTATTCAGAGAGGTTTTAACCCATGCAGAAACAACTGGGTTTTCAACTAGCGTATCAGTGCTGATAATGTGAATGGGTTTATGTAATTTTTCTTTAGGTAATTCTGATATAGCATACCAAAATAACTGTACAACAGCAGAACTGTCTTTTCCTCCTGAATATCCAATTACAATGGGAACTTGACTTTCACAATATAACTGTTTTATTTCTTCTTTTAAAAAATCAAGCTCTTGGATAAATTCAGGAACACTTCTTGGGGGGAATAATGTTTGTTGTTTGGTAGCCATTTTTCAACCTCTTACTTTCTAAATACGTTTTCTCTATGCCATTTTAAGGCTGCTTGACTAGGAAAATATTGTGCTGATTTTGGAAGTAATATAGACTCACCATTAAAATCTTGCATGGGTCTATTGTTAGGAGATTCTTCCGATAAATCATCAGTGATCATAATTTTATACTGATCAGTTATTGTAAATACACCTAAGTCAAAAGCCCAATGATGATTTTTACATAAAGAGATACCATTATTAATACTATTATCATAAAACATTGCAAATGGTTTAATATGTGCGCCATCTACAATTCTTTGTGTAATAGAGCGAGTAACTTTTAACTGGCAAAAAACACATTTATAATCATAATTATGGACAACAGCTTTACGAAAAAAAGCACTTCTTACTAAAGACTTAGACCAATTAAATTTAGGGCTTAAATTTTCATCCTCAATATTAATATCGCTTTCTTCTAAACTAGCATCATTTAGACTTCTATTAACGTCCAAAATATCTTCTAGTTGTTTTTGGCTGGTCGCAAACCAAACTGAGATCAGCGTATCTATTAATTCTTGTCGATGATGAGGATTTTTAATTAAATCAAATAATTCATGATCTAGGGTTGCATATTCTACCGCTTGCTTGAGTTTATTAGTGCTTTTAGGTTGTAACCCATTAAAGTCTGGTTTTAACTTTAAATTCCAAAACCCTTCGTTCTGTAAATGAAAAAAGGGATAATGTAAGCCACCTTTATAATTAGGCGACAATACTTTCCAATACTTTTTAAATGTATCCAGTAGATCATCTGATACCAAGATTTGATTTTCTTTGATGACTCCTTGATTAATTAAATCAATAACTGATAACAATAAAACGGGTTTATAAGGGGCTTTTCCTTTTTTACTGCTATTGCTAATGTTAAGATTGGCAAATTTTTCGCAATATTCAGCTAAATTCGGATTAGTGACTATATTCTTTTTTTTATTCATTGTTTACAATGATTTTACAAATATCATTTTGAATTTGACTCTTAATTTTCCCTTCCCATCGTGCTTTTAATAACTTTAAGCCGGCTTCTGCGTATTGAATAACAATATTAGCGACTTCTTTATTATCTTTAGGTTCAGGTTTACCTTTACGCTTACATATTGCTTTAACGGCTGCATCTAACGCAAGAAAGACATCTGAGTCAACAAAACTAATATTTTGAGCTAAGGTTTTAAGGCCAGAGACAGGTTCAACCTCGACATCTCGGTTCATGGCGTAAGCTGCTGCGAAAAAATACGCATCGATCATATATGGAAAAACTTTCTTGTCTTTCAAAAATTCCAGATATTGTTTAGCCTCTTGAGTGGTGCTAATACTTGCATTAGGGTCTAAACGCTGCATTATGTCACCTCAGATAACCGTTCACTACCACCAACCCGTTCAATATGACGAACCCCAGCCACATTAGGCATTAACTCATTTAACAGAGGGTCAGGAAAATCGCGGTCTGTAGCCAACACAATAACCTGAGAATCAATATCGGGCAACGCCTTCACCAAATTCCGTTGATGGGTCTTATCCAAATGACCAAACGGAGTATCCATCACCAACAAAGCAGAAGTCTCCGACGCTAAATTCAACCCCGTAATAAACGCAAAAGCCAAAGCCTCCTTTTCCCCTGCGCTGAGGGTTTCCGGGTTCAACACCTCCCCCGTCACCGTCCGGACTCCTAGGGTGTAATTTTCCTTCAACACCACCCCATTATACTCATCAGGTTTATTGGTCACTCGTCGGTGAACCTCAGAGGTTTTCTCCTCTATTGTGGCCTTTGCATCCTCAATGCGCCAATCAATTAACTCCTTAGTGGCCTCCAGTAACCCCCTTGCTAACCTCACCTGATAGGCCAACGTGGCCGTCTCCTTATGTTTCCCCGCTAACGTCTCCATTTTGCGTCGTAACTCATCCTCTCGTTGTAGGGACTGGTCGATGGCCCGTTGAAACTGGCCAATTTTATTTTGATAGTCGTCCCTCTGTCTCTCCGCTTCTGCCACCTTTCGCCAAATATCTCGCGCTTCCTCCTCATTTATCCCGTGGGTCTCCCGTTTTAAGCGAGAGATACGCTGTTCTATCTCATCCAAGTCATCTCGGTGTTGGTCTCGGTCTAATAACTTTTCCTCCAAGTTCCACTGATCATACCGTGATAAAGCAGACAAGCGATCGCGCAACTCATCCTGTTCCAAAGCCCCATAACGACTGCTATTTTCCTTCACCCGTTGTAACTGTTCCAAGTCCTGCTGAATATACCGTTTCGCCTCCTCATCCAAACAACGACCACACACACAACGATCCGAGTTTAACAACTTCTGTAACTGTTGCACCGACCCAAACAACTTAGCCGTCGTCACCGTCTGCCCTTGTAACTCATTGGCCACCTCCTTCACAAACCCCAACAACAACGGAATAGGGGCTTTTCGCAACGTCTCCTCCACCTGTTGTTCTGCCCTATCCAAACGTTCCCGTAACCGGTCCCTATCCCCCTCTAACCGTCGTAACTCGTCTAACTTCTCCCGTAACCCCTCCAATTGTTCCGCCCGTTGTTTGGTATCCTCATAAATAGTCTGGGCCGACCGTAAATTCTCCTTAGCCCGACCTAACTGTTCCCGTTGCGTCTCCGTCCCCACTTCAACCGTCTCCAACTCCGTCACCACCCGTTGCAGTTCCTCATTGGTCTGTTCCGCATCACTTAACTGTTTCTGAAGGTCTTTCAAGGCCCGTTCCGTATCATCCCGTAAATTCTTTAACTCCGGAATGCCTAAAATACGTTCAATAGCGTTTTTCGTTTCCACCGTGTGGGTCTGCTGGGCATATCGTTGAATATCCACCCCATCAAAAAAGAAAAACTCCCGTGACATCTTCGGCAATAATACCTCAATCCACTCACGAGGGTCTTGACATTCCCGACCATTGCGATACACCGTTGCCTCTCGGTCATCCACCGTCACTAACTTCCCTCGCGGTTTCCGTTGGGCCGACCGACTCACCAAAAAACTATCCTCTCCCCGCTTAAAGGTCAGTTGAACCGACATTTCTAGGGTTGGGTTGTCTGAAACCGCAACATCATTAAACGCCTTCCGTAACGCCTCCTTATTAACCGCCCCAGTCCCATACAAACACCACTGTAACGCCTCCAAAATAGAAGTCTTGCCAAACCCATTCTGACCAAAAATAATCCAAACATTCTTCGTCTCATCCTGAAAAGACAAGTCAAACTCAATCGTCTGGTCTTGGTAACACTTCCAGTTGTGAAGCGTCATTTTTTCTAACTGTAACCCCATACTCCCCCCTAACCCTGCGAAACATCAGCATATTGGGCAATCATTTCCTTGAGTCGAGGAGTCATCCGGCGGTTTTGTCGAACAATTCTTTCCCGTTCCTCCTTAATGGCTTCTTGCAGCAAGGCCACCGGGATACCATGTTTTTGGGCTAATACTTGTAACTGCTGTTCCATCTGCCTGACACTTTACAGAAAACAATATCAAAGAAAATCTGAATAGGTGATTCCATACAATGCTAACGCTTCCGCTAAAGTCAGTATGGCATGACTCTTGTTCCTCGCACTCTGGACAAAATGCCCCACCCGCTTCAACTCCGACTCTATCAATTGTACCTCCTCCCCTTCCAATGGTGGCACAACTAACACATCAATTAACGTGGCCACCGACTTCTGGGGGGCAAAGCGCAAAATACGTCCCCGACGCTGAATAAACTGCCGTTGTGACCCATCACTGGCCAAAATAACCGCCTGAGATGCTGCCGGAACATCCACCCCTTCATCTAAACACTTTACAGCGACTAACCCATCCAACCGACCTGCCGCAAACTCCTGTAACAAGTGGTGACGGTTACTTTCTGCCGAAGAATACCGGGCCACCCGAACCCCCGACCGGGCCAACTGCCCACTCACTGCCGTTGCTTGGTCAATATCTGCACAATAAATCATTGCCCGTTGAGGCGGAAAATCGGCAATAATCTCCTGTAACGTCCCCAACTTTGCCCCTGCGGCCTTGACAATTTTAGCCCGTTGAATAGCCACCTGTTGGGCCTGTTCCTTGGCCTCCTCATCTTGGCTATGCAACAACCGCCCCAGTTTCGCCGTCAGTTGCTGAAACCGTTGGTGTTCTGTCTCCTCCAGTTCCGTAATATAGACAAAATAATCGTACTCACAGAGAATCCCCGCCTCAATAGCCTGCTGTAAACTAAACTCATAGACCACCCCCCCAAAATAGTCCAACACCACCCCCGTCCCTTCCTCATCATGGGCCCGTAAAGGAGTCGCAGACAGTCCCAACCGATAACCAAAGTCCTCCCGTAATAAACGCTGATATCCCCTAGCCCCGGTCGTATGAACCTCATCAGCAATAAGTAACGACCGAGGGGGCAACCCTCCCGCATCATCTATCAATGTCCCTACACGGGGTTTTGACAGTTCCCCATAGTTCCCTATCACGACCACAGGTTTCCGCTTATAGTCCCCCCGGTTCAATAACCGCAACTTGCGAAACAAGGGTTCAGCCCACAATTCCGCCTTTCCTTGGGCCAAAATAGGACTTGGTAACGTTGTCCGTTGGTCTAACTGGTCGGCCCATTGCTGGACTAACTCGTTAGTGGGAACACCAATAATAATTAATTCTACCCCTTGCAACTGTACCGCCCCCCCAAGGGCAGTAATGGTCTTCCCGGCCCCTGTGGCCATGGCTAAAATGCCCCGATAGCCCTTTTCTTGCCATGCCGTTAATGCCTCCTCTTGCAAGGGACGCAGGGACACCTTGAGAGAGGGGGTACTAGGGTTCACTTGATACCCTCCCCCCTGTTCTTTTACTCTAGAACGGGGTTGAGAAGCGGGTTCATACAAGGGCGGTTCACTGGGTCGATATTTTAATAAAGATTTTGCAGCCGCTTCAGGAAAGTCCAATACCTCCACCTTGGGGGTGTTATTCTCCCAAAGTCGCTGAAAATGCTGCCTTTTCCGTTCCGTCCGTTCCTGTTCCCCCTCTTGCCAAGAACAAAACACATCAATACATTCAAAGTTAGTCACCCAGGCCCGTTGACTCTCATTCACCGACCCGGTAAACGCCACTCTATTCCCCTCCTCATCCTCAAAAATGCCCAATTTTTCGTGATAAATGCCCAATTGCCCTAAATTATTGGGAATAGCTAATTTAATCTCTAATACCCCTTGACTCAACAACCAAGCTAAACAGGCAAGACGGTCTTGCGCCACCTGCTCAAATTCGGCTAAACTGCGAGAAATTACCCCCGCTATTACTTGGTCACGTTGCTGTAACCCTTGCTGAATAGCGGCTGCATCCTCTGGGGTCAAGTCCGGGGAAGCCACCAACCGCATCCTCCCCCCACTGCGAACTAACCCGGTCAACCCTTGGGCGACCGCCAACAGAGAACTACTGGAAAAATACCCCACCGCCCGATTGTAGAGGCGAGTTTGTCGCAAGCAGGGGAGGTAAAAATCACTAATTAAGTCCCGGCGGTCTGACCGATATTCTGGATAAAGGGTTAAGGTTTTTAAACTCAAAGTAAATTCGTTTCACAGATTTTGTCAAAAGTCAAGTAATTGTAATATTTGTTTATAAAAATAGCGAGTTGCTCACCAAGGGAGATAGTAAATTTGCCCTTTTATGTCTTCTACGCTTCCACACTCTAGAATAATAATTAGGTTTTCGATTACCCTACCTACTGGGGCCTTGGTAGAAATTTCAACAAAAGAGCCGCGGGACTCCCCCACCTCGGAACAGGTGGGGGAGGAAAGCGGGTGAGTCGATACCGCTTCTCCTGCGGAGACGCTGCGCGAACGATGCGGCTGAGACTCACAACCTCTTAGGCTACACATAGACC
>NZ_JAQMSD010000163.1 GCF_028330525.1 Spirulina sp. CS-785/01
CGGAGTGTTAGCTCCCTTTATATACCTTGGGTTATATACCTTGGGTTAAAACCCAAGGCTAATAGCTCAAACCCGTTAAAACGGGTTGATAGATGGACTTTCTCCCGTTTGAGGGGTTTTGTCAACGGAGTGTTAGCTCCCTTTATATACCTTGGGTTATATACCTTGGGTTAAAACCCAAGGCTAATAGCTCAAACCCGTTAAAACGGGTTGATAGATGGACTTTCTTCCGTTTGAGGGGTTTTGCCAACGGAGTGTTAGCTCCCTTTATATACCTTGGGTTATATACCTTGGGTTAAAACCCAAGGCTAATAGCTCAAACCCGTTAAAACGGGTTGATAGATGGACTTTCTCCCGTTTGAGAGGTTTTGCCAACGGAGTGTTAGTTTGAAGAGTCGCGGAGTCAAGGCTGATAGCTGAATGCTTAGAATTAACTGATCTCCTAAAACAGCCAAGTAAGCTCTTTGGTTCGTAGTAAGCTCTAAAGAGCTTACAATAAACTTATCTCCTAAAACCAACTCAGAATTAATAACAATGACCAATGAACCTATTTTACAAGCCGATTTAACTAAATTACCGAGTCGCAATTCTCAGATTGATTGGCTGTTGTTAGTGTGTGATGGGGAGGGTAATGTTGTAGTGGATGAAACTTGTCCTCAAAGTAATGTAAATTCTGATTGGGTTTTTTCTCAGTTGAAAACCTTACAACCCCTTCCCCAAGCAATACAAGTTTTTCGTCCCCAGGCGGTGGGGTTGTTGCAAAGGGCGGCAGACGAGTTAGGAGTTAGCCTAGAAACGACGCGGCGGACTCTGGCTCTCAAGAGTATTTTACAACAACGGGGGGTTAATATTGACCTTGAACAAGCTCCTCCGCAACCCCTCCCGGAAAACTTGTGGGGGGACCAATGGCGGTTTGTGAGTTTGTCTGCGGGGGATGTGTTTGAGGCGTTTTCGGGCCGGCCTATTCCTATTCAGGAAATGCCTGCATCGCTTAATCCGCTTAATTTTGGTATTGCGTCTAATACGCCGATACCGGGGATTTTAATTTATGGGGGTCGTCAGTCGATGCAGTTGGCCCGGTGGTTGTGGGAGGTGAAACCCTATGGGGTGACGTATATTCCGACGGAAACGGGGAAGTCTGGGGGGTTGGTGTTGGAAAGTGGATTGCGCGATCGCTGGATTTTGGCTACTTTTGAGGATGAAGCGGTGGCGAAGGCCGCAGAAACCTATCAACAGCGTTTTTTAGCGAGTCAGGGGTTACATTTTTTGGTGATTGAACCGGATGAGTCGGGGATGACAACGACTGCCGTTTGGTTGTTAAAACGGGATTAGTTTTGGGGTTTAAATCCTTCTTTTTTAACGGGGTATTGGGTTAGGGATGAAATAAGCCCTAAAGGGCTTACTACGAACGAAGTTTAAAAGTGTTTAATTATTAATTACTTATCCTGAATATCAAACCGTTTGGGATAGGGGAATTGATGACGGGAAAAGGCTTGTTTTGCGCGTCGAATTAAGTCGGTTTTATAAATAAATTCGTCTCTTGCATCCATGGGATAAGACCGGAGTTTAAATTGTGTTCCCCATTGATGCTCCTCCATTACTACTAGAATCGGTAAATTAAGCTGCGTATAAGGACTACTATAAGCGGCTTGGTATAAGATACGAATGACCTGATCTGGATTAATGGTATGATCAAAGTAAAAATTTGTTGCGACTTGCGCTTCGAGTTGCCCACTATTGGCATTAGAGATGGCTTCTGTCCATGTTTTATTATGGGGAATGGTGACTAAATTATCATCGGGAGTTTTCATTTGAATGCCCCGTAATCCGTAGCCGACAACTTCCCCGAAATGGTCGCCAATAATGATGCGATCGCCCACTCGATAAGGGGCTTCAAATAAGGCTACTAAACCTGCTATAATTGAACTTACATAGTCTTTAAAGGCAAACCCCAAAGCAACCGCAATTGTTCCCGTTAAAGCAATTAAATTACCTTGTGATAAATTCAGAAATAAACTCAATAAATAAGAAACGGCAACAATTAATATTAACCCTTTCCAAAACGGGAGAGCTTGCTTAATTAATAAACGAAACCGTCGGGCAACTCGTTCTGATGCCCAATTGGTTAACCATTGAATGAGGGCTAAAAGTCCATAGGCAATTAACAGCGTTAAGGCCGCTTTCAATAATTTATTGACCGTGATTTCCGTTAGGAGTTTTTGGGATAACTCTCCATTATTTTGAGCCAAAACTTGCTGAAAAATAGCCCAATTTATAGCTTGATTTAGGGAAAATAGAGCCATCTTTTTTAATCCTCACCCACAAAAAAATTATTATTGGCTAATTCGGTCTTTAATTTGACATAATGGGCAGCATAAATAGATAATTGTCCCTGTTGTTGCTGTAATAATCCTTTGCGAATTAAAACTTGCACGTAGGATTGAATAATACTAGCCGATTCTCCTAAACTTAACGCAAGATGGGAACGGGTGATGCGTCCGTGAATGAGGACAGAATGGAGAATATAGCGGTCTTTTACCGTTAAGGGGGGTAAATGGGGGAGAGAGGGTTGGGTTTCTTGGAGAGGGGGGAGAGACTCTGAGTTGAGGGAGGGAGGGGTGTCTTCGTCGAAGTCGTCGGGAGAGATACGCAAACTCTGCAACCAGAGAGAGGCCGCAATACTGCTAATTCCAGAAGATTGAGAGGCGAGAGATTTCCAATAACTGTGACGACGCTTTTCTTGGTCTTCTTCTGGAGAGTCTAACGCAATGACGGTTTTTGCTATGGCATCTAACCAATCCTGACACGCTTCCCCTTCCAATTCCGGTAATGGTTGCACTTGGTCAAAATAAGCATTAATTTGACAAACAAAATTGAGAAAATCCCAGGCCCAGTGATTACACCCAATCACCCAAAAACAATCACGACTCGCTAACACCACATCTCGCAAATATTCTATCCCCTCCCACCCCCCAATACACCGCAGGAAACATTGTTCTAAACAGGGAATCACTAACAGCGTTTTGCGGTCTTCGAGTTGTTCTGAGGGAATGGTATCCCCTACGGTTTGGGAAGACTCCTGTTGTTGATAGGGTTTTGTGGCCTTTTGCAGTTGAGACTTTATTTTTTCGGGAGTTGGAGGCCGAGTTAGGGTGGGGAGGAGGGTTTTGGGGGGGAGGATGGGACTTGGCCAGTTGTCTAAACTGTCTTCTAAAATCTGGGTAATGGGTTCAACGGGATTACCCAATAAAACGAGACTATTGGGGGCCTCTAAGTTATTTTGCCAGTTTTCTACCGCAGAGGCGATCGCATCTTGAATACTCCGTTGATACAACATCGGAGTCGATAACCCCTGAATTTCCTGCCATAACTGAGTTTGCAGGGAGACAGGTAGATCAACCAATCCGCTTTGTGACTCAACTGCTTTATTCGCTTGAGAAAACCAAGATTGAATTTGCTGTACAATGGAGCGAATCAGAGGATCGGTCATAATCTTGGCAAAAAAATAGGGGCAATATAAGCATTACCCCTATAAAAATAAATTAATTTTCTTTTTTCTCAAAATCTAACGCGGCTGAGTTCATGCAGTAGCGTTTTCCGGTAGGTCGAGGCCCATCATCGAAAACGTGACCTAAATGTGCATCACACGCGGCACAGAGTACCTCTGTTCGGGTCATAAATAAACTGCGATCGCTCTCATAAGCCACATTTTCTTCTTGAATGGGAGCATAGAAACTCGGCCACCCGGTCCCAGAGTCGTATTTTGTCTCCGAGTCAAACAACTCGGTCCCACAACACACACATTTATAAATCCCTTTTTCTTTATTATCGTGGTATTCTCCTGTAAATGCCCGTTCTGTCCCCTTTTTACGGGTTACTTTGAACTGTTCTGGGGTTAGCTGTTGTTTCCATTCTTCTTCGGATTTTTGAATTTTAGTCACCATAGAAACGAATTTTCTTATAAACTTCTTGTTAATTTATATTACAAAATATTGTCTTCTTTCAGCAATTATGAAATATATCGTCCCCCTTTTCCTCACTCCCCTTCTCAGCTTACTGGTGGCCACCTCCGCCCAAGCCGCCATTCAAACCGAGGTCATCGAGTACCGTCACGGCGATCAAGTCCTAGAAGGCTATCTCGCTTATGATGACGACCTTGAAACCCCCCAACCCGGAGTAATGGTCGTTCATGCTTGGAAAGGACTGGGAGAATACGAAAAACGACGGACACGGGAACTGGCAGAATTAGGTTATGTGGCCTTTGCTGCCGATATTTACGGGAAAGGCATCCGTCCTGAAACCAACGCAGCAGCCTCCGAACTTGCCTCTTATTATCGATCAAATCGGGGATTATTGCGCGATCGCGCCCAAGCCGGCCTAGAAGTCCTCCGCGACCATCCCCTCTCCCTCCCCGACCAACTAGCCGCCATTGGTTACTGTTTCGGTGGGGGAACAGTGTTAGAATTAGCCAGAAGTGGGGCTGAAGTTCTCGGAGTCGTCAGCTTTCACGGCAACCTCGACACCCCCAACCCCGCAGAGGCACAAAACATCCAAGGCCAAGTCCTCGCCCTCCACGGGGCCGATGATCCCTTCGTCCCCCCCGAAGACGTAGATGCCTTTATCACCGAAATGCAGGAGGCAGACGTGGACTGGCAGTTAGTCCTGTATGGCGAGGCCGTCCACAGTTTCACCGACCCCAACGCCGGAAACGACCCCTCTCAAGGGTCCGCCTACAATGCCGAAGCCGACCAACGGTCTTGGGCTGCCATGCGCCAATTTTTCCAAGATTTATTCTTCTAGGTTAGGGTCTGCTGAAAAAGTGTTTATTCGCTTGTAAGGCAAGGGAACTCGGGAACAGGGAACACTTGAGAGGTAGCAATAGGTAGGGTGGGCATTGCCAGCCCTGTCAAGGTGGGTAACGAGATATGGCGGTTTGGAGTCGCCCTCACCCCCCAACCCCCTCTCCCAACCTTGGGAGAGGGGGAGAAAATGTCTCTCACAAGTGTCTGAAACAACGGTGTC
>NZ_JAQMSD010000164.1 GCF_028330525.1 Spirulina sp. CS-785/01
CCGCCCCCTTACAGCTAATCCGGTCTAGAGAAACGACCAGTAGTGTTAATCCGCAATACCCCTGGAGAGCTATTCGCAGCTACGGGAAGGTTATCTCTCCCCACTCCCCCACCTCACGAAGTAGGTGGGGGTCATTGAAGACCAACTTAAATAAACAACGAAGAATCGAGACTAAAAGAAACTTACTAAAATGTTTCTCTATTACATTACCATTAACCCCAGAGACGAAAGAGTAACGTAAATTACGAGTCAGGGTATTTTGATAATTCTTTGTAAAACTTTAGGGGCAAGGGGAATGAACTGAGTTAAGCAGCCTCTATCTTTGAAGAACTGTTAAGCAAACGGGAGTTAGTCCTCCTCAACAGAATTCTGTAAAAAGTCTTCTAACCAAGTTTTGAGATGGTAAGTAGCCCGGCAATCATCTTCATTGTAACGAATAATCGTGTCCAAGAGACTGCGATCGCCAACTTTTAGCCATTTATCATATAAACAAACGGTCTGATCCCCACTCACCGCTTGATCTCGCCATGCAAACCCCAACCATTTCGCCAAAGTTTTTAAGGAATAATTTTCCACAGGTAATGTAGTCGAAGTGACAATCCAGTGATGAATATCCACAAAACGAGACACCAAACTCGATAAAGAAAAATAAGTACACCGATAAAGTTTAGTTAACCGTTTCACAGTTTCGACCTCGTATTCTGAGAAATGAAAAATGGGGGCTTGAGGATACCGCCAAATTAAAGCCAAAAACTGCTGCCACACCAACGGTTCATCCTCCGGACGTTCCGCGAGAAAGCGATAGAATTGTTCCTCTTGGGTTTCATGGTTAACACAGAGAACCCCAAATAAATAATCCACCTGTCGATCCGGTTCTGCTTCTAGGTCAAAATATAACTCAATGGGGGCAGAAGGAAAAGGGGGCAACCGTTTATTCGGATAGCGAAAGAGGGGGCGATTTTCCGAGATAGACTGAGCTTGTTGTTGTAATTGGGCAAATAACTCCCCTTCAATTAACTCCGCATCCGGTAACATCTCCGACTCTGCCAACTCCTCTGGGGTTTCAATTCCCAACGCTTGTAACGCTTCATAGCGACTGGGGGTAATCCCTGGCACAAGGGATAAATGATTTTTTTGTTGGGCGATACCATGACAATAGGTTTGCCAATCACACAACCCACAACGCTGTCGAGAAATAAAAACATCCGGTTCTTGCCAAGATTGCAGCATCGACCCGCAGGATTGCAATACCTCCTCCATGGGAGGCAACCACATCCCTAAATCCACCGTATAGCGTTTCCCACCCCGTAAGCGTAATTCGGGGGTTAGGGGGCAAAATCCTTGAATCTGCTGGAGTAAATAGCCATGAAAGGCCGCCACCACTTTATACTCGGTTTTGGGGCGTTTCCCGAGTTTGACATTCACCGGAATGTAACTCCATTCCCCCAACTGAGAGGGATAGGGTTGTTTAACTAACAAGGTGGGATGTCCCACTAGAGTTAAGGAGGGGAGGGTTTTTGTGGGTGGGGTTTGATGGGACAGTAAACCGCGATAAATGCACTCAACCCCCGCGTTCATTAACTGGATAGTTTGGGCAATGCGTTGGGGCCAGTCGCGGCTTGGGGCTTCGGGCCCGGTCCAGTTATATTGTTTTAAGAGTTCTTGAATTTGCCGTTGATTTTCTGCTTTCAGCTTACCCACAAACTCCCGTTCCGGGTCTCGTTGCTGGGGGTCCCCATACCGATTGAGGAATGCCCGGCGATCGCAACGTTTATAATCCAGCAATAACTCATCGGTTAACAGCAAAGAAGAGGAGTTGGGATTGCGGGGGGGAGAGAAAGTATTATTCATGCAAAACAATTCCAGTGCAGACTAGACGAGTACAAGTTCAGACGAAGACGAGAGAGACAAGCAATTCCCCTGTCTTAGCTTGGCATTCCTTTCCTCTTACCTCACTGTACCCAAAATAGGCAACTTGCGTAACTTCCCTTCTAGGATAGCCCACCGGGACGCAATGTCTCTATCAGCATGGCCCACGGATTTTCTCCCCCTCAGCAACCCAGTACAATAAAACTTGGTCAGCCAATAACCCCATTTATGAGTAGCGTATCTTCCACCCAAACCGCCATTAAAGAACATCGCCAACATTTTCCCCGTTTAGCCAATAAAGCCTATTTTAACTATGGGGGACAGGGGCCAATGCCGAAACCCGCCTTAGAAGCCATTTATCGCGCTTATGAGTTAATCCAACAACAGGGACCTTTCTCTGCTAAAGCCAACGAATGGGTCCAACAAGAAACCCAAGCAGTTCGGGCTGCCCTGGCCTCGGAACTCGAAACCAATCCAGCTAACATTACCTTAACCGAGAACGTCACCCACGGTTGTAATATTGTTCTCTGGGGAATTGACTGGAAACCTGGCGACCATATCCTGATTACCGACTGTGAACACCCTGGTATTATTGCCACCCTCAAAGAATTGTGTCGTCGCAAAGGAGTGAGAGTCACCACCTGTCCACTCCTGGCCACCCTAAACCGAGGCAACCCCATTAATGTCATCCAACAGCATTTACAAGACGAGACTCGTTTAGTGGTTCTCTCTCATTTATTCTGGAATACCGGACAAGTTTTACCCCTCGCCGATATTGTGGAACTGTGTCGGGGATGTTCCGGGAGTCGTCCTATTCAGATTTTAGTGGATGCAGCCCAGTCGGCGGGGTCTCTCCCGTTGCATTTAGATGAACTGGGGGCAGATTTTTACGCCTTTACGGGTCATAAATGGTTTTGTGGGCCGGCGGGAGTGGGGGGACTGTATGTCCACCCTAACGCCCAAGATAGCATTAGTCCCACCTTTATTGGTTGGCGGAGTGTGAATATTGATAGCACGGGGATGCCTGGGGACTGGAAACCTGATGGCCGACGGTTTGAGGTGGCGACTTCTGCTTATCCTCAGTATGCTGGATTAAGGGCTGCGATCGCCATTCATCAGAAATGGGGAACCCCCCAAGACCGCTACACCAAACTGTGTTACAACAGCGAATATCTCTGGCAAGGACTCTCAATTTTGCCCCAAATTAGTTGTTTACGACAGGAAACCCCCGAAGCGGGTATTGTTTCTTTTCAATTAAAAGTCGATATTCCCCATAAACAATTAGTACAAGCTCTCGAACAACAAGGGTTTTATCTCCGCACCCTAGCCAGTCCAGACTGTATCCGAGCTTGTGTCCATTATTTCACTTTACCTGGAGAAATGGATCAACTGATCAAAGTGTTAGGGTCTTTGTAACTTGAACTGTACCTGAACCTTGGGGGAGAGCCTAGAAACTCCACCAGTGGCTCAGAAAAAACTCAAAATAGGGGCAACCACCGTTACCCCTACTTGAGAGAATTAGAAAATTTCCACCTAATTATTTCCACCTAATTATTTCCACCTAATTATTTCCACCTAATTATTTCCATTTAATTTAGGCTAATTTAGGCCCCTAAATTAGGCGTGATACTTCTTAAACGCCAACGTTACATTATGGCCACCAAAGCCAAAGGAATTGGACAACGCCACCTCAATGGGAGTCTCACGACTCTCATGGGGGACATAATCCAAATCACAATCAGGATCAGGATTGGTTAAATTAATTGTAGGGGGAACACAGTCATTGGCAATAGCCAACGCCGTAGCCACCGCTTCAATCCCCCCAGAACCACCTAACAAATGTCCCGTCATCGACTTGGTAGAACTCACCACAATTTGATTAGCTCGTTCCCCTAACGCCTTTTTAATGGCTCGTGTCTCCGTGACATCATTGGCCGGGGTACTCGTCCCGTGAGCATTAACATAACTCACCTGTTCCGGAGTAATTCCCCCATCTTTTAACGCTAACTCAATAGCACGGGTTGCCCCTTGGCCATCGGGGACCGGGGAAGTCATGTGGTAGGCATCACAAGTCATGCCATACCCCACCAACTCACCATAAATTTTTGCTCCCCGTTGAACCGCGTGGTCTAACTCCTCCAAGATGAGAATACCGGCCCCTTCTCCCATGACAAAACCATCTCGGTTTTTATCAAAAGGACGACAGGCTTCCGTTGGATTATCATTGCGAGTAGATAACGCCCGTGCCGACGCAAACCCGGCAAAGGAGAGAGGCGTAACAGCAGCCTCCGTTCCCCCGCAAATCATCGCCTTAGCATATCCTCCTTGGATTAAACGGAAGGCATCACCAATAGCGTGAGACCCTGCCGCACAAGCAGTTACAGTGCAAGAATTTGGCCCCTTAGCCCCGGTATGAATCGCCGTTAACCCAGCGGCCATATTGGCGATCATCATCGGGATCATGAAAGGACTACAGCGAGACGGCCCCTTATTAAGATAGATTTCCTGTTGGTCTTCCATCACCTTGAGTCCACCAACCCCAGTCCCGATCAGCACTCCCACTTGGTCTGCATTTAACTCATCAATGACCAATTGAGCATCAGCAAGGGCTTGTTTACTCGCGGCAACCCCGAATTGTGCAAAGCGGTCCATGCGCTTTGCTTCCTTCCGTTCTAAATAAAGATGAGGGTCAAAATCTTTGACCTCTCCAGCAATACGACAAGTGTGTTTTGACGCATCAAAGCGGGTAACTTCACCGATCCCGTTACGACCTTCCATCAAGCCTTCCCAATAGGATTGGAGATCATTGCCGATGGGGGTAATCGCGCCAAGACCCGTGATAACAACTCGTTTCCGTTGCAAATTTGTCATGATTCTCGATAACTAGCTGGGTGAACCCCAAGAATGCAGATTGGCCAGAGAGTGCTTAGGGTAAAAGCGGGATGACAAGAGTTAGGCAGAGGCCATTACTTTTTCGCTGATGTAATCAACCGCTTTCTGTACGGTGTCAATACCTTCTGCGGCTTCATCGGGAATTTCGATATCAAACTCTTCTTCCAATGCCATGACTAACTCAACAGTGTCTAGGGAGTCGGCACCTAAATCATTGGCAAAAGTCGCTTCTGGCTGCACCTTACTTTCTTCAACTTCTAATTGCTCAGAGACGATGCTTTGTACTTTTTCAAGAATTTTACCTTTATCCATTATGATTTCCTCAATCCGTTTTGCCCAAACAGAAACTTATAAAAAAATTTACAGCATTCTTCATCATATCTGAAAGCGGTCACTCCTGTAGAGGGTTGTCTAAATCTTTTTTTACAAAGGAGGGGTGTGGGGGATGTGTAGGGGATGGGGAAGATGGGGGAGATGGGGAAGATGGAGGAGAACCCATTACCAATTACTTATTACCCCATCCAATCCATTACCAAAAAAAAAGCCAAAGGATGGTAGCGATCGCGCAACCCATAAGAGAGAATAAGACTATCGAGTCTAACCGTTATCTCAAAAGAAGCTACTCATGTCTGCTCAAACCTTACAATACGCTTACTTTCCGGGTTGTGTCGCTCAAGGGGCCTGTCGAGAATTGTACGATTCGACAGCAATTTTGGCGCAAACTCTGGGCATTGAGTTGATAGAGTTGAAAAAGTCGGCCTGTTGTGGATCAGGGACTTATAAAGAAGATTCCCAACTCCTCGAAGATACGGTGAATGCACGCAATATTGCTCTGGCCGAGTCCTTAAATTTACCCCTGCTTACCCATTGCAGCACTTGTCAGGGAGTCATCGGCCATGTAGATGAACGCTTGAAAGGGTTTCAAACGGATAATCCCGCGTATTTAGAGCAGGTGAATGGTTTTCTCAAACAAGAGGGGTGTTCCCCCTATCGTGGGACAACGGAAGTCAAACATCTCCTTTGGGCCCTAGTGGGGGATTATGGTTTAGATCAGTTAGCCGAAAAAATCACCAGACGGTTAGAGGGGTTAAATTGTGCGGCCTTTTATGGCTGTTATTTACTCCGCACCCAAGATAACTTACCCTACGATGACCCTGTTAATCCCCAATCCTTAGAGAACGTTTTTCGCACCGTCGGAGCAACCCCCATTTATTATCGGGGCCGCACGCAATGTTGTGGTTGGCCAATTTCCAGTTATGACCCGGACTCCTCCTTTAAAATGGCAGGACAGCATATTGAGGAGGCCATTTCATCAGGAGCAGATTGTCTTGTCACCCCTTGTCCCCTCTGTCACATGAATTTAGATTCCCGTCAACCGGAGGTGGCCAAACTCCTCGGTAAAGAATTGGGACTCCCGGTGTTACATTTACCGCAGTTAGTTGCTCTTGCGTTAGGAGTCCCCCCGAAACAGTTAGGGTTTGACCGTCATTTAGTCTCCCCCCGTCCGGTTTTGGAGAAATTGGGATTTTAGTGGAGAGTTGAGAGTTGAGAGTTGATAGAGAAACCGGGTTTCTGAGGCTCATTTTCCCGTGAAATACCAAAATTTAGATAGAAACCCGGTTTCTAACTCTCCTGCAAACCAACAGCAAGCAATCATCCCATCACCAATTAACTAGCGACTGATGACTATTTACTATTTACTGTTTACTGATTACTGTTTACTAATTACTGCTTACTGATTAGCGGTTTCCAAACGAGACTCTATAAACCGATCCATCCAGGGTTTGAGGAATTGGCGATTGGCGGCTTTTTCCTCCGGGTTATCGGTGGTGAAGGGATAGGGGGCCAACCCTTTTAAGGCCGCAGTGGTGACACAGAACATGGATTTTTGGAAGGTTTGGCAGATTTGCACCCGTAAATCATCTTCCCCTCGGATGGTGTTTTGATAAAACTGGTGTAAATAGTCGGGTAAATAATGGCGCATATCCTGCATTAATAAAGTCGGAGGAATGCCAGACCCCCCAATGGGTAAGGGATCAGCAAATAAGGCCCCGTAGGTAAACGCCCCTTGTTCATCGGGAATCTGATAGGCTTGGGCATTATAGGAAATTGTCCCCATGAAAGGGGCCCCCCGGAAGAAAATGGCCTCGACGTAGGGGACAGCAGTGTCCATTAAAAAGGTTAATCCCGCAGACTTGGGGAGAATGTCGTAGGTTTTCCCCCGTAACTGGACTTGATAGGTAATGGGTTTGTTGGCGGCGGCCACTAAGCCTTGTAGGATATGATCGACGACTTGGGGAATGGTTTGAATTTCGCCGTTGTCGTAGCGATCGCTCAATGCAATAAACAGATCACTCATCACCCGCCAAAATTGCCCCAACCCGCTATAGTAAGCCATCACGCGCACTTGTTCGGGGAGAAAATCGGGAAATAATTTATGCAATGTCAACATAAATAGATTCCCCTTCCACTTCCCTTGAATGGCCTTTTCTGCGGCCCGAGCAAACTCTGGGGTGTCTAAATACTCATCCAGTCCTCCCCCACCATGCCAAAACATGGACTTCATACAATATTCGGCATATTCATAATTAATCCGATCATGGCCCCAATGTTGCAAGAGACGTTTCAGGGAGACTTCACCGTTAAAGTATTTAAAAAAGGGAAAGGGGTTTAAAAATTGGTGTTCGGCAATATAGATTAGGTTGCGGGAATAGGCATCTAAGACAACTCCATAACTTTTGAGAATCCCCACCACCTCTAGCACGTGATCGGGGGTATCCTTGAGGAGAGCGTCTCCCTGTTCTAGACGTTGGATATAGACTTCTAAGGGATGGTGTTTTCGGGGTTTTTGTTCTAAGCTGACCATTGCTTGTATCAATAAACGGCTAAACTGAGAAAAATTATTTTACGGGTCTAGAGGCAATTGACTCACTGAGGCCGGGACTTCTAGGGTATCGCGGAGACTCGGTTCGACAATTAAGGCAGTGGTTTGGGTTTCACTCCAACGGACTAACCAACCTGGTTGTAGGCCAAAGATGATAATAAAGAGGGTTAAGACTAAGGCCGGGATGCGATCGCCCCATTGGACTCTCGGTAAATTCGACAACTGTTCCGTTAACCGACCGAAAAACACCCGGTTCACCATCAACAAGAAATAAACCGCCGTTAATCCTGTTCCTACCATACAGAGTAACGTAGGCAAGGGATAAATAGGCAAAGACCCCCGGAACACCATAAACTCGGCCACAAAACCCACCATTCCTGGAATCCCCGAACTGGCCATCACCCCTAAAATCGTTAAACTGCCAATAATCGGTAAACCGCGTTCTGGGTTTAATAACCCCCGTAACACCATGACATCCCGTGTCCCCGTTTTCTTATACACCACCCCTACTAACAGGAATAATAAGGCCGAAATTAAACCGTGACTGATCATCTGTAACATAGCAGCGATCAGACTCAAGGGAGTAGCAGCAGCCGCAGCCAGCAACACATAAGCCATGTGGGCAATGGAGGAATAGGCCACAACTTTTTTCATATCTTTTTGGGCAATGGCACTCAATGCCCCATATAATGCACTCACCGCCGCTAAAAATGCCAACCACGGGGCAAATGTTACCCACGCATCCAGATACAACCCAACCCCAAAGCGCAATAACCCATAGGTCCCTAACTTCAACAATACCCCGGCCAACAAAATCGACACTGGAGTCGAGGCTTCTACGTGGGCATCTGGTAGCCAAGTATGAAAGGGGAAAATGGGGATTTTGATAAATAACCCCACCAACAACATCCCCAGTAAAATAAACTGCAATTCTACAGGTAATGCCTGTTGTCGCAAGGGTTCATAGTCAAAGGTAGTGGCCTCACTAAACCACACCAACCCTAAAAAGGAGGCCAACACCAAAAACCCGGAAATGGCCGTATAAATGAGGAATTTCATGGCCGCATACCCCCGTCTGCCCCCTCCCCAAATGGCAATTAAGAAATATAACGGTACAATCTCCACCTCATAAAAGAGGAAAAACAGTAAAAGATTTTGCGCCAAAAATGCCCCTGCCACTCCCGCATTCAGGAGGAAAATTAACCCATAATAGAAGCGAGGCCGTTGTATATCCCGGTTACTACTAAAAATCGCCACCCCGGTTAAGAAGCTGTTGAGAAACAGCAACGGCAAGGATAACCCATCCAACCCCAAAGCATAATCTAACCCCAATGTCGGCAACCAAGGCAGAAACTCAGAAAACTGCATCTGGACATTATTGGGGTCAAATTGCACCGCCAAAACGATAGTCCACAGTAAGATCATGCTGGACAAGACCAACGCAATTTGCCGAAACCGCGAGGCAGCCCAGTCTTTAGGTAGCAAGTTGAGAAGAATTGCGCCTAAAACGGGTATCAAAATTAAAGCACTAAGCATTGATAACTGTAACCTCCTTCATTTTTCAATCTCCGGATTCAAATTTCTAGATTGCCCTCTACCCTCTGCCTTTTAACCCCTTCTGCCCTCTGCCTTTTAATCCCCTCTGCCCTCTGCCTTTTAATCCCTTCTACCTTTGAAAACCTGATTAATTCGCTAAAAATGACCAATAATCGAGGATGAGGGACCATTGACCCCGCAACAGTAACCAAAAGATCACTGCCAGTCCCATTAAAATCGTCAATAAATAAAACTGAGATTTCCCCGAAGCATTATATTTCAGGGTATTGCCACTAAAAATGGTCACTAACCCAATTAAATTCACTAACCCATCTACCACGTAACGGTCAAACCAAGCAGTCATCTTCGAGGAGAGAGACACCGCAGCAACAACGGTGACTTGATAAAGCCGTTCAATATAAAAATCGTAGGCCAGTAAATCTTGGAGAAACCGCCAGTATTTTTGCGTTGGTCTGACCCACATCCGTTGAGGTTTGCGAGATAGACCGATGATACAGCCAATTAAACTGGCGGCCATTAATAACGGCATCCCCCACTGTACGGGAAATGCGTCATAGTTACTCAAGGGGGCATTAGGACTCAGCCAAAATGACCATTCAATGGGGACGGAGGGGGCCAGTAAGGTGATGATGGCTAAACTGGCCATGGGAACGATAATCGGCCAATTGGCTTCTGGGACTCGACGGGTTTTCGGTTGGGGACTACCGAGGAAGACTAAGCGAAAGACTCGTGTGAGGTTTAAGGCGCTGAATAAATTAACAAACAGTAATAACCCCAGTAACCACAGAGGCACGTTCCATGTCCCATTTAACCAACGTTGCAGCGTCCAAAAGAAACCGAGGGGTAAGAGGGAAATTAAGCCCGCAGACCCGATGACAAAGGAGGTGCTGGTGACGGGCATTTTTGACCAAAGACCGCCCATTTCGGTGATGTTTTGGTTGCTGGTATTGAGAATAATTGAGCCAATACTCATAAAGAGGAGGGCTTTGGCGGTGGTGTGGGCAAAGAGGAGTAAGAGGGCGATGTCCACTTGGCCTAACCCGACGGCGACGAAGACTAACCCCAGATAGGCACTGGTGGAATGGGAGAGGGTGCGTTTGATGTCAATTTGAGCTATGGCCATTAACGAAGACCCAATGGCCGTAATAGACCCAATTAAAATTAACGCATCGGCGGAGATGGGGGAGAGGGTAAATACTGGCTCAAGTTTAATTAACACATAGGCCCCGGCGGCTACCACAATGGAATTCCGCAAAATCCCGGCAGGGTTGGGCCCTTCCATGGCTTCGTCTAACCATAAATTTAGGGGAAATTGGGCGCATTTCCCCGTTGGCCCGGCAATTAAGGCCAAACCTAATAAGGCGGCGGTTAAGGGGGGAATGGGGGTGCTTTCTGCCCAGGTTTCTAAGGAGCTAAAATCTAATCCTGCTCCATAACTGGACAGGCCCACAACTCCCATCAGTAAGATAATATCTCCCACTCGTTTGGTGAGAAACGCATCTCTGGCGGCAGTGACGACGAGGGGTTGGGCATACCAAAATCCCACTAATAGGTAGGTGGAGAGGGTGAGTATTTCTAAGAGTCCATAACTCAAAATGAGTGAGTCACTGATGGCAATACCGCCTAATGCGGCTTCAAAAAAGCCCATTAGCCCGAAAAAACGCGCCATGGCCCAGTCTTTCTCCATGTACCCTAGGGCGTACAGTTGCGCTAATAAGCTAATTCCGGCTACGACTTCTAGGGCCCCTAAACTTAGGGGGGAGATATCGAGGGTGAGGGTTAAATCTAGATCGGCGGCCTGTAACCAATGCCAGACGAGGTGTTGGGGGTCTTTTCCCCAGATTTTTTGAAAGGCGAGTGACCCATGGATAAAGGCTAAGAGGGTCATTAGTAAATTAAAATAAGCGGCGGGTCTTGGCCCGGTTCGTCGGATGATACCGATTGACCATGGTAGGGTTAAAAGCGCACCTATTAACCCGTATAACGGGGCAAGCCAACTGGTTTGTATTACAAAATCAGTCATATTTTAAGTTTTATATAGCTACTGAGCGTGGGGATTGTTCGCGCCACAGTTTGAGGCTTCTCTATGTCCAACCTAAAGGAATTATAAAGGACGCTCACCCCCCAGAAAAATTCTCACCCCTTTTTTGGGGGGATCCGGTCTCGCTCTGATGTATTAAATTTTATTAACTTTATTATTTGAAAATATCATAAAGATTTATATTGTCAAAGGTACAAAGGTTTCCTATGCTTTTCTTTAGGTCAAAAATTAGCACTCCCCGTCCAAAAATTAAATCGCCACTTAGAAAGTTTCTATCTGGGCGAGTTGCGATCTGGGGTTGGCGTTTGATCTGGGGTCAACTGATCTGGGGTCAATCGTTCAAGCGAAGCAAGTTCAAAAACACCGGCTTAGTCACCGAGAGATGATCATAGAGGAATTTTGCTAGAGAAGTTGTGCTAGAGAAGTTGAGCTAGAGAAGTTGTGCTAGAGAAGTTGAGAGAGGAGTTGATAGAGGAGTTGATAGAGGAAGCGTCGGTCGATTGAGGACAGTGGATGAGACAAGTGGAGTTCGTGGAATATCCTGGTTTGGGTCCCTGAGTTTCTCACGCGCGATCGCGCTGATGGCTAGAGTAGCTAGATTTTTTTCTAATCAACTGTCCTGTCTCTATTCTCATCGCCCCTATTCTCATGGCCTCTATTCTCATCGCCTCTATTCTCATGGCCTCTATTCTCATCGCCTCTATTCTGATGAAAATAGAACAGAGAGAGTCCCATGGGTGATCTCATGTCTAAGGGTCAAAGGTCTAAGGGTCAAACTAAGGAAAAAAGTGGGCTTGCCTCTTGCTACCAAGCATGGATTAGGAGTGATTTTTAACTCATATCTTTTTGTTATTGACTGGATTTAGGAGCGAAGAAAAAAATGCCAATTGCAGTTGGAATGATTGAAACATTAGGGTTTCCCGCCGTCGTCGAAGCGGCCGACGCCATGGTGAAAGCGGCTCGTGTCACCCTAGTGGGTTATGAAAAAATTGGGTCTGGGCGAGTTACGGTGATTGTGCGTGGAGACGTTTCTGAGGTACAAGCCTCAGTGTCTGCGGGGACAGATGCCGCTAACCGAGTGAATGGGGGAGAAGTGTTATCAACTCACATTATTGCCCGTCCTCACGAAAACTTAGAATACGTGCTACCGATTCGCTACACCGAAGAAGTGGAACAATTTAGGACTTATTAGCCGGGATTAACTAGCCGGGATTAACTAGCCGGGATTAACTAGCCGGGATTAGCCCGCTAATACGCCCAAAGAGCCAGCGTTCAGACTCCTGAGCGAGATGGCTTTAGTAAAGCATAAAGGAGGCTGTAATACGTCCTCCTAGAGAAAGATTAAACGGAAACAGCAAGCGAGGAAAAAATTATGTCGATCGCAGTGGGAATGATTGAAACCTTGGGCTTCCCAGCCGTAGTAGAAGCCGCCGATGCCATGGTGAAAGCGGCTCGCGTCACCCTAGTAGGGTATGAAAAAATCGGGACAGGACGAGTCACCGTGATTGTGCGCGGTGATGTTTCCGAGGTGCAAGCCTCCGTGGCCGCCGGGACAGAAAATGTCAGACGAGTCAACGGCGGAAAAGTTCTCTCCACTCACATTATTGCTCGGCCCCACGAAAACTTAGAGTATGTACTACCGATTCGCTATACCGAAGCAGTGGAACAATTCCGGGAAAGTGTGAACCCCGGAGCTTTAAGACGCTAAGACGGATTGGGGCAATAACATTATGCAGCTGGCTCAGGTTCGTGGCACGGTGGTTAGTACCCAGAAACTCCCAGCCATGCGGGGAATCAAACTTTTGCTTTTACAATTTATTGACCAGGAAGGCAACTTGCTCCCCCGTTACGAAGTGGCCGCCGATCAAGTGGGGGCTGGCGTGGGAGAATGGGTCTTAGTGAGCCGCCGTGCGATCGCGCCCCATCCCGAAGACGAGAAACAACGGCCTCTTGATGCCATCGTGGTGGGCATTGTCGATACCGTTTCCGTGGATAAAAATCTTCTTTATAGCAAGAAAGACGAATACCGCAGATAGTACGGGAGTGGAACGATAAAACCCATTACCCATTACCCATTACCCATTACCCATTACCTATTATTGAATTTGGAGGACAAAAATCATGGTAGTCCGAAGACGGGCGGCCCCTCCCACCCCCTGGTCAAGGAATCTCGCCGAACCCAAAATCGACGAAACCGCTTACGTTCATTCCTTTTCTAACATCATTGGGGATGTGCGCGTGGGGTCTAACGTCCTCATCGCCCCTGGAACCTCAATCCGTGCTGATGAAGGTTTCCCCTTTTATATCGGAGATAACAGCAACATTCAAGATGGGGTTGTCGTTCACGGTTTAGAAAAAGGCCGGGTGGTCGGGGATGATGCCCAAAGTTATTCCGCGTGGATTGGAAAAAATAGCTGTATCACCCACATGGCCTTAATTCACGGGCCGGTTTATGTCGGGGATAACTGTTTTATTGGCTTTCGGTCCACGGTCTTTAACGCCAGAGTGGGCAAAGGCTGTATTGTCATGATGCACGCCCTCATTCAGGATGTGGAAGTTCCCCCCGGTCGCTACATTCCGTCTGGGGCGGTGATCACCAACCAACAGCAAGCGGACCGTTTACCGGAAGTTCAAGAAGAAGATCGGGCTTTCGCCCATCATGTGGTGGAAATTAATGAGGCGTTGCGGGCGGGTTATCGCTGCGCCGAAGACCCCAGTTGTATTTTACCCCTCCGCAATGAAGTTGAGGCGGGCAACGGGGCAAGCCAACGGCCAACAGGCAATGGCAAAAGTCAAAAAACAGAGGTTGACTATCAATCATTGGTGGGAAATATGAGTTTGAGTGCAGATATTGTAGAACAGGTGCGATCGCTCCTAGGACAAGGCTTTAAAATTAGCTTAGAACACGCCGACAAACGGCGATTTCGGGCTAAATCTTGGTTAACGGGCAGTTCCTTTACAGGCCGTCCCAACCAAGTCTTAGCGGAACTAGAAGACCATCTCGCCGACTATGCCGGGGAGTATGTTCGTTTAGTGGGCGTAGACCCCAACGCCAAACGGCGTGTTTTAGAAGAAATTATCCAACGGCCCGGAGAGAATGGCAGTAATGGTGCGTCCCCCCATGGCCGCCAAGCCCAAGCCGCCCCAAGTAAAGCCCCGGCCTCATCAGGCCGTCGCCGCAGCAGCCAAGCTGCCGCCACCGCCGGGTTAAGTGCCGAGACCGTGGAACAAGTGCGATCGCTCCTCAGCCAAGGATACAAAATCGGCACAGAACACGCCAGTCCCCGCCGTTTCCGCACCAAATCTTGGTTAACCTGCCCCCAAATTGAATCCACCTCCGAATCCGCCGTTTTTGCGGAATTAGAAAACTGTCTCAGTGATCATGCTGGGGAATACGTCCGCTTAATTGGCATTGATCCCAACGCCAAACGGCGCGTCCTCGAAACCATCATTCAACGGCCCAACGGGGAAAACCCAGCCCAGTCTAACGGGTCAAAAATTAGCAGTTCTGGGGCTTCTCGTTCTGCCAGTCGTTCATCTCAGCCCAAGGGACAGAGTGGGGCTAGTTCCACCGGAACATCGGGATTAAGCCCAGAAGCCGTGCAAGAAATTCGCTCCCTCCTGCGCCAAGGCTACACCATCAGCGCAGAACACGCCGACCAACGCCGCTACCGGGCAAAATCCTGGCGGACTTGCCCCGGCATTGACGGCACTAGCGAAAGCCAAGTCGTTGCTCAGTTAGAAGATGTGTTAGCCGAATATCCTGGGGAATACATCCGCTTAATTGGCGTGGACCCCAATGCCAAACGGCGCGTGTCTGAGACTATTATTCAACGGCCCAACGGGCAATCGTCTGTAACTCAGACTACGGTTTCGGGAAAAAAGACTCAAACCGCCACTGCTCCCCGTCGCCAAGCCAGTAGTAATGGCAAAGTGAACACTCAACTCGACTCGGAAGTTGTTGAGCAGGTGCGCTCCTTACTCCGTCAAGGCTACAGCATCGGCACTGAACACGCCGATAAACGCCGTTTCCGGGCAAAATCTTGGCAACCCTGCTCCCCCATTGATGCCGGGAATGAGCAAGAAGTGTTCCAACACCTGGAAGGCTGTTTACAAGAACATAGTGGGGAATATGTCCGCTTATTGGGCATTGACTCCCAAGCCAAACGTCGGGTGTTAGAACAGATTATTCAACGTCCGTAGGCTCAAAATTGGGCTAATTCGGCTTATGGAGCAGTCGGGATTGACGGGAGTGGGTTGAACCGCTTGCCTCCTCCCCCCGACTCGCTCACCCCCCCTAGGGAGAATAGAAGCGGTTTTCTTGACACCTTACCCCGCTTTTCCGTCGCCTCATGTCTTTGCAACCCTTGCCACTTGCGAATCATCCTCATATCTGTGTGAGAGGGGACGTGGTGATTGATCCCAGTGCTGCGATCGCACCGGGTGCTATCCTCCACGCCGCCCCTAACTGCCAGATTTGGATCGGGCCCGGGGTTTGTTTAGGGATGGGAGTGGTGCTGAATGCCTGTCGGGGCAATATTCGCCTCGAAACTGGGGTGAGTTTGGGCCCTGGGGTGTTAATTGTCGGGGAGAGTACCGTGGGGGCGAATACTTGTGTGGGAGGCGCAACAACGGTGTATGAAGCCAATGTGGCAGCCATGGAGGTTATTGGGGCGGGAAGGGTGATCGGAGATACCTCCCGTCAAGTCTCTATGGAGGTTCAGGTGAAAGAGTCCACCTCGGCCAGTGCAGCGTCTGTAACCGATGATCTCTGGGATGACGCTCAAGAGGCCACCCCTCCAGCGTCAGACTCCTCTCCCTCTCCGGTACAGGAGGAGGTTGAGTCAACGGAGGAGGTTGTGGAACAGGAAGCTCGAGAGCCACCCCCTGAAGAAGAAAACTTGCCAGCGTCTCGGCCTTGGAGTTCTACTCCTCCCCAAACGACGGCCTCTGGGAAAGTCTATGTGAATCGACTTTTATTGACTCTTTTTCCCCAAGGACAGCAGGGAAAATTCTCCCCTGATTCCGCCCAAGATTCGTCGTCGGAGTAGCTCGGTGACAGATACAGCAGTAAACAGGAATCTGTAATTAGTAGTCTGTGAGCAGTAATCTGTTCGATAAGCCCTTTAATCATGAGGTTTTTTAGCGTTGACTCTGAGTGAATGTATTCCCCTAAGGTCATAAAAAGGAAAGGGTGATCCGGTTTAGGTCTTTTTCTCTTTTTTTAAAGCAAAAAGTGAGCATTTGCTCAAGAAATGTAAATAAATATTTCAATTAAGCGAGATAGAGGTGAGAAAAATCACAGACTCTGCGTTTTGAACAACTTGAGGCGATTATCTGGATAGTCTTGCTGTTTTTCTCAAGACAATACCTGTTTTTGTTCACGGCTCAAGTTAGTTTTATTAAATTTTAGACTAAGTTATAGGCTGGAATGCTTTCGCAGTGTTCCAGTATCTTCATGTTTTTTAAAACCTGTTAACAAAGTATTAAATAAGTTAATCTGACCGACAAGAAACCTATATTGCGGTCTGGCCAATTTTAGAAATTTTATTGTGAAAAAAAAGTAAACTTCGTGGTAAGCTAAGACATAATGAAAATTCATGGTCAAAGTTAGATTTGACATTCAAGTTGTTAACGCAGATTGCCTGAGTTGAGATTGCCTGAGTTGAGATTGCCTGAGTTGAAACGTAACAGGGGACAAGAATCAGTTGTTCGTCGGACTCTTGCTGGTCAAGAAAGGAGAACAAAGTGGGAAGCCTTGAAGACGCTCCCCCTTGTTTTCATGGCAACCCAGCAGACCACACAGCAACAGAAACAGCAACCAACGCTGACGGACCCCCAAGCCCAACAAAACGCAACCTCCTCAACGCAACCCCCTCAGCCGTTTACCCCCAAAGGAACGGGTCAAAAAGGAACGGGAGCGAACAGTGATTTAACCCATCATTGTTTAGGTCTGCGCCATAACCAGAATTAAGACTTATGCCAAGCGTGATAAGGAGAAATTGACAACATGGTACAAGCCAACAAACAGGGATTTAAGGCCGGTGTACAGGATTATCGTTTAACCTATTACACCCCTGACTACACTCCCAAAGACACAGACTTACTGGCCTGTTTTCGGATGACCCCGCAACCGGGTGTTCCTCCTGAAGAAGCCGGGGCTGCGGTAGCGGCAGAATCCTCCACCGGGACATGGACAACGGTGTGGACAGACAACTTAACCGACTTAGATCGGTATAAAGGGCGTTGTTACGAAGTTGAAGCCGTCCCTGGAGAAGATAACCAGTATTTCTGCTTCGTGGCTTATCCCATGGACTTATTTGAAGAAGGGTCTGTCACCAACATATTAACCTCTATTGTCGGTAACGTATTCGGGTTTAAAGCCCTGCGGGCTTTGCGTTTAGAAGATATTCGCTTCCCCGTTGCGTTAATTAAAACCTTCCAGGGACCGCCCCACGGGATTACCGTAGAACGGGATAAATTGAACAAATATGGTCGTCCTCTCTTAGGGTGTACCATTAAGCCTAAACTGGGTCTGTCTGCGAAAAACTACGGTCGTGCGGTTTATGAATGTCTTCGCGGTGGGTTAGACTTCACCAAAGATGACGAAAACATTAACTCTCAGCCGTTCATGCGTTGGCGCGATCGCTACCTCTTTGTCCAAGAGGCCATCGAAAAAGCCCAAGCCGAAACCAACGAAGTGAAAGGTCACTACCTCAACGTGACTGCTCCCACTTGCGAGCAAATGATGGAACGGGCAGAGTTCGCCAAAGAACTCGGTACCCCCATCATCATGCACGACTACTTAACCGGTGGTTTCACCGCCAACACCACCTTAGCTCGCTGGTGTCGCGCCAATGGCTTATTACTTCACATTCACCGAGCCATGCACGCGGTGATTGACCGTCAACGGAATCACGGCATTCACTTCCGCGTCCTCGCCAAATGTCTGCGTCTGTCTGGAGGCGACCACCTGCATTCCGGAACAGTTGTGGGTAAATTAGAAGGGGAACGGGGCATCACCATGGGCTTCGTTGACCTGATGCGTGAAGATTTCATCGAGGAAGACCGTTCTCGCGGTATCTTCTTCACCCAAGACTGGGCCTCTACCCCCGGAGTCTTCCCCGTGGCTTCTGGTGGGATTCACGTTTGGCATATGCCCGCCTTAGTGGAAATCTTTGGCGATGACTCCTGCTTACAATTTGGGGGTGGGACATTAGGCCACCCCTGGGGGAATGCACCTGGGGCAACCGCCAACCGGGTTGCACTGGAGGCTTGCGTCCAAGCTCGTAACGAAGGCCGCAGCTTGGCTCGTGAAGGAAACGAAGTCATTAAAGAAGCGGCTCGTTGGTCTCCTGAACTGAAATCCGCTTGCGAACTCTGGAAAGAAATTAAATTCGAGTTCGAGGCAGTGGACACCCTGTAAAAGAAAAATAGTAAGTTACTCTCTACGGGGAGTAACTTGGCTCTGTGGTCGAAAGGAACGGTTAAAGGGTAATCAATCGACCAATTTTTCCCAAAACTTGGGTTTAGAATCGGTCAGGTTGGGACAGGTGAAACCAATGGATGCTAAACAAATTGCGCGAGAAACTGCACGCACCTTGCAAAGTTACCTCACTTACCAGGCCGTCCGGGTGATCATCGAGCAGCTATCGGAGACGAACCCCCCCCAGTCTATTTGGCTCAGTAATTATTCAGCCGGAAAGTTGAATGATGGCGAAGCCTATCTAGAGAATTTAATGCTCGAACATAAAGACTTGGTGGTTCGCATTCTGACAGTACGTGAGGACATTGCCGAACAGGTGTTAGACTTTGTGCCGGAAATGGTGAGAAGTAATATTCAACAATCCAATATTGCCCACCGTCGCCAGCTTCTAGAACGTCTCACTCGTTTACAACCCACTGATTCCGATCCCCCTTCCTCCGATCAGAGATCAGGAGAATTACAAGACGATTCTCCCTCCCAACAGGATTCATCTCATTCTTCCGAGTAGTTACACGAAACCAGTCAGAACGCCATCCGTTTCAAACGGATGGATGAATCAACCGACTCATAGTAAAGGAAACAATCATGCAAACATTACCCAAAGAAAAGCGTTACGAAACTCTGTCCTATCTTCCCCCCTTGACAGACCAGCAAATTGCCAAGCAAATTGACTATATGCTCGATCAAGGGTTTATTCCTGCGGTTGAATTTGAAGAAAACCCCAGCCCTCAAGATCACCACTGGACGCTGTGGAAGCTGCCTTTGTTTGAGGCTCAAAATGCTCAAGATGTCCTCAACGAGGTGCGGGAATGCCGTCAGGAGTATTCTAACTGCTACATCCGGGTGGTTGGATTCGACAATATTAAACAGTGTCAAACGGTAAGTTTCATTGTGTATAAGCCTGGAATGAGCCGCTATTAAGGGAAACTTAGGCTTTTGAGGAAAGTGTGGGGCTATTCCCCACACTTTTTTTAGAAAGGTTTGCAAAATTCGAGAATAGTGTGTTAGATTAATAAATCGCAGGGACGCATAGCTCAGTTGGTTAGAGTACCACGTTGACATCGTGGGGGTCACTGGTTCGAGTCCAGTTGCGTCCATTTTTTATTTTGTTTTAAGGAAAACTGTTTCCTAGTGTTTATTGGCTAATAGAAAATATTAATGTATAGAAAGTGTTTTATATCAGTCACCTTTTAGGAAACAGGAAATAAAGCGTATTTGTGATGGTATGAGGTTCTATAAAAGCTGTGATGATCTCCTCTACGAAGGCTTATTCAAGGAAGAAAACCCTGAGAAAAGACGCTTAAAGGCTAGGTTATGTTTATGCGCCTCTTGGTCATTAGCTTTATCTAACAAAGATTTTTATGAGGATCAACTCAAGCTACATGATCCTATGGGAAAAGTGTTAAAATTTGAGCCAGACGAAATCAATGAAATTCGTAGACTCATTCATCTCAATTATCAAGCAGGATGAATTTAGAGGGAAAGAAGGGATGACAATTGGTAGTTACAAAAAGTTATATGAGACAGATTTTGCGATTTGGATCGAAGATACGGTTCAGAAGTTGCAGTCTCGCAATACGAAGGATTTAGATTGGGAGAATCTTATTGAGGAAATTGAGTCTTTGGGGAAGCGAGATAAACGGGAATTACAAAGTCGTTTAATAACGTTATTTGAACATCAACTCAAGCGGGGTTATGTTTCGTTACCCGACTGTTATCGGGGCTGGGAAGTCACGATTAATCGGACTCAGCAAGCCTTACAGTTGATTCTTGACGATTCTCCGAGTTTACGCAGTTATCTGTTGGCTGTGATGGATGATTGTTATCAGAAAGCGTTACAAAATGTTCAGAAGGAGTATGACGAGGAATTTCCCGTATTTTGTCCCTTTGTGAGAGATGTGGATGCGATACTGGAGAGGGAGACGTAAGGGGGAAGTGTGACAGATGACGAAACGTATTTTAATTATTGATGATGATGAGGGAATCCGTGAGATTGCTCAAATCTGTCTAGAAACTGTTGCGGGTTGGGATGTTTTGATGGCCGCATCGGGGAAAGAGGGTATTATGATGGCTCAGGTGGAACAACCGGATAGTATTTTATTAGATTTAACGATGCCGGAAATGAATGGAATTGAGACGTTTCAACAGTTACAAGGAAATTCACAAAGTAAAGAGATTCCCACCATTTTGCTTACGGCACAGGGCAATAAGGGGGATAATCAACAGTTTCTAGAGTTGGGATTTACGGGAGTGATTAATAAACCCTTTGAAGCGATGGAGTTAGTCACCCAAATGTGTCAAATTTTGGGCTGGGAGTTTTAATGGATAATGAATCATAGATAATTGAGAAATTTAATCAAGAATCAAGAGGCAAAAACCAAGAACAAAAATTACTTAAAAAGTTCCTGAAACCCTTTTCTACGAGTTTCAGGGGAGTTCGGTGTGATATAGCCCCATAAACTTTCCCAATAGAAGAAAGATACCCCGGAAAAGTCTTCTTGACGGACAATTTGGACTTGGTTTTTAATTTGTTCGATAGACACAGGTTTGGAGAGAACTCCGCTTAAAATACCAATGCTAACGGGAATCCGAGAGCGGGCAAATTGGACGGCGGGTTGGTGGAGTTCTTGGAGGAAGCGATCGCGCTTATTTCGATACACCTGTAACACTAACTCATCCACATACCCCCGTTCCACCCAACTTCGCCAATTTTGGAGCGAATGTTGATAGGAATAACTCTGAGAATTAGGTGATAAAGACACAATACAATCCGGGTTTACTGTTTTCACCGCTTGATAAATATCCCCCATAAACTCCGTTAATTTATTCGCTCTCCAGCCCATCCACCGGGGATTATAATAATTAAGCGGGGGTTTTTGGCCTTGGTGTTCTTGTTTGTAGAGTTCCACTGTATAGGAATCATAGCCCATTTCCACAGGCAGACCAAAATGATCATCGAGTTGTATCCCGTCCACATCATACTGGGAGACAAGCTCCACAATCATCCCTTTAATAAAATCTTGTACTTCGGGATGGAAGGGATTTAACCATTGTTGTTGAATGCCTAGAGAACTTTCTAACAGACGATTTAACCAAAAATCAGGGGGATTTTCAGCAATTCCTTCGTAGGGGACATCACTATGATCAATATTATGGGTTAACCAGTCGGGATGACGTTGGGCCAAAAGAGAGTTTTTAGGAGTCATTAACCCATACTCAAACCAGGGAATGACTCGCAACCCTTGACGGTGACTTTGTTGTAAGAGTTGCTCAAAGGCATCGGTCCCCCAGTGCATAATGTTATACAGAGGTTGCTGTTTGCGTCCTGTCACCCCCTGAACCACCTCACTAGGGTAAAACGTATCCCCTCGATTCCACACTACCGGATAGACGGTATTAAACTGCATTTTGGCTAAACTTGCGATCGCCCGTTGAATTCCCCAAGGGACAAACAACACCCCACTATTTACATTGGTTAACCAAACCCCTCGTACTTCTCCACTGGCCCCACTAGAAACCGAAATCGGAAGGGGAACACGCAATAAAGCCAGAATTAACCCCCCCATTAACCCCCACACCAGTCCCCTTTTCAGCCAAAGACGTAAATTTTGCTGCATCTACCTACAGGTATATATCTGCAATCCTAATTCCTTGAAAAATACCATCTTGACGGCTCGCTGCTTAAAAAAGTTTAATATAAACTAACGGAATTTAGAGTAATTGACTCAGTTCACTGTAACTTTTGCTAAGATTTCTTAAATAATAAGGGATCAACACCCAACCTTCGAGGTACACCAGAGAGAAAGCCCAGTCTGCTTTCCACCTCATCCCAATAATAGCGAGGACAAATCCAAGCCATGAGCATGGAAACCCTAGAATTTATCATCTATCCGGATGGTCGTGTCCAGGAAAAGGTCACAGGCATTGTGGGGGCTTCTTGTGCGGAGGTAACGGCAGCCATTGAGGAACAACTCGGCACCGTCTTATCCACCGAAAAGACCTCGGAATACTATGCTCAAACCCAAACAACCACGAACACAGTCACCCAAGCCGCTTGGAGTGATTGGTAAACGTCTGGGTTAATCACTTTTTGTCATATTCGTTTACAAAGCAACCCATATCCAACTATGTCTCATTTCAGCAACATCAAAACCAAAATTCGCAATCTCGATGCTTTAAAAACCGCTTTAACCGACTTAGGGATGGACTGGAAAGACGGCCCCGGTCAAGTGCGGGGATACCAAGGCCAAACCTATGATGCCCAAATCGTCATTGAACAAGAAAACAACTACGATATTGGCTTTAGCTGGAATGGCCAAGAATACGAAATGGTCACAGACTTGCAATACTGGCAACAACCCCTTTCCGTGGAAGGCTTTTTGCAAAGAGTGACCCAACATTACGCCTTAAATTCCGTTCTCAGCACCACCGCCCAAGAAGGCTTCCAAGTGGCTGAGAAGCAAAAAAATGAAGACGGTTCAATCCGTTTAGTTGTCCAACGCTGGAGTGCCTAATGACTGATTACAACCCAACTCAAGAGCGTTCTGGTTTAGAACCTGAGTTGGGTGGTGTCTTCCGAGATGCACCCGAACGCACAGGCTTTGAACCAGAACTCGGCGGTCAATTCCGCGAGAAAGGGGTTTATGTGGATGAGTTAACCTGTATTGGTTGTAAACATTGCGCCCACACTGCCCCCAATACGTTTTACATTGAACCCGATTATGGCAGAGCCAGAGCGATTCGCCAAGATGGTGATCCTGAAGAATTAATTGACGAGGCCATTGATACTTGTCCGGTGAATTGTATTCACTGGGTCGATTATACCGAACTCAAGGAACTTGAGGAGGAGCGCAAGTATCAGGTGATGCCCATTGCGGGTTTCCCCGTTGATGCCTCCGTCACCGCCGCCCACCATCGGTTACAACGGGAACGCAAAAATCAGAAAAAAACGAAAAAGTCAAGTTAATTTTATAACTTGTTACATTTTAGCAAAACTCCTTGCCTGTAGGTTGAGGGGTTTTTTATTGGTAATTGGTTCTTTGTTCTTTGTGTCTTTTGTGGTTCACCAATTCTCAATTCTTAATTCTTAATTCTTAATTCTTAATTCTTAATTCTTAATTCTTAATTCTCAATTCTTAATTCTCAATTCTTAATTCTTAATTCTCAATTCTTAATTCTCAACTATCCAATTGTTTGAGAGAAAGCGATCGCAAATACCCCCAACACCATAATACTAGCCCCTAACAACCGTTCCCGCAACCCAGTTTCCTGAAAAAATAACCGCCCCCAAAAGACACTTAAAATGGTGCTAGTGCGCTTAATCGAAATTACATAAGCGACTAGCGTTAAACTCAATGCCGTCATCTGACAGCTTACCGTCAGCCCGTTAAATAGACCCATTACCGCTAAATTTCGTAACGTTTTCCCCCGCACCTGCTTAAAATTAGCAGCACGAAACAAAGCCACAGGAAATAATAACAGCGTAATCACCGCATAAACACAAATAATCCAAAAAAGCGGTGAAGAATTTTGTAACCCCAATTTATCAAAATTACTATTCAAACTCCAAATAAACGCCACCGCCAAAGCACATCTTGTCCCCGTATCATTGCCTAATGCTTTCAGGGGGGCAAAAAAGCCCGCTTTGCGCTGGTTAATATTGAGAAAATAAGCCCCCGTAACAATGAAAATAATACCAATAATGCCCAATTGACTGGGGTATTCTCCAACAATCAGAGGAGAAGTAACAAGAAGAAAAAGTGGGGTAAAACTGGTAAGCGGCATCACCTTAGATAAATCGGAAAGTTGAATCGCCTTCATTAACAGAGAAAACGCGATCGCATTTCCCACCCCACCCCCAACCAAGGCAACCCAAAACGGTTGGCCAATCTCCGGAATCTCAATAAAAAAGAGTAAAGGAGAGAGAAATAAAACCGTAAAAAAATTTAACGCCGTCGCCACAAAAATCGCGTCTAAATTTTGCAGCGACTTCTTACTAAAAATATCCTTACAAGACTCAAAAAACGCCGTTGCCCCTGCAAACAATAACCAAAGCATAGAAAAATCCAGTCATACAGAACTAGAGTACATGATTCTTGACTATTACGAACTGTCTCCTCTCTGGGAAACTTCATCAAAACTTCACATAAAAGCCGCCCAATGCTTACACACTTCACACAATCTTGTCAGAGATTCTACCACCAACCTGCTAAAGTCAGGGTAGATGGATAAATCTCAGTCATCGACTCCCGACACCAAACCATTTAAAATCTGCTTGAGAGGGTGCTAACCATGCTAGGACGTTTATTCCGGAAATCTCCAACCCCAACCTTAGAAGTAAACCGAGTCAGCGACTCCACTCAACTCTTACAACACTGTGAACTACCGGATGAGTTAATTGTCTCTGAAGACAATACCCCAGAGCAAACTTCCTCAGAGACTCCTCAACCCACCCCAGACCCTCAAAATCCCCTTGTGATAGAGGAAGTAACGGTAACAGAAGATAAGTCCTCAGAACCCCAAAAAAAAACCTCAGAGAGTCCTCAACCCACCCCAGAACCCGAAAATGATGAGTTAATTGTTACTGAAGATAAGTCCTCAGAACCCCAAAAGAACCCTTCAGAGAGTCCTCAACCCACCCCAGAACCCGAAAATCCTGTTGTGATAGAGGAAGTAACGGGAACAGAAGATAAGTCCTCAGAACCACAAGAAAACCCCTCAGAGACTCCTCAACCCTCCTCAGAACCTCAAAATCCTGTTGTGATAGAGGAAGTGACAGTCCCAGAGGGAAGTAACCTAGAAAACCCTGATCCTGTGATTCCCTTTGCTCAACAATTTGATGCAGGTATCTTCACTGTAGATGAAACTGGTCAAGTGAACGTTGATTTCCTCGCAGATGGTCGCAAATATCGGGGTCAACTGGCCATGATCAACGTCGAGGGGATGGAACAATTTGACTATGGGACAACAGAGTTCATTCAAGAAGCAGCAAGACGCGCATTGAGTGACTCCCCTCTCGGTCGCATCATTATTTCTGACCGAGACGAAGGAGCAAGGTTTAATAAACAGTTCTTTGGTAAATATAACCGATCCAATTACTTAGGAAACAAAACCTTTGATCTGCAACCCGGTGGCCAATATGCGTTTATGCTCATTCCCAAGGGGAAAATGAAGTCTGTACTGAAACGGCCTGTTTTAAATAAAGTTCGCAGTCCCCTCTTTTCCTTTGAACAAGAGCAAATGGCCTCACTCTCCGGGGGTGCAGCATTTGCTTGGGAAGATTTGGATGTGGAAAAAAGAAGTGATGCGGATTTTAATGACTTAATTTTTCGGGTTGAGGGAGTCACAGGAGAGGCTGTAACGAGTGTAGAGGAAGCGATTAACCCCAGTCAAGATTGGCGGGAGACTGAAGCAGGTCGAGAGGTTTTAGACTATCTGGAGTCTATCCAGATACCACAGGAGAATGAAACTCCTCAAGATGTGAAACTCTTGGTGGATGCGGTTTATAATCCGGGGGAAACGTTGTCGTTTCCGGGGTTGGTGGCCGATGAAGATGGGGGAAGTGATATTGCGCGAGTGGATTTCTGGTTACAGCAGGATGGGGGAGAGTGGGTTGATATTAGTGATGCGGTAACGTTTACTTCTGATCATTATGATGCAGAACGGGCTAAGTTTAATTATGAATTAGAAGGACTTGACCCTGGACGGTATCAATTAAAAGCTGTGGCCTACGATAGTACGGGGGCAGCAGGGGAAGAAAGCACCCATGGGTTTACGGTGTTATCTGTACCGGAAGATGCGGGACTCTCCGATCGCACTCGCATGGCCATTGAGCGATCGCTGAATCTCAACAACTACAACCCCAATGCCCTCAGTCAAGCCACCCAATGGGTTGTCAGTGTCAACTCTAGCATAGCAGCCGATGAGTTAGCCGCAGCTTGGGGCGCGACCAATTTAGGAGCAACGGGAGAGATTCCCAACACCTACACCTTTCAGTTTACCTCTGGGCTTGACCCCTATTTCCTCACCAGCCAATTAAACCAAGATGCGGCCATTGAATTTGCCTATCCTCTCGTCCCCATGTACCTCGATTTTTACGGCAACCCAGAGGATGAACCCTTGGTGAAAGATGGCACACAATGGCATTTACGCAGTGGCATTGAACCGGAAGCCGATGCCAATGTTACCCAAGCATGGCAGAGTACAACGGGAGAGGGTGTTGTTATTGGGGTTGTGGATGATGGGTTTGAGTACCAGCATTCCGACCTGAGCGACAATTATCGTTCGGAATTAAGTTATGATTTTGACGAATACGACGGTGAACCCACCCCTCGGTTAAAACAAGTTCAGGTCGATTATCACGATTGGACGGACAATTGGATTAATGATGAGGCCAATTATTTTCAGGTAGGAGTCCCGGCCAGTGGGGATGTGGCCCAATTGACCCTGACGTTTGATCTCTGGCATGATGCGATCGCAGACCTAGACATCTCCCTCAAAAGTCCCCACGGCACAGTCATTCCCTTAGAAAACATCGGCGGCCCCTCCTATTCCGCACCCCTCCATGGGTTTACCGGAGAAAATGCCCAAGGATACTGGACATTAATCATCGAAAAAAATGAATCCGTAGCCAATGGGTTACTCGACTCCTTTTCTTTAACCCTAGACACCTACAACGGTCACGGGACAAGAGTTGCAGGAGTCGCCACCGCCCATGGAGAAAACAGCTTTGGCGGCAGTGGAGTCGCCCCTAATGCCCACTGGGCCGGGTTACGCATGGGATCAACTGCCGTCACCGAATATCAAATTACCGATGCCCTCTCCCACTACAAAAACGACATTGATATTTATAACAATAGTTGGGGGCAAGGCTTTTATAGTGCGGCTCTGCCAAACGTTGAGAACCTGTTTGCCAATGTTGAAGATGGCCGCAATGGAGCAGGGAATATTTATGTCTTCGCTGCGGGTAATGATCGCATCGATCCCCACACAAATAACTATCCCTACGGTAACGTCAACTATAACAGCCTAGCCAATGCCCGACAAACCATCGCCGTCGGAGCAATTGACCACCACGGAGAGCAAACCGTTTACAGTACCCCAGGGGCCGCCTTACTGGTGTCGGCCTATTCCGGAGATGGGACAACCGACATTACCACCACCAGCGTTAATAATAGTTATGTGGATGACTTCAGTGGGACTTCTGCCTCAGCCCCCTTTGTATCGGGTGTAGTCGCCTTAATGTTAGAAGCCAATCCTAATTTAACCTGGCGAGATGTCCAAACCATCTTAATTGAAACCGCCCAACCCGAAAACGGCAACCAAGACAACTTAAACGACCCCAACGACCCCGACTGGGTACAAAATGGAGCAGGATACTGGGTTAATCATAAATACGGTTTTGGGGCTGTCGATGCTCAAGCAGCCGTCGAAAAAGCCACCAACTGGACACTGTTAAACCAAGAAACAAAGCTCTCACAACGCGCATTAGTCGCCCAAGCTATCCCCAAATATAACCCCAATGATCCCTTAACCTCCACCATCACCCTTAACCCCCAAGACAACCTGAGTGTAGAATGGGTAGAAGTCGGTTTTAGCACCCAACACCGCTACATCGGCGACTTAGAGATTACGCTCATCTCCCCCGACGGTACAGAATCCGTCTTATCAGAACAACACTTCCACCACAGTTACAACCACCACAACTATCAAGAGAAAGTCTATCATTGGACCTTCACCTCCGCCCGTCACTGGGGCGAGTCAGCATCCGGAGAATGGGAATTACAAGTCCGAGACAAACACAACGGGAATGGGAGTAGTCCCTTCTTTCACAACATCTGGAAAAGTTGGAGTCTCAACCTTTACGGCACATCCCCCAACACTCCTCCAGAATTTAAGATAGTCACTAATACCAACGATAGCGGTGCAGGCAGTTTACGGGCAGTACTAGAGTGGGCAAATGCCAACCCTGGCACAGATCTGATTTCCTTTAACATTCCCACTACAGACCCCGGTTACAATGCAACTACCAACACCTTTACCATTCAACCCCTCTCCGCTTTACCGAAAATTACTGACGCAATCATCTTAGATGCAACAACTCAACCCGGATTGACCAACAAACCCATGATCGAACTTGATGGCAGTTTAGCAGGAAATGAAACACATGGACTGCATATCAGAGCAGGAGATAGCACTGTAAAAGGTTTTGTTATTAACCGTTTTGACCGTCAAGGAATTTATCTAGACTCTGCCGATAATAATATCATTCAAGGAAATTATATTGGAACAGATGTTACAGGAACAAAACTTGGTCGTAATGGTGGAAATGGTATTTATATGGCTTCTTCATCAGGTAATTTAATTGGAGGGGCTACATCTAATGCACGGAATATTATTTCTGGCAATGAAAGTTATGGTGTAAGTATTTATTCCTCAAAATGGCAAAAAAACTTCGTACAAGGAAATTATATTGGCACTGATATTACAGGAAAAAAAGATTTAGGAAATAATAAATATGGAGTGGTTATTGGCAGTAGCAGTAATAATGTTATTGGAGGTATTAATCCCGGTGAAGGAAATATAATTGCATATAATGGATGGGATGGAGTAAGAATTAAAAATAATAATGCTACCACGATTAATAATAGTGTGCTTTCCAATTCCATATTTGGAAATAAATATTCTGGAATAACATTAGGTAAGTATTTTAATCAAAGTTTACAAAATGATGAAAAAGATATAGATGAGGGTGAAAATCACTTACAGAATCACCCAAATTTGGTTTCTGTAAATCTTGCGGAAAATTCAATAGAAATAAATGGAAATTTTAATAGCACGCCAAACAAAAAGTTCCGATTAGAATTTTTCGGTAATCCCAATAATGATGGAGAAGGGAAAAACTTTTTAGGTTCTCAGAAAGTCACTACAGACAGCAATGGTAATGCTAATTTTAATATATTTTTATCTAATGTTGCGGCAGATCGATTTGTAACGGCTACAGCTACTGATTCACAGGGAAATACCTCCGAGTTTTCCAATGCAATCAGAATTGTTGGGACTCCCAATAATTCTCCTACTTTAACTAACATCGATTTACTTTCAGGAGTAGTTGGTAATCAACCTTTTAAGATTAATTATGAAGATTTGTTAGCAGCATCTAATGCAGCAGATACTGACGGAGATAAAATTTCCTTTCTTATTCAATCAGTAAATTCTGGAACTCTAACCAAAAATGGCAAATCTGTAATTTCTGGAGTAACAACCCTATCTCCTGGAGAAGTTCTAATTGGTGAATATAGCCAAAAAGATTTTATTCAAACCATGCATTCATACATTCCTGCGTTTACCGTGACAGCTACGGATGGTATAGAAAAATCTCAAAAACCTGTAGATGTAACCTTGTCATCAGGATACTACTTAACACAACCAAAAATTGAGCAATTTAGTCTTTCAAATGCAAATGGATTAACTTTATCAGTCCAAGGGTATTTTCCAACTCAGGGGTGGACATTGAACCCCGTTACACACGAACGCGACGGTAATACATTTAAAGTTGGAATCACTGCACTTGCTCCTTATATAGGACTCACAGCAATAGAGTCGTTTAGCAAAGATATTGTATTGGACTCCGATATTTTTGACACGGAAAATTCTTCCTATAAAGTCATCATCAATGACACGATAACAACAGAAATTTCTCTCACTTCATCCACTATAACTTCTTTCAATACCAACCCCTACACTAATCCCTACCAAAGCGAAACCGACAGTCCCTTCTATACCCACCCCAACCTCATCCTCGAAGACTTTGAAGACGGACTCCTGAACACCCCAGGAGTCACCGCATCCACCGGGACAATTTCCAACACCACCAACACCGTGGACTCCCTCACCGGACAAAGTTGGCGTATCTCAGAAAACACCCTCACCCTCACCTTTGATGACACTGTACTCGGTATATACCCCATTGATGTTGGCGTGGCCATCACCGACATCGAAACCAACAACGGAACAGGAACAGTGAGACTCGAAGCATGGGACGCACAAGGCGTTTTCCTCGGTGCAACCCAACCCCAAGACTTCGGGGATGGCCTCACCAACGGGTCAACCGCAGAAGACCGTTTCTTAGGCATTAGCCACGATAACGGCATTAGTAAAGTCACCCTAAGCACCGATAGCACCAATTGGGAGTTAGACCACCTCCAGTACGTCGTTTAACCTTTTGGGGAACTGTCACCCCCTCCTCACACCAGCACAGCCCATTATGAAGTTTTGTAAAAAATTGCCATCTCTTGCATAAAAATTTCCCTTTTCCCAAGAGATCAAGACAGAGTTCCCAGTCCCATAGTCAAATTAAGGAGAAACAACCATGCCTTACTGGTCAGCAGAAACCCAAAGTTACCAGAATACAACCGGATTAGCCTTTGACTTAATGAACAGTGGCTATCTAACCATTGCTCCATCCAATGATGCAACGGAGACAATAGACGTTCCCTTCGTCTGGTGGCTACCCTCTAGCAGCTATTCTTCAGGAATTAATTGGTGGGATGATTTAGAGATTCCCACAGATAGCAGTTCCTCAGATGCAGGACTGGATACCCTCGATTTTGTTAATTTTGACCTCTATAATGCTCCAGATGAATATTATCTAGTGCTGCCAGAGTTAGAGAGTAACGCTTTCCGTGAACTAGATGGAAACTGGTTAATTTCAGACGGCTATGATCCCACAGTGGACAATAGCATTTTTGAGCAAATGCTGACCGAGGATTATCAGTTCGTCTCGGTACAAGAGAAAGATGTAAGTATTGAGGACTTAGTGAACTATCCCGTCAGTCCACTCCCTCCCAATGACACCATCCCGACTTCCGTTCCCGAACCATCTTCTGTGGTGAGTACCCTAATTTTAGGTGCAGTTTTTGTGGGTACAGTCGTCAAACGGATCTTTTTCTCCAAAACTAAAGCGAAAACCGCTTAAACTGCATTTTTAAACCCCTTACACCCGAACCCGTTTTGTCAACAATACTCCATTCCAGAATTTATATGAAAATCACCTAAAAATGTGCAACCTTGTGCATAAAAAATCATCAAAATCCCAAAGGTACTCCTAGAACCCTTAAAACTAAGGAGAGTCAGTGATGGTTTATTGGCAGGTTGCGCTAGGTTGGTGGAAACCCGGATACTGGTCAGTAGAAACCCAAAGTTACAAGAATACAACCGGATTAGAATTTAACTTGATGAGTAGTGGTTATCTGACCATTACTCCATCTCATAATGGAATACAATCTATAAGTCCTATTCCTTTTTCGTAAATCCTTTTAGAATCCCCTGTATCCCCTGCCGGGGAGTACGTCAAAGAGGCAAAACATCGTCTAACCGTAGTTGTAAATTAGGCAGTAGTCCCGATGAAATCGCTTCACCCCGTCGATATTGCTGCTGACAATATTCATCTCCAGCCAGTTGGCAGACAGTGAAGGTGGGTTGTTTGGGTTTGCCAATGAAGGCATTGCCTCCTAGCCCCCGATAATCGACGATCCAATATTCAGGAATACCTAAAAGCGCATATTCTTCAACTTTACGGGCATAGTCGGTTTCCCAATTGCTGCTAACCACTTCTACCGCTAATTTGATGGAACGACCTAATGTAATCACAGGTTGCCGTTGCCAAAGGGGTTCGTTGGCCAAGACTGTTTCGTCTAGAACGATAATGTCGGGACGACGCGCTGTAGCAATGTCGGTAAAGGGTTGAATGAGGCAAGTGCGGGGGATAAACCAAGGGTGTTTGGCCTGCATAACCGCCATCCCAATATGAACGGCCAGCTTGCCGCTAACGGTTTCGTGAGGCCCGGTGGAGTCCATGTCAATCAGTTCTCCATCCGCCAATTCGTAACGGGCCTCATCGCCATAGCGAGCAATAAATTGGTTAACGGTGAGGGTTGATGTTGGTGTGTCAGTCATGGTGCTAGCGTATGCGCGACTTCCTGCCCAAGACTGATTGCTCCAGCATAATTCGCTTTTTGCTGTAAGTCGGCATAGACTTCATCACTGAGTTCTAGAGTGAGTCGCTGACTCATGTTTTTGTCTTGGCTAGAGCATTCAACCGAATCTACCAGTAATTATAGTTTCATAAGGGCGATCGCACTCCTCGAAACCCTTTCCCAATTTCCCCCAACTAGCCTACAATTTTCAGCAAACACTAGAGAGAAAACTCCCCGTGCGGCTCAAAATTGGACTCCTAACCACCCTACTCTCCCTTAGTATCTCCCCCACCCTAGCCAAAGCCCAAGTTAGTGCAGATACCACCCTCCCCAATAACACCATTGTCACCCCTGCGGGTGCAGCCTTTCAGATTACCGGAGGGACAACAGTAGGGAGTAACTTATTTCACAGCTTTAGTGACTTCTCCCTCAATGCAGGAGAAGCGGCCTTATTTTTCAATAATCCCGCCATTAACAATATCTTTAGTCGCGTAACAGGGAATAACATCTCAACCATTAACGGGTCAATTCAAGTACAAAATCCCGTTAACTTCTACCTCCTCAACCCCAACGGAATTCTCTTTGGCCCCAATGCTAGTTTAAACATCGGCGGTTCATTCTTTGCCAGTACCGCAGACAGTCTCATTTTTGCCGACGGTACAGAATTTAGTGCCACCACCCCCACCACCTCCCCACTCTTAACCCTGACTGTCCCCATTGCACTACAATTTGGTGGTTCTCCTGGCAATATTACCGTACAGGGGACAGGACATAATCTGCAATCGGGGCCCGGTGGAGCAGTGGTTTCTTTGCCCCCTGCAACGCAGTTAAACGGAACAACTGGGCAAACTATTGCGCTAGTAGGAGGGGAAGTTAATTTAGAAGGGGGAAATGTAATTGCCAGAGAAGGAGAAATTGAAATTGGCAGCGTAGGAAGTAATGAAAGAGTGGCGATTACGCCGGATTTAAACTTAGATTATACCGGAGTTAGTACCTTTCAAAATATTAACCTCACTCAAAAAGCCTCAATTGATGCGAGTGGAGTAGGAGGAGGCCGCATTCATCTCCAAGGCCAACAAATTAATGTTAGCGGTGGGTCAAATATTCTCTCCATTACCGAGGGAGGCAATGCAGGGGTTGGAGTGACGGTGAATGCGTCGGAGTCGGTGAATTTAGTCGGGACAGATAGCACGGGAGTCATTCCCAGCGCTATTCTCACCGAAACCATTCCTCGGTTTCCAGGAGGGGGGTCTGGGGGACGGTTGGAGATCAATGCACCGCAAATTAGTATTACTGAGGGGGCCCAAGTGTCGTCTTCGAGTTTTACGCAAGGACGAGCAGGGAATATTGTCATTAATAGTCCATCTTTAGAGATTCGTGGGAAAACGCCTCAAGGGTTTCCCAGTGGGATTTTTGCCGCAACGGTGGGGTTAGGTGCAGGGGGAAATGTCACAATTAATAGTGAACAAATGACGCTGCAAGATGGGGTGAGGGTCGAAAGTACCACCCGACAAGTTGGAAACCAACCCGCAGGGAATTTAACAATTACGACGCAAAATTTATTAGTGGAAGGGGGGTCGCAAGTATCCACTTCTACATCCGGAGGAGGGAATGCAGGAGGGTTACGTATTGAAGCAGAAAATATCCATCTGAGAGGGACAGGAGAGCAAGCAAGTGGTCTGTTTAGTCAAGTCAATTCCTCGACTGCAACGGGACAAGGGGGGAGTATGACCTTGGAGACGCAGCAATTACAGATCGAAGCAGGAGCGCAAATTTCAGCAGGGACATTTGGCCGAGGGGATGGGGGTGTAGTTGATATTCGTGCGTTTGAGGGAATTGAGATAGAAGGACGGGGGAGAAGTCGTCAGGGTCAACCTTTGCCAAGTGGCATTTTTACGCAGGTGGATGAGCAAGCAAGGGGTGAGGGGGGAGATATTCGGGTGCAGACTCCTCGTTTAACGGTGCGGTCGGGGAGTGCGGTTTCTGCGGGGACATTGGGGATAGGAAATGGGGGGACGGTGACGATAAATGCGTCAGAGTGGGTGGAGATACAAGGGGAGAATACGGGAATTGCTGCACGGACTAGGGGGAGTGCAGATGCAGGTGATGTGAGTATTACGACTCCTCAGTTAATTATTGGGAGTCAAGGGAGTGCCACGGTGGAAAGTTTGGGGAGTGGGGATGCAGGGAATTTAAAGGTGAATAGTAATTACATCGACCTCAACCAAGGCCGCATTACGGGGGAAACGACTTCTGGACAGGGGGGGAATTTAACGATTACGGGTCGTGATATTCGCCTTTTAAATAATAGCCAAATCTCGACTACTGCGGGAACGGAGGATCAACCGGGAGATGGGGGAAATATTACTATTACCACAGATACCCTAGTGGGGTTACAAAATAGCGATATTACGGCCAACTCCTTTCGCGGTCGGGGGGGTCAGATTAATATTACCGCAGAGGGGATTTTTGGCTTGGAGGTGCGGGAGGAATTAACCCCCAATAACGATATCACAGCCTTTTCTCTGTTTGACCCCAGTCTCAATGGGGAAGTGAACTTACGGACTCCAGATATTGACCCCACCCAAGGGTTAACGGATGTTCCCACCATTGAGTCTCCCGAACAGGTGACAGAAGTCTGTCCAGAACGCGCAGATAATGAAGCGAACGAGTTAACCACCGCAGGCCGCGGTTTACCCACTGATCCCACTGCACCGTTAGGAGAGAGTGAAATTCTGGTTGAACCCATTGCTCCGGTTACGGAGACGGGAGAGGGGATCAATTCTTCCCCCCAAGTGGAAACGACTCGTCGGGAGGTTTTGGTGGCTCAAGATTGGTATATTAATGAGCAAGGCCAGTTAATTCTAACGGAAATGGCGGTTAATTTGAGTCCACGGTCTTCTTTAAAGTTTCCGGTGCGCTGTCAGAATCGCCCTTAATTGTTGTTTTTGGGGTTAATTTAGCCTTGGGTTTAAACCTAAGGCTGAGAGCGAAAACCCGTTAAAACGGGTTGAAGATAAAAGATTATATGAAATCCGCTTTATTGTTTATTGGTCTTCAATTGGCTTAAAAAGAGAGAGTGAGAAACCGGGTTTCTTATTAGTATATTGTGGCACATCAACAATTTTGAAAGAAACCCGGTTTCTTGAACTACAGTGAAATTCCCATATCTGCCAAAAATTTCATTGCATTAACTCCACTGGTTTATCTGTTTGATCCCAGTCTCAATGGGGAGGTCAATTTACGCACTCCTTGATCAAGGACAAGGAATTGATTACAAGATAGTAATTCAGCAATTAAAAGAGAAATCACAAAAATTAAAAGAAATGCAGACAACAGATTTAAAATAAAGATGCTCAATCTGTTAATGAGTCAGTTCATGAGACGGAACAGAGTGTTTATGATCGGTTAGCCGAGATAGGAGCAATTGGTGTTGCTAAGAATTTACCCCCTGATCTTAGCAAAAATTATGTTAACAAACGCGCTAGTTTTTTATAAACTTCATCATCATTTCGTTTATCTACTAAAATCACTTCTACTAAGTCCTCTTCGGGGTTAAATCGATAAACGATCCGATATTCACCACTATCAACCCGATAATAACCCGGATAACCTTTTAACGGTTTGCTGTCATTAGGTAAAGGGTTTACGTTGAGAGATAAAGTTTTTTTGGCAATTTGAGCAGCAATTTTAGGTTGTAAACCTTTTAAGAAATCTAAAACTGCCTCTAACCCGTCTAGTTTAGCCATTCGCCAACTTCTCTAATGTAGTGGTAAACGCTTCACTCCCTACCATTGAAGATTGACTTAGGGCGTTTTCTGCTGCCTGTCCCCAGTGTAAATCCTCTAATTCTTCGAGTCGGGTCACGAGTTGCTGATAAGCCTCTGCTGACAGAATAACATGGCTAGGGCGTTTTTGCTTGGTGATCAGCACGGGTTCAACTGTTGCTTGATCAAAGACTTCCCCATGTTGATTCCGCGTTTGGGTCAAGGTGTAGCTTTTCATAGTTATGAGGGGTTGAGGATTATCTTGAACATTATGTCTATAATAGCAAAAATGTACATTTTTTTAATTAATAGTTTGTCCTGACCCAATTTTTAAAATGTTGAATGGCTTGACTACTGCCAGAAGTTTTGCTTTGCTGGACATATTGATTGACTAATTCAATGATCGGAATCTCAGGAAAATTAGGACTATAATTTGCTTCTCTATATTGTCCATTTTGTAGTAAATTAATCTGGAGTCCAGTGGCAGAATATCGCCATAATTCCAACCCCCCTAAACGCTGATAATTGTCTAATTGAGTCCGTGATGTTAAATCAATTTCTATGGCTAAATCCGGCGGAGGATCAAGGGTCATATCTAAACGGTTTTTGCCAATGACTGCGGCTTGATTTTGAATATAAAAACAAGCATCGGGTTCAACGGCCTGTGTCATGAGTTCATTTTTTAAAGTGGTTGAACCCAAGGTTTCATAATTCCTGCCTTGTTCGCTGAGTAAAATTTTGCTCATGTCGCCAATGATTTCTTTGGCTTTTTCATGTTCAGGGAGGGGGACTCTAATTTCTAGTAAACCATTACTATAAGAAAATCTGGCAGCGCGATGTTCTCCAAATTCAGTTAAAATACTTTCAAATTGCTGCCAGCTAATATCTTCTAGTAAGAGTTGTTGCCCTGCTTGTAGCTTTAATTGTCGTAATTCCAATAACATCTTGTTTTCCCTTATTCAATTGTCAATATGAATCGCCAACTGTCAAATACTCAACTAGGAACTTTTTTTGCTTCTTTTGGGGTGGGTGCAACGATCGCGCTTTTCCCCCATTCCATATTAGCCCAAACACCTCCCAATCCCGAACTCCGACCCCCCACCCCTAACCGCGAAACCCCCACTCTCCCTAACAGGGAAACCCCGGAATTGCGACAAGGGGAGGAGAGTTTCTTTAATACTGATGCGGCCACAGAATGCGAGATAGAAACCGCCACAAAACCAGAAAAATTGTTAGAGACTATCCCACCCCCAACTGGGGAAAGAGGCGCGATGACAAACCCACCTAACTCCCTCACTCTAGAGTTTATCGGCAATCGGGTTTATAGTGACGGCCAACTCCAACAACTCCTAGAAGATCAGCAAATTCCCACCCAACCTGACTCCTTCCCCCAAGTCCTCGCAGCGGCCTCGGCAATTACAAAATATTACAATGATACGGGATATATTAACTCCTATGCCGTTCCCCCACCGCAAACGGTGACAGATGGCGCAATTAAAATTGTGGTGATTGAAGGGGGGATTGAAACGATTCGACTGATCCGGGAGAATAATAGGAGTCGGCTTAGGGATAATTATATTTGCGATCGCATCGCCGCAGCCACTACCCCCCTCAACCTCACCCAACTCCTCGACACCCTACGACAACTCCAACTCAACCCCCTCATCAAAAGTATATCCGCAGAATTAACCCCCAGTGCGCGGTTAGAAAGTCATCACCTCAACCTCCGCTTCCAAGAAGCCAAAACCCTCACCGCCAGCACCACCCTCGCTAACAGTCGGCCCCCCAGTGTTGGGGGGTTTCGTCGTCGCGGCCAACTCACCCAAGCCAACCTCTTAGGGTTAGGAGACAGTCTCACCGTGGGTTACAGCAACACCGACGGGAGTAACGCCTTTGACATCAACTACACCCTCCCCATCAACCCCCAAAATGGCACAGTTACCCTCGCCTATGGTACAGCCTCCAGTGGGGTGATTGAAGACCCTTTTAAAGCCTTAAACTTACTCGGAGACTCCCAATATTTTGACTTCACCTTCCGTCAACCCCTCCATCAAACCGCCAGCGAAGCAGTTGCACTCAGTGTCACGGCCTCCCGTAGAAATAGTCAAACCTCAATTTTAGGCTTTAACTTCCCCCTCTCCCCAGGGGCCGACGCAGAGGGAAAAACGCGACTCTCTGCCCTGCGTTTTGGGGTAGAGTGGGAACAACTCAGCGATGTAGAAGTTTTCGCTTTGCGGGGCCAAGTGAGTGTCGGGTTAGATATCTTCAATGCAACCATTAACTCTGACTCCCCCGATAGTCGCTTCCTCTCCACCCAAATACAAAGTCTCTGGTTACGCAGTTTAGCCCCCGATACCCTCCTATTATTACAGGGAAACCTACAATTAGCAGATCGGCCTCTCCTCTCTCAAGAACAGTTTACCTTGGGCGGGTTAGGGAATGTGCGCGGTTATCGCCAGGATGCCTTTTTACGGGATAATGGGGCGTTTGCGTCGGTGGAGGTGCAATATCCCCTCTGGGGCAACTCTGAGGCGAATTGGGGCGTTTTACAGGTGACTCCCTTTCTTGATTTTGGCACAGCCTGGAATCATGGGGAAACCACCGAGGCACAAACGTTATTATCCATTGGCACGGGATTACGCTGGTCGATTGGCGACCACACATCGGCTACAATTTACTGGGGTATTCCTCTAATTGATATTGCAGGACGAGAGGCAACATGGCAAGACAATGGCATTCATTTCGTAATTCAATCCCAAGGCGGATTTTAAAGCAATTGGGGCGATTTTTTGGCCTTTGTCTGTGTAGTCTCTTGCTCATTCTTGGGGTATCCACAGTGACGGTTTCCCAAGTTTCTCCCCCTGCAACGGAAATCGACAGTTTAGAAGCCAGTTTAGTGGAGTATCGTCAACAGGGGGATATTCTCAACCAAGCGGCCACGTTGAGTAATTTATCTCTTGCCTATCAACAACAGGGGAATTGGCAAGAGGCTGAGAATAGCATACAACAAAGTTTGGGTTTGTTGGCGGATTATCCGGTGACAAGGGCGAGGGAGGAGGTTTATGCAGAAACCAATAATATTTTAGGCCGTTTATATTTTGCTAAGGGGGAGTTCGATCGCGCTTTAACGGCTTGGGAAAATACGGTGAATCTTTACACTAATTTAGCACAACCCATAGGGGTGCAACGGGGGTTAATTAATCAAGGGAAAGCGATGCAGGAGTTGGGGCTGTTTGATCGCGCTTGTACGGTATTATTACAGGCAACGGGGTTAAAAGGTCAGTTAGAAGGGGTTGAGGGGATTAGTTATTTAGATTGTCAGGCATTTATTGAATGGCAAACACAGTCTGAGGGACTAAATTTATCCTCTCTTTCTCCTAGCATTACTCAGGTTATCGGGTTAAGACGATTAGGAGATATTTTACGACCTATTGGGGAATTTGACTTAGCTCAAACCATTTTAGAGCAGAGTCAACAAATGGCGCAAAAATTGGGGGATAGAGAGCAAGAGTCTCTCACTATACTGAGTTTAGCAAATTTAGAACGGGCTAGGGGCGATCGCGCCAAAGGCCAACAAGATGCCGCAGGTTCACTCCGCTTTTCCATTACCTTCTGTCCTCAACTCCCAGAAACCGGATATAACCAGGCAAAAGAACATTATCAAGAGGCGATAAGATTATATAAAAATGCTGCTCAATTGACCCATTCAACTGTTCAATTTAAAGCAGAAGTTAATCAGCTTAGTCTCTTATTAAAGCTCAATAATCCTGTAGCAGCTAATCCTTTAATTCAAACAATTTCTCAACAAATAACACCAGAATTTATTAAAAATCAACGAGGGATAGATTATAGTTTAGTTAATTATGCCCAAAGTTTAGCTTGTTTACAACAAAAGTTAAGTTATAAGAGTTTAGATAATCAAAAAACTTGGCAATTCATTCATGATTTATTGTCCAGAACTATTGAGCATAGTAAACAACGACAAGACTGGAAAGCATTAGCTTATACATCAGGATATTTAGGTCATTTATATGAACAAGAATATCAAGTTAATTCCTCTAACCCTGAATTACTTAAAAAAGCAAAAAAATATACAATAGAAGGGCTAATAAATGCCCAGTCGGGAAAACAAGATGCTGCTACTATTGCTTATCAATGGCAATGGCAACTAGGTCGCATTTTAAAAACAGAAAAACAAGCCGGTTTTGATATTTCTCAAAGCAACATTATTAGCACTTATAAAGCAGCATTTAATACATTACAAGTTTTGCGAAATGATTTACTTGCGTTTAATCAAGAAATTCAGTATAATTTTAGAGATAAAGTTGAACCCGTTTACCGAGAATTAGCCGATTTATTATTAACTCCAGTTAATAACCAACCTATTTCTCAACCGAATTTAAGAGAAGCAAGGCAAGTAATAGAAGCGTTACAACTAGCTGAACTTGATGACTTTTTTCAAAATCCTTGTACATCAGTCAATCAAGAAAGTATAGAGGGGTTAGACCAAAAAACAGCTATCCTTTATACCATTATTCTTAAAGATAGAATAGAAACTATTATCAACTTACCCAAGCAAAATGAGTTAGAACACTCAAGTTATAAAATACAATGGGAGGTAGCACAAAGTTGGTTAGAAGAATTACAAAAGGCACTAGGTGAACCGAATGGAACAAACCGAGTTCAAACCAATTCTCAAGAAATTTATAAATGGTTAATTAAGCCAATTCTATCTACCTTGCAAACGCAACAAGTTAAAATCTTAACCTTTGTTTTAGACTCGCCCTTGCGGAATATTCCTATGGCGACGTTATACAATGAAGCAGGACATTATTTAATTGAAGATTATGCAGTATCTCTTGCACCTGGTTTACAGTTAGTCGATCCTAACGTTTTAGAAAGAGAACAATTACAAGCTATTTTAGCAGGTTTAACAGAGTCTAGGTTCGGATATGCACCGTTAAGAAATGTGAGTGGTCAACTCGAAAGCGTTAGTGCAGTAATCCCTAGAGAAAGTAATATTTTATTAAATGATAATTTTACGCAAAATGATTTTCAAGAGCAAGTGAAATCCTCTGCAAGTCCTATTGTTCATTTAGCCACTCACGGTCAATTTAGTTCGCAAGCTGAAAATACGTTTATTGTCACATGGGATAACCGCATTAATGTTAGAGAATTAAGACAGTTTCTGAAAGGACAAGAGCAAACCCGCCAAAACCCTATAGAATTACTGGTTTTGGCGGCTTGCGAAACGGCTCAGGGAGATAAGCGAGCCGCATTAGGACTGGCTGGTGTTGCTGTAGAAGCAGGAGCAAGAAGTACCTTAGCGACCCTCTGGAAAGTCGTTGCTGATGAGTCACCGAACAAAATACTGACTGAATTTTACAGACAGTTACAAGACCCCACAGTGAGTAAAGCAGAAGCCTTACAAGCGGCTCAACTAAAATTTATCAATGATGACCGTCGCCGAAACCGTCGTCCTTATATTTGGTCGCCCTATATTTTAATTGGGAATTGGCTCTAATCGCCCAAAATCTCTACAATTGGCTCTTGTGTTAAATGAGAACGGTCAATTTGTTCTAATAGTTGTTGCCAATAACTGGCGATCGCAGCATCATTAGGATTAGCATAATACAATCTTCCCAATTCCGTCAGAGTTTCCAGTAAGACCCCCTCATCCGCATATAATTGAGCGCGTTCCAAGGCCGTCAGATCATCCAGAGGTTGTTCTAAAGGAGGATAATGTTCCAACCATCCCTCCACATAATCATCTGTAGATTCCTCGATATCACATTTAATTTTGAAAAACCAATGATAGAGTTGTCCCCGGTCTAAAGTAACAGTGTCCGGTAACTTTAACCCAACGATACCAGGAGTTTGCTGAAGCTGAAAGCGAATGGGGTCGTGGACTTGTTTTCCCTGTTCATCCTGTAAAATAAACTCAACCCAAGCTCCTGCTTCATAGGGAACATAAAACCAAAGGGTAGGACGAGCAGAGGTTGTAGTTGCCCATACCTCGTACTGTTCGGGATTTTCTAACACTAATGCTGATAGAGGTAAAAACGCTGTTGTTGTTTCATCTCTAGAACAAAGGCCATAAGTCCCTGAACCTTCACCAACTCCTTCTCTCGGACTTCCTCTGTCGGGTGCGTCAGGTCGGTTAAAAATAATTAAGGGATTATCTCTAGACTCATTCTCCAACTCTAATGGCTGTGCCATAATGGAAGGTAAACTAGGGGAAAACCCCCACAATAGGACTGTACTACTCACAAGGATAGTTAAGGGAAATTGAATAAGTTTCATAGTTTTTGAGCAAAATGACGAGGATATGACTGTATTTTTCTTGAAGGTATGGGAAGCAATTTCAAAGCAACTTCAGCCCCAAAAATTCCCATAGCTGCTGGAATCAAAGGAATCCATCCTCCTTGAAGAAAGAGCAAATAACAAACTCCGGTTAAGAGTATAACTGTAACGCCTTGAGCTAATCTGAGGAAACGGGGATAACGGATTAAAAGAGTTAAAACTACCCCAACTGTTGACCACACAAAAATCCAAATAATTTCTATCCATTGACTCCACGACCAAATTAATGTTCTCCCTTCTAATACAGCACTGAGTAATTGGCTGAGTTGCTGTGCTTCTATAAAAATTCCTTGAATCTCCTCACCGTAGGGAGTCCGAAACAATTTAGCATAACTACTTTCTGTTGTACCGATTAAAATAATCGGAGACTCATATTCTTGTAGCCAACGTTCCGGTATTCCATTTTCTAAAATATCTCGTAAAGATAACTTATGAAATGCTGTCTCTGGACGAGAGTAAGCTCGATAATTAATCATTATCTGATATCCTCTCGCATCAATACCTTGATATCCACTGGTATGACGAGTTAATCCTTGTATGGTAAGTTCTTTCCATTGCCAATCTTCTTGAGAGTTTGAAGACAATTGAATATTGTGAATCCGTGAAAGATAGTCAAGTGCGATCGCGCTACTAAAAGAGAATTTACTTGGACAAGGAGTAGCGTCCTGCTGAGTTAAAAGAACACGACGGACTGTACCATCTCCATCTTTCAAAAAATTATTAAATCCTGATTGACGGGGAGAAAGATTAGAGGGTGAAGCTACTCCCTGATTATTATTATCATCTTCGACAGAGGCAGCTTTACAAGTAATGTAAAAATGCTGGTTCTGTTGTACTTGGCGGGCTAATCTCTTGTTTAAACCATGAGGTCGATAAATGTTTAACCCAATGGTCGGAGACTGGAATTGATTCAACTTATCTAATAACAAAAGCAGTGCTTGATCAGAAATTGAGCCATTTCTCTCCATATTACGCTCATCCTGATAGGCAATATCTTCTGCATCAACTGTGACTAATAAAATGCGGGGGTCTTTCTGCACTTCTCCTGGTTGTAACCGCATAAATTGGTCATAGGCCCAAAGTTCAAAGGGTTGCAACCATCCCAGCGATCGCAATCCCACAATCCCCCCTGTCACTAGCACTGTAGCCAACACCCCCAGTTGCACCCGTTTTCCCCAAGATACCGGACGAAACCCAGACTGGGGCGGAGAAACGGGCATTTTTTCCACCCTTTCCTCCCCCTGTCGCATCTTGGGCCACGTTAACTCCTCCGCTTGGGGATGTTGGCATAAAACAGGCAACCAACTCACGCAAGGATAACGGTTTTCTAACCCGTGTAAGCGTTCTCTGGCCTCTCGGACTGCTGTATAAAGAGGTTTTTGCTCTTGGGCAAAGGCTGTGAGGAAATACTCTAAAAAGCGTTGTGCGGCTTCATCGGGGATGCGTTCCCGCATGACAATAATGGCAGGGATTTGCAGATCGGACAAGTCCCTCGCTAACTGTAAGCCGTCGCAGGAGTTGAAAATGGCCAGCTTTAACCCTTGGGAAATAGCCTGCCTCAAGGCATATTTTAAGTCCTTAATGGTCAAACTTTCGGTTTCATTGATAAAAAACCGTCCCGCTTGACGACTGGTACTATGGCCCGCAAAAAAGAGAATATCTGCTTGTTGTTGCCATAATGCGTTATTAATGGTTTCCCGACGACTGGCGATTAATGGCTCAAGAATCTTGGCATCGTTGGGTAAATTATCTTGTAACAAGTTTAAATCTGCATCCACATTGATATCGGTGGCTTCCCCTAAAATGGTTAAGAGACGAACGTGAGTCTGCTGGGGGCGATTAACCGGAGTGAAAGGGTTTTGGGCGATGTGCAGGGCAATATCGGAGTTCGGATAGCGTTGAAAGAGATCGCAGAGATGCCAGGGTAACTGCCAGAGGATGTTATCATTGGCGCGGATGAGGAAACGAATGCGATCGCGCTCTTGCAAATAAGACAACAACCCCTCCCGCACCGGACGAAACCGCCCATCAGCACCATTTAACCAGTCATTCAACCGCACTTCTAACGCCTTAGCCGAATCCTGAACAGAAATGTGCGTCACTTCCTCCTCAACCACCTCCAAAGCGCGATAAACCCCCATTCCTTGCGTTCCATAGGCCGCTTGCCAATCCCGGTATAATTGGGGAATTTCAGGGGCCGGCGGTAATTCCCCATCAATCTCAATGTCCGGTTGATGATTAACTTGAATGCGGAGACTGACGAGAAATCCCCGTTCAAAGTCCCCCGCACCAATTTTAAATTGAACAATCTTAATCATTTTTATAGTTGATAGTTGATAGTTGATAATTGATAGTTAATCGGAGTGAGAAACCGGGTTTCTGTTCCAAATGGGCATCTTTATTTAAAAGTGGCATAAGAAACCCGGTTTCTATAGTTACTCCCTAAATAACAAACCGTTCCGTCATACTGTACTCATCTAACGAGACTGTTATCCCGAAATGATCGCCCTTTTGACCACGGAAACTTAACTGCATCGCAATATCTGCCGTTCGGGTTTCTTCTTGGCGTAAAGTTTGACCCATTTCATCTAAAATAGCTAGTTTTAAACGTTCCGGTAAATACGCCTCACCCAACGGACAAACCCGTAAATGAATATTAACTTTCTCATTGGCCTCCGGTAATAACGTGATAATTAAAGACACTTGTGTTTGCTCGAAACGCATCCCAAAATCAATCACCTTCACCCGTCGGACTCCTGCTTGGGGGTTAGTGGGATCAATTTTACCTAAACTTACTGCCGCTTGTCGGCGAATATCTCCATCGGTAGCAGTTTGTCTTTGTTCACTTAACGCTGCAATGGCCGCTGGATGACCATAACCAATTTGACCTAATAAATAAAGTGTTGAAAGGGTTGTTTCTTTATCTGGATTACTTCTTAATAACGCTAATAACCCCGGTACAGCTTGGGGAAACCCGGCCACTTCATCCCGAAAACGAGGAGTCCCCGCAAAGCGATAGGCAAACTCCGGTTGTCCCAAGGTTTCTAACAAGTCCTCCACCGTTTGCCAACTTTGATCAGTCCAAGTCTGCACATTACTCACCACCGTATTAAACCAACTTTGTAACGGGGTGGCAACATCCACCACTTGCTCACTGAGGAGGACTTCGGGACTGGGGGTGGATGTTGTGACTTGGGACAAGCGACGCTGATATAATGCTTGTCTCCATTGTGAATTGCTGATCAATGCCCCCCACTGAGGAAAAGGGAGCAATAAACGAGGGGTGATAGCATCACTTTCACTAAGGTGTTCTAATAATTCCCTTGCTTGGGTGAAGGATAGGGAGGGGAGAGGACTTAACGCCACTTGACGACTACCCACAAATTGACGGGCGAGAAATAATAAGCTGATATCGTCGGTGAGGTCTTGCAGAGGGAGTTCATAGAGGCGTTCTTCTGCATTGTAACGGGCAATTTCTTTACAGTCTCGATGGGTTGCATAGCCCAAAAATTCTAACCCGCAATCTTCCTCCCTTTCGTCTAATTCGAGATGAACAAAAAGATAATAGTCGGCGGCAAAGTCAGGAATATCCACCCATTCTTGGCTAATGGAAAAGGTGTCGCAGTCTTCCTCATCTGTGGGAATGATGACTAAACGAGTGTCTCCCATTTGCAGGACTGTTCCGTCTAAAATATCCCACAAACTGGAAAGTTCTGTAATGTAGGAGGTGCAAGTTTCGCCAGAAGTCTCCTGTAACCAAGGCAGCAAGGTGGCGGTACTCAAGGCATTGAGATAGGCATTCCAAGCGGTACTATTATGATTATGGTTTGCCGCTTCTTGTTCTGCTTGTTGTATGGCAGTCTGAGGGCAAGAGAGATAGAGCAAGGGGGTTTTTTCAGTACGTTGGGCGAGATTCATCATTATTGTAAACTCCAATCTGAGATGTTAGGTATAAGAGGTTTAAGGGGTTTAAAGGTTTTGCAACCACAGGGCAACGGCTTTGTCAAATTTTTTGCGCTGTGCCGTTGTTAAGCAAGGAAGATCAAGGAGCAGGAGGAAGCTGTTGTGCAACCAATGGGTTAGGGTTTCAATAACGCGCTGCTCAAGGGGAGGGGTTAGCTGTTTTTGCTTGGGGGAGAGGACATTGTGAAAAATCCATTGATGACAGTAATCTCGGAGAACGCCATCTAGGGCTTTTTGGTTGTCTTTGGCGAGGGCTTGAAATTGGGGATTTTTTTCTAGGGGGGTATTACTCTCCTCGTTAAAATGACTCCAGAAGCTCTCGCGTAATTCCTCGGCAAATTCTTGAATACATTGGATAAAGAGACTAATTTTCAGGGTTTTAAATTGCCGGGCTAGAACATATTGGGCAATGTTTTTCTGATTAGCTTGTAAGAGTTGGGCTGTTCCTGACTGCATCAGGTTTAAGCCATAACTGATCAAGAGGCTTGCCCAGAGGGTGATGTTGGTTTTACCCAAGGTGGGTTTATGGGAGAGTTTCGCTTTTTGTTCGAGTTTGGTTAACTCCCGTTCAATGATTTGCAGGATACGTTCTTGGCTGAGTTTCTGCTCACTCTGGGAGTCTTGGGTTTCTTGGTCTTTGATGGTTTGCTCTTGTAGTTGTTTTTTTTGACGGTTGGGGAATTCCTCCTCTTGAGGGTCGCTGGTTTGTTCGAGGGATAAAATGATTAATTTGTCGCCTTGTCCGTTTTTTTGGTTTAACCAATGCTTGATCTGACGATAGACCAAGGTTCTGATGTAGTTTTTGGTGGATTGGCTAGGGTCAAAGTTTTTGAAGGTGTTGCACGCCTCCTCTACGGTTTCAAAGGGGGCTGTGGCGACCGCAAAGACATCGGGCCAACTGGCTAAAGGGTAGAGGTATTTGACTTTTCGCCAGAGTTTTTTGGTGATCCAAAAGCAGGTTTCTTGGTAAAAGCAGAGTAGGGCTTTTTGGGCGGTTTGTCGGTTGGATTGGGGTTGAGAGGGGTCTCGGAGGGTGGTGAGAAAATCAATCAGCCAGTCTTTGTCCTCTCGTTGGGGAGAGGTGGCGATGATTTGTTGAAGCTGCGATTGGAATTTGCGATCGCAGGCCCATTGAGACCGAACCCGACCCTGCAAGGGTTCAAACACTAACAGGGTTGAGAAACGGGCCACCCTATCTCGCCGACGGGGAGGATAAAAGGGAACTTCGTTATCACTCGCGTGTAAAGCCATCCGGGATTACTCCTTGGGAATGATCACACAAGGGGAGAGGACAGAAAATATGGACTTCACTGGGAAGCATCAGGGTTGTTCTGTCTCATCCTTGACTTGGTTCTATTTGTATCTTTAGGAAAGCCCGGAAAATTATGCAATCTTTAGCAGAAGTTTTTTAAAGGCAGAAGGCAGAGGGCAGAGGGCAGAAGGGTTTAGAAGGCAGAGGGCAGGAGGGTTTAGAAGGCAGAAGGCAGAGGGCAGGAGGGTTTAGAAGGCAGAGGGCTGACCACTAATAGCTGAATGCTTACCTCCTCTGAAGGCTTAAAAATACTCGATCATACTGGCTTTTTCGGGGAGTTGGGCGGTTTGTTGGCCTTCGCTGCGGGCTTGGAAGGTGACTAAATCTAGGGGGGTTCTGACCATATCCAGAAGATTGGCCCGACGTAACAGGAGTTTGACGGTATTTTTGGGGAGGTCTTTGAGTAACCAACGGGTGAGGAGATAGGTGGAATACTTCACGCTAAAAGGACGCATGAGGTCCACGCCGTAGAGATCATGGAGGTAGCGGTTGGATTTGCCGTAGCGTCGCCACTGACTGCGTAATTCGGCGAGGGTAGCCCGGTGACGGTGGCGGATGATGGCTTGGGGGGCTAATTCAATTTGCCATTGACTGTCTTTGAGGATGCGCCAACAGATGTCTGCGTCTCCTCCGGTGGTGAGGTAGGGGCGAAATAAACCGACTTCTTGAAAGATGGCACGACGGATGGCTAGATTGGCAGTTTGGCCGTAGGGGCAAAAGGGGTGGTTGAGGGTGTGTTTTTGGGAGAGGGTGTCTTTTTTGTCGGCGTAGCGTTCTAGAAAGGTATGACTGGGAAGGGCAATGATTTCTCCGGCCACAATGCCGATGTCCGGCTTCTCGAAGGGTTGGAGGAGGTGGGTTAACCAGTTGGGTTGGGGGCGACAGTCTGCGTCGGTGAAGGCGCAGAGTTGCCCCTGGGCGGCGCGGATTCCGGTGTTGCGGGCGGCGTAGGAACTTTGAATGTCGGGTTGGGAGAGGGGACGGAGGGTGAGGTGGTGATCTTGGAAGGTTTGGACGGCTTGCTGGAGGTGATGGGCGGTGCGATCGCTGCTATTATTATCAACCAGCAAATATTCTACTTGGTCGGAGGGATAGGTTTGTTTGAGCAAACAGTCTAGCAGATCACGGAGATCGGCTTCACCGTTATAAATGGGGATAATAACTGAGACTGTAACCATGCGCCTATAGGGAGTTGGGGCAATCCTATCTTAACCTTGAACGGGGTTAAACCCCTAGGCGACTGAGCCAGTTTAATAGTTTTTGCTTAAACTGATATTGTTGCGACCATCCCCCAAATAAAATTTTCCGAAAGAACCAACGACGCAACAAGACAAAGAGTTGTTGTAAGAGCCAAGCTAAAATCGGTTTACCCAATATGCTATACAGAAAAGACGCAATGATTTGCCATAGGGGAAATTCACCCTTTTGCAAAGCATGGATATCCCAAACAATGACTCCCCCAAGAATCAGTAAATAAGGAATCCACGCCAGTTTTTTAAACCAGTCAGTCCAAGCTAATCGTAACGCGGTTAAAAGCTGTTCAATGAGCCAATAATGGGAGATAGTTAAACTTTGAGCCAAGGCTTCATCTTCTAAACAAGTTTGATCAATTTGATAAACAATATCACCGTCAAAGGAAATTAAACTCCGTACCAATGGCTTTACGGCTTGGTTTTGTTCATAATAACTTAAAACATTGAGTCCCAAGGTTAAGCTGTTTCGTTCAGCAAAAAAGAGATAATACCTCAGCACCGAGAGAAACTTTTTCGGGATATAAAGGCGTTGTTCGCTTTCTTTGGCTTGTTGTATCGCGTCTAGGGTTTCTGGGTTAAGATAGAAATGAATGGCCTGTAAATAACTCTGGTGTGAATTGTGCCTTTCTAATAAAAGACGAATATTGCGATTCAAATAAAGATAACGCGCTTCAGGGGGAGAAGTTCGTTGTTTTGAGGTTAAAGAATTCAGCCATCCACGAATAACCACTGCACCACACAGGAAATTTTTAATGCGAATTATGATTTAGTTAACAAATTCCAACCTTTTTCAACCGCTTGCTGCATCAAATCAACGATAAATTCAAATAGGCCACGCCATTGTTTTTCCCCTGCTGCAACACTTTCTTGATGGAGTTTTAAAATTAAGTCTTTATGGGGATGATCTAAGATTTCTTTACTATAGCGAGTGATCATATCGCCATCGAGTTGGATCACGGTTTGAGCATAGATAATATCGGTTTTAATTTCTTGCCCAATGACTTGACGGGATTTATTAGGGGTTTGGGAATCACTCACTTTTTCATCAATACTACGCTGATGGTTGTCAAGACAGGCTTTTAATTCTGACATTTTACGCAGCGATCGCACAAAATGGTTATTTTTTAACAGCGATCGTAATTTCTCCAACTCCCCTGGATTATTTGTCTTTGGATTAGGAAGCGGAATTTGTGCAGGAGGAGCATTCAAATATTGTTTCATACGCTCCTCATAGAGTCCAGACTCCTGATCTGTTGTCACCAGTACATATTCTAACGCCAATTGATTCCGCAAAGACAAATAACGCTTTTGAGTTTCTTCATCAATTCCCCACCGTTGTGCATTCTGTCGATTAATCTCGTAAAGACTACAGTAGGTTTGCCAGGGAATAAACTTATCTCCCGTAATCCGATCAACCACCATCGTATTAATTTCTAAAGCCGTCAAATCCACCACAATCTCACTAATGGATTGAGCAAAATTCCCCAAAATTTGCTCTGGTTTAGATTTTGTATTCGCTCCTTTTTTCGGAGCAGTATTTTGTTTTTTTTCCAGTGGAGAGGGATTAGAGGACATTTTGATTTTGGGTAATGGGTAATTGCTAATTGTGAATTGCTAATTGTGAATTGCTAATTGCTCACTGCTTATTCTCAGAATCAGGTAACTCAAAAATGAAATCATCGCCAAACAAATCATCCTCCCAATTCTCATCAAAAGTTGCAAAATCACTGTCCCCCTCCCCAATTAAAGGATCAGCATCTCCGTTTTCACTATCCCCTAAAATCTCAGAATCCCCAGAACGATCTTCAAGAGGATTAGGATAAGGTTCTAATTCACTCACCGTGAAATCTTCCCAATCTTCCTCCACCACCGACGTATAGTTGTCATTATTCCCATTCTCCGACATCGCAAAAGGATCAATCATTTCATCCCCTTCTTCAGGTTGGGGAGACTCCTCTACCCATGCTCCCCAATCTTCCTCCTCTGATAACTCAAAGGGGTTGACAAAATTCTCCTCTTGTGCATTTACCTCTTGTGTACTGTCTTCCGTTGACGGAGGAGGAGAAGACGTAGGTTGACTGGGAGAACTATCCAACTCCCAATCTTCCTCCATAAACTCAATAAACCCACCCCAATCATCATCTTCTTCCGGTTCAACAGAAGTCGGGGGAGGAGTCACCATCGGTTCTTCCTGTTCCTCCTCATCCTTGGATTCTGTTTCCGGAGGGGGAGGAGTCACCATCGGTTGTTCCGAATCACTCATTTCTGCAAAATCCGGTAACTCCAACTCAGAATCCTCAAACCAAGATGCTTCTGTATCTTCCGTATCTTCTTGTTGTGAGACGATAACATCCCAATCTTCCTCTCCTTCACTATCCCCAAAATCCAGAGATTGTCCTTGAGAGTCGGGTAAATCCGGTTCAGACGTTGCTAAGGTAAAATCATCCCATTGGGTATCATCGGAGTCGGGGAAACCTCCGTCTGTATCGGGTTCTTCTTCCTCCTCACCGACAAACCGATCAATATTAAAGAAATCACTAGACTCCTCACTTTCTCCGGTTTCTTCCTCCACTGAAGACCTTGCTGGAGTTTCTTCTTGTTCCTCCGATTCCACCGTCCGGAAAAATCCAGAGAGGGATTCTTCATCTTCTTCAGGGGATACATTAAACGCAAAATCATCGTCTTCTCCGGTTTCTTCCTCCACTGAAGACCTTGCTGGAGTTTCTTCTTGTTCCTCCGATTCCACCGTCCGGAAAAATCCAGAGAGGGATTCTTCATCTTCTTCTGACGGGGACTCAAAATCAACATTAGAAGGATTATCCCATGCTTCAATTTGTAAATCATCCTCTGAAGATTCAGAGAAATCTAAAGATTCTAGAGATTCTTCTGGCCAATCTGAACTGGTAAAGATTGTATCTTGAAACTCGTCTTCTTGTTCCTCTGACGACGGTTGAGGTTCACTTTCGGTACTCTTTTCTAACCAATCGTCTCCTAGTGATAAGTCTCCACTATCTTCTAAGGATAAGTCTTCACTTTCTGCACTAGGTTGAGGGGTTTCTGTGCTATCTTCTAACCAATCGTCTCCTAGTGATAAGTCTCCACTATCTTCTAAGGATAAGTCTTCACTTTCTGCACTAGGTTGAGGGGTTTCTGTGCTATCTTCTAACC